>CAJOCS010000014.1 GCA_905233655.1 uncultured Bacteroidales bacterium | reverse complement strand
ATTTTGACTACCGGCTTGCGCTGGAGGCGGCATCGGCATCACTTACCCTGGAGGCCGATAAATACCTCCTGACGCACTTCCACGGGGGTTGGGCATATGAGATGCAGACCTCCCGGGAGCTGCTGGACTTTGGGACCAAGGTCATCGAGAGCAGGCGCGGGACGCAGACCACCCAGACGGAGAATCCGTCGTTCCTGGTGTCCCTGAACGCCGGGGAATTCAGCGAAACCTCCGGCGAAGTAGTTGCCGGCGCACTTGCCTGGAGCGGCAATTTCCGCCTGTCCTTCGAGAGGGACGAAACCGGCCTGGTGAACGTCCTGGGAGGCATTTCGCCGTTTGCATCGGCCTATCCCCTGCCAGCAGGAAAAACCTTCGTAACCCCGGAGATGATCTGGACCTGGAGTGCCTGTGGTGCCGGCGGCGCATCCCGTAACCTCCACCGCTGGGCGCGGAAATACGGCATCTACAACGGAGGAACGGTGAACCCCACCCTCCTCAACAGCTGGGAAGGCGCCTACTTCACCTTCACCACCCCCACCCTCACGGGCATGATTGACGATGCCGCCGCCATGGGCCTGGAAATGTTCGTCCTTGACGATGGCTGGTTCGGGACCAAGTATCCGCGCAACTCGGACCGGTCGTCCCTGGGAGACTGGGAGCTGTGCACGGACAAGATCCCGGAGGGAATCGACTATCTGGCTTCCTACGCGCACGGGAAAGGCCTCAAGTTCGGCATCTGGATAGAGCCGGAGATGGTTTCACAGGTGTCCGAACTGGCGGAGAAGCATCCGGAATGGGTGGTGCAGAGCCCCGGCCGCGCTCTGTACGAGGCCCGCTGGCAGTGGGTGCTTGACCTTGCCAATCCGGACGTGCAGGACTTCGTGTTCGGCATTTTTGACAGGACCATGCAGCTGGCGCCGGGAATAGACTACATAAAGTGGGACTGCAACCGCCCGGTATATTCCTTCGGCAGCCCTTACCTTGGAACGGAACAGGACAGGTTCTTCGTGGAATACGTCCAGGGGCTGTATTCAGTGATGCGCAGGATACGCGAGAAGTACCCCAACGTGCTGGTTCAGTGCTGCTCTTCCGGCGGCTCGCGCATTGACTACGGCGCCATGCGCTGGTGCAACGAGTTCTGGACCTCTGACAACACGGACGCCATATCCCGTTCCAGGATACAGTATGCCACATCCATGATTTATCCTGCATGCGCCATGGCATCGCACGTTTCCGCGGTGCCTAACCATCAGAGCGGCAATGTGACGCCTCTCAAGATGCGCTTCGACATGGCCGCCGCCGGCAGGCTTGGCATGGAACTCCAGCCAAAGAACCTTACTGCCCAGGAGCGCGCCCTGGCGGACCGCTGCATCAAGTCCTACAAGAGTTTCAGGGACGTCGTGTTCACCGGAGACCTGTACAGGCTGTCTTCTCCTTACGATACCGACTATTACGCGTTCATGTACGTGTCCGAGGATAAGTCCAAGGCCGTAGTGTTCGAGTTCTGCCTCAGGTATCAGAACCGCGCCACCGGCGGGCACTTGATCAAGCTCCAGGGCCTCGACCCTTCCCGCAAGTACCTTGTAACGGAGCAGAACGTGGACTCCTCCTGCTGGTGGGGCAACGCCCAGCGCTTCTCCGGCGACTTCCTCATGTCCGGAGGCTTCAACCCGGTTTTGAACGGCTCCAACGCCTCCGCAGTATTTGTCCTGGAGGCACGGTAAACAAAAAACGGCACCTTTCTGGGGTGCCGTTTTTGTTTGGGAAGAACGTTATTACTTAACCCTCTGGCCGTAAGAACGGTCTGTGGTGTTGACGGTGATGATTTCTCCGGTTTCGATGAACAGGGGAACCATGATCTTGGCACCGGTTTCCAGAGTGACTTCCTTAAGGGCGGAAGTGGAGGCGGTGTTACCCTTAACTGCGGGCTCGCTGTAGGTAACCTCGAGAGTTACATAGGTGGGGAGTTCGCAGGTGAGGCAGCGCTCCTCGGGCTCTGTCATATACATCATTTCCACGCGCTGGCCTTCCTTCATGAGGTCTGCATTCTCTACCACATCGTGGGGAAGGGTAATCTGCTCGTAGGTTTCTTCGTGCATGAAGTTGAAAGCTTCGCCGTCGTCATAGAGGAACTGGTAGGGGCGACGCTCAACGGTGATGGTGTCAATCTTTGCACCGGCGGTGAAGGTGTTCTCCAGGATACGGCCGTTCTCAAGATTGCGGAGCTTGGTCTTGACGAAAGCGGGACCCTTGCCGGGCTTCACGTGCTGGAAATATACCACGACGCAGGGCTTGCCGTTAAAGTCGATGTAAAGACCGTTTTTAAAATCAGCAGTAGTTGCCATAAAAAAGTATCGATTTTTGGTTAATTGTTTTCGTTACAGCATACAAAAATAATTATTTGCGCATTTTCCTGCAAATAATTTTTATGCACGGGGGTATTTCACGGTGAAGCAGGCGCCGCCCAGAGAGAAGGAACGGGAATAGGAAATGCTGCCACCGCAGTGCTCCACGATGCGCTTGCAGATAGCAAGGCCCAGCCCGCTGCCGCTCGACTTGGTTGTGAAGTCGGCGGTGAAGATCTTCTCCTGCTTGTCCTCGTCAACGCCGGGGCCGTTGTCCTCCACGACGATGTCGTAGAAGCCGTCATCGGCCGAATTGCGAAGGGCTACGAAGATGCGCTTTTCGCCATTCACGTCGTCCAGAGCCTGGATTGCATTGGTAAGGAGGTTCACCACCACGCGAGTGAGCTGCGGGCGCGGAGCCGTCACCATGGCCCCTTCCAGGCCGATGTATTCAAGAGCAACGTCGTCGCAGGAATCGAAGAGGGACACCTCCTCGCGGAGAAGGGCGTCGAGGTCCAGACGCTCCGGAGCCTGGTCGTACATCTTGGCGAAGGTGGAGAACTGGTCGGCGGAATCGGCCAGCAGGTCAACGTGATAGAGGACGGGGCGGGCCACATCGTCGAAGCGCTCCTGCCACTGCGGATTGCCGGACTGCTTCATGCGGATGAGCATCTGGAGCTGGAGCTTGATGGGCGTGAGAGGATTTTTAAGGTCGTGGGCCACGCGGCGGGCCATGTCGGTCCATGCCTTGTCACGCTCGGCCTGGGCCAGACGGACAGAGGAAGAACGGAGGTCGCCGACCATTCGGTTGTAGGCCTGCACAAGGGAGGTGAGCTCATCCTCCTGGTCGTACTCGATGGTTTCCAGCTGGTCCACATTCGTAACGGTCATTTTCCGGCCTATCTCCTGCAGGGGGCGGAACATCCTTCCAATCACCTCGGAGGTGATGAGCCGCGCCATCAGCAGAAGCAGCAGGAATAGGGTGAACACCGTTGCTATGTGCATTATTGACTCGGTGGTGAGATTGCGGGTGATGTCCGTGAAGGGAGAGGTCACGAGGGCCACCATCCGGCCGGAGGAGTTGAACACCGGAGCCGAAAGCGAATAGAAACTGCGCCTTCCGAAGCGTTCAAGCTGCATGTGGTAGCGCTTGTGCTCGTGGATTATGTTGTAGTAGGCCGTTTCGTTTATACGATGCCCGAGAATCATTCGGTCGTAAACCTCGGGCGTGGTGCTCATCACGAGGGCGCCCTGCGGAGTGAAGAGCGATATGTCGCAGCGAAGGTCGTTGCCCACTTCCTCCATGGCGTCCCTTACGATTGTGGAACGCAGAGCCTCCTCACTGTCCACCTGACGCAGCTTTTCCTGCAGCATGGACTGAAGGGAATTGATGCGGGAGGTCATGACGCTCTCCATGTCGGAGGCATTGCGCCGGTACACGAACCACACGCTGAAAGCGGCCATGGAGACCAGAGTGAGAGTGAGCGAAACGTAAATCACTATCGATATCCTGGTCTGGAAATATCGCTTCCCGGCCGCTCCGGAACGGCGCCTGAACCTCATCAGGCGCAGGAGGCCGAAGGTCAGAAGGGCGAAGAAAAAGCCCTCCACCACGAAGTCGGTGATGTTCGTGCGCGGCCTTGAAATGATTACGGTTTCTCCGGCCGATATATCGTGCACGAAATGACACCAGCCGTCGGCAATCCTCCTGAGAGTGCCGGAATATACGGTGGGATAGGGATACGCGCCCTTGTAACGGGTGAGTTTGGTGTCTACGTATTTTGCATAGGAATAGAACGGAGGCAGCGACACATGGCCGGGGTCGGATATGCCGAGAAGGCGCAGATAGCCGCGGTCTTCACGGTTCTGTTTGGATTCCACCAGAACCAGCAGAGTCGAAGTTCCTCCGTCCGGGACATAATAGGAGAACACACCCGTATAGGCAGCACGGGCTCCGGACAGCATCGAGTAGAAGAAATGGGAGTCGTCCGCGAGGCGGGTTCCGGTGCGTATGCGTTCGTTGAACAGCTCGTCGCTGAAGGCTGCGGGATTGCTTGTGCTGATTACCGAGATGTCGTAGTCCTGGGAGATGCGGCTCATGTACTGGTTCACCAGGCGGCCGCGGATAATGGCGTCGTTCCCGTCCAGAAGGGCGGCCGCACCCAGAAGCTGGTCCTGGGCGATTGAGCCCTCTACGGCCCTCAGCTGCATTTCCAGCGACACATCCCTTTCCATCGCAAGGCGGTTGGTCCACACTTCCACCCTCCGTTGTTCTTTCCGGAAACCGAGGATGGATGTCACCAGCACGAAGTAAAGGCCCGTTACCAGCGAGAAAGCCATGTTCCCCTTCATCGAGAATGCGTCGTATCGCAGGCCGATGAGCGTATGCAGCAGCGGGCCGGCCATCTGCACCAGCAGGGGGATGCAGATTACCAGCAGTAGGAAGGATACGTATACGAGAGCCGAATAGCGGTTCAGAAGACTTACCTTATACAGCTCCAGGGCTATGTTGGAGTTCACTGCGATACTCCTGAGCGACACATGCAGGTGAACGCCGATAAGGACTATCGCACCCAGCAGAATTGCCACCATAAGCCACAGGAACCACTTATTGTTCCGCCTCATCAAAGAGCGGAGTATTGTCCTGCGGACTATGAAGAAGTCCGACACCAGTACCGAAAGAAGGAGGTTCGCGAGTATTACCGCACCGAGCGAATAGCGGAAGGCTCCGTCGGCATAAAGCAGAGGGGAGAAAATCTGCGACGTCTCGGCAAGCTGCCGGCCGTACATATACAGGGAAACTATCGAAAGCACCTGCACGAGGGCCACAAGGCCCAGGCTCTTTGCCGATGGAGTGGCGCCCAGATACAGGAGCGAAGCCGCCAGAAGGAAGAGCAGCGAGAGCCATAGCAGCAGGGTGTTGCGGTTGGAGGGGCGTAGCGGGTTCTCGGATGCGAGACGGAAGATTTCCACACCGCCCACGCTCACGGGGCTGCCGGCGCTGGAGGTTATGGGCTGGACGGAATAATGGTCGTCCATGCCGAGCCTGCGGTTTACGCCGCTTATGGAGCCTGCACGGAGCTCATTCACTATCTCCAGGCCGCCAATTACGATGGCGTCGCCGGAGCGGACAGATTTCACCAGATACCACTTGGGGCCGTAATTCACGAACGAGAACTCGGAGCCCACGGAAGCGAGCGGAGATGCAAAATCGGTCCTGGTGTCTCCAAGCCTCTGGACGAGGGTGCGCGGGCGGATGTCGTCGTTCCGGAGAGGGAACTGATGGGCCCAGTACTGAAGGGTGTCGGCCGAATAGCGGTAGACAACCATGTCGGCGGGAAGCCCGTCGAGAAGCATCCAGTCCGACGTCGGCTGGGAGAGGGCGGCGCTGATGTAGCGGTCGAGGATTTCGAGCCTGGAGTCAACTCTGCGGCCCATTTCCGCGGCTGCGGCATGGGTGTCGGGCACATCGCGGCGCCCGATGAAAGACAGGCCAAGCAACAGGAGGGCAAGAACGCTGAGCACGAGGGCCATCAGCGAGCGTATGCGCGAAAACCTACTCATGGTGATACGGTTCCCCCTTCAGGATTGTGAACGCCCGGTAGAGCTGCTCTGTGAAAACGGTGCGCACCATCTGGTGCGAAAAAGTCATCGGCGAAAGGGATATCTTTTCCTGTGCAATAGCGTAGATGCGGGGGGAAAAGCCATAGGCGCCGCCTATTATGAACACCAGATTCTTGCCTCCGGAAGCGAGCTTTCGGTCCAGCCAGGAGGCGAATTCCAGGGAACGGTACATGCTCCCGTGCTCGTCCAGCAGGACCACATAGTCCTGGGGCTTGAGCGCCTTGAGGAGCATGTCGGCCTCCTTTTCCTTAATTTCGTTTTCGGAAAGGGCAGAGGCTTTTTTGAGCTCCGGGAGCTCGGTTACGGTGAAAGACGCATAATGGCCCAGCCTGGACGCATACATGTCCATGCCTTCGCGGACCCAGTTGACCGAGGTCCTGCCTACCACCAGGAGCCGGATGTTCATACTTTGCAAATATAGCAATTTCGGCGCGAAATTTGCAAGAATAATGCCCGGAATGAAAAAGACAATCATACTCATTTTGGCCGCCCTGGCTCTGTTCCAGGCCCCCCGCGCCATGGCCCAGGAGGCCGACGCGTCCTTCGCCGTATTCACGCCCATCACAAGATATCTGGCTCAGGGAGACGTAAACGCCCTTTCCAGCTGGTTCGCAGACAACCTGGACATTACAGTTATCTCCACCACTCGCAACTGCTCGCGGAACCAGGCCATCCAGATACTTCACACCTTCTTCCGTTCCTACACTCCCCGCTCGTTCGAAGTGAGCCACAGGGCGTCGGAAGGCAACAAGAAGTATCTCGTGGGCATACTCAACGCCGGCGGCGAAATGTTCGAAGTGACCATTTACGCCACCGCCGCAGAGGGCGAAACATATAAAATCCAGCAGTTTGGGATTTCCCGCCAGACGGCGGTCTACTAGTAGACGTAGCTCTTTACGTCGGCCGCGGAAATGGGGCTTCCGCCCAGAATCAGCAGCCTTTCCACCACATTGCGGAGCTCACGGACATTGCCTGTCCAGCTCTTTTCCTTCAGCAGTTCCAGCGCATCTTCGCTGAACTCTTTCCGGGGCATGGCGCTCTCGGAGCATATCTGGTCCACGAAATGGCTCACCAGCAGAGGGATGTCGGTCTTTCTGTCGTCCAGGGTGGGCACCTTGATCACTATAACGCTCAGGCGGTGGTAGAGGTCCTCGCGGAAACGGCCTGCGGCAATCTCTTCCTGAAGGTTCTTGTTCGTTGCCGAAATCACCCTCACATTCACGTTGATATCCTTGTCGGAGCCCACGCGGGAGAGTTTCCGCTCCTGCAGCACTCTGAGCACCTTGGCCTGGGCCGAGGGCGACATGTCGCCGATTTCGTCCAGGAAGAGCGTGCCGCCGTCGGCCTGCTCGAATTTGCCCTTGTGCTGCTTTATGGCAGAGGTGAAGGAGCCCTTTTCATGGCCGAAGAGTTCGCTCTCGATGAGTTCCGAGGGGATTGCGGCGCAGTTCACCTCCACATAGGGCATCATCGAGCGCTGGCTCTGCTGGTGAAGGGCGCGGGCGACTAACTCCTTTCCGGAGCCGTTGGGGCCGGTAATAAGGACGCTGGCGTCGGTGGGGGCCACTTTTTCCACCATCTCACGAACGTGGACAATACCCTCGCTCTCGCCCACCATCTGCTGGCCGTAGACTTTTTTTCGGAGGATTTTGGTCTGGGAAACGAGGTTCGCCTTGTCGGTGGCGTTCTTCAGGGTGATGAGTATACGGTTAAGGTCGAGGGGCTTTTCGATGAAATCGAAGGCGCCCTTCTTTATGCAGTCCACGGCCGTAGCGATGTCGGCATGGCCGGAAATCATTATGACGGGAGATTCCACACCGTCGGCCTGAAGGCGGCCGAGGGTTTCCATGCCGTCCATTTCGGGCATCTTGATGTCGCAGAATATTGCGTCGTATTTCTCCTTTTCCGCCTTCTGAAGGCCTTCCGCGCCATTTTCGGCCGTCTCCACCTCGTAGGACTCCATTTCCAGGATTTCCTTGAGGGAGTAGCGGATGGCACGCTCGTCGTCTATTACAAGAATTCTCATCAGTCCATATTTTGCACAAATATCGTAAATTTTTTCTATTTTTGTTGTCTATACAAAGAACCAGTGCTATGAGAATTCCAGACATCATTATCGCAGTGGACGGATACTCCTCCACAGGAAAGAGCAGTTTCGCCAAAATGGTCGCCGCAGAATTCGGCTTCCTCTATCTGGACAGCGGCGCCATGTACCGCGGTGTAACCCTCGTGGCAATGGAAAAAGGCATGATAGACGCCGGCGGAAAAATCGACGAGCCGGCGCTCAAAGCCACCCTGGACAAGGGGCTGGACCTTCATTTCCGCAGGGACGAGGGCCTCACCAGGCTTTTCCTCGGAGAGCGCTGCATCGAGGAAGAAATCCGCACCCTTGCGGTTTCCTCGCACGTGAGCCCCGTTTCAGCAATCCCCTTCGTACGCAGCTTCGTGGACGACAAACTCCACGAGTTCTCTCGCGGCGGACGCGTCATAATGGACGGCCGCGACATCGGCACAACCGTATTCCCCAATGCCGAGGTGAAGATATTCATGACGGCCGATGAGCTCGTCCGCGCACAGAGGCGTTTCGACGAACTGGTCTCGAAGGGCCAGGTTCCGGTTTTCGACGAGGTGCTCGCCAATCTGAAGGAACGCGACTACATAGACTCTCACCGCGAAGCCTCCCCCCTCACCCAGGCGCCCGACGCCTACGTGATGGACAACACCCACATGACCATGCATGAGGAACTTGTATGGATGCTGGGCCTGTTGCAGGGCCGTTTCGGAATTCTGGAGGCTCCCGCACTGTCATGCTGAGCGTTGAAACGGATCCGGGTTCGGGCTTCTGTGGAGGTGTGATCAGGGCCATTTCGCGCTCTGAAGACTACCTCGGGGGCGGTGGCACCCTCTATTCCCTGGGAGCCATTGTCCATAACGAAGCCGAACTTGCCCGTCTTGCCGGGCAGGGCCTCCGCACCGTGGAGTCCCTCGACGGCATTCCTTCCGGCGGCACTGTCCTGATAAGGGCTCACGGAGAGCCGCCGGCAACCTACGCCCTCGCCAGGGAGCGTTCTCTTGAAGTTATAGACTGCACCTGCCCGGTGGTACTGCGCCTTCAGGGCAGCATCCGGGAGGCATATTCCCGTCTTCACGAAGGCGGGGCCAGCGGCACCCTGGTCATTTTCGGCCGGGTGGGCCATGCAGAGGTCCTGGGGCTTGTGGGCCAGGTGGGAGGCGACGCCCTTGTGGTGGAAGACGCCGCTATGCTCACCCGGGCCATGGACAATGGTGAAATAGACTTCTCGCAGCCCGTGGAAGTGTTTTCGCAGACCACCAAGAGCCCGTCGGAATACGAGCACATCTGTTCCATGCTCCGCAGCCGCTGCAGCCGTGTCACCGTGCACGACACCGTGTGCGCGCAGGTAGCGTCCCGCCACAGGCAGCTGGGAGAATTCGCCCGCTGCCACGACGTAATAGTGTTCGTCTCCGGGCAGAGTTCCTCTAACGGCAAGGTGCTGTGCGAGCTCTGTCGCAGCGTCAATTCCCGCACACATCATATCACCGGAGGGGAAGACATCCGGAAGGACTGGTTCCGGGACGGTGACCGCGTAGGGGTGTGCGGTGCGACATCAACCCCCAAATGGCTGCTGGAGGAAGTTGCAGCCGCAATAAGACAGTTATGAAAGCGAAAAAGGTAGTTCGTGGCATATTGCTCGGAATCCTGGGATTCCTGCTTGTGGTGCTTCTCACGGTGCAGTTCCTGCTCCGTCCTTCGGTGCTTACCCGCCTCGTGAACAAATATGCCGCCGAATATGTAGAGGGTTCGCTGGAGTTCTCAAAGGTAAGGGCTTCGGTATTCAGGAGTTTCCCCAACCTGAACGTGAGCATCGACAGCTGCGCCCTCACCTACCCCCACGAACGTTACCAGCGCTTCGATTCCCTTTACGAGGACAGCGGACGGCGCTTCTCCCTTCAGAAAATGGGGCTCGGAGCGGAAGGTACCGACACCCTCGCAAGCTTCGACCGTCTGGAAGTCTCGCTCAATTACATGGCCCTCATCCGGGGACGTTACAACATCCATAAGGCAATTCTTGAGCATCCGAGGATTTTCGCCCATTACTTCGACTCCACCGCCACCAACTGGGACATTCTCCCTCTCGGGGAAGACGACCCGGCCGACACGGTTTCCTCCCCCACTCCTCCGATTTCGCTCTCCAGAATCCAGATTTCCGGCCGGCCGCTGGTGGTTTACACCAATCCGGCCGACACCATGCACCTTATGCTCGCCTTCCGGAAACTTGCGCTCGACGGCAGCATTTCCACCGACGACCTTCCCAGGGCGCACGGCGAGCTTGGAATAGACAGCCTCTTCCTTTCCGGCCGTCTGCCGGCCGACACCGTTGCCCTCCGCCTTGAGCATCTTGGGGCCAGCGCCGAACGCAGGCATGTGAATCTGGAGCTCGACGCCAAAGCCTTCCTCGCAAGCGGCAGCTTCGGCCGCCTCCGCGTGCCCCTTCACATCGATGCCGACGCCGACATTCCCCACCGTCACGACGACGCCCTCGAACTCGTCCTGAACAGCCTGGGCATCAATATATCGGCCCTGAGACTGGACGGACAGGGCAATGTGGTGGCGCATCCCGACGGTCTGGTGGACATGGACATAACCGCCTCGGTGGACAAGGCTCCGCTCGGAAGCCTTATCGACACCTACAGGGACAATTTCCCCTTCCTCAAGAAGATACGCACCGACGCCCTTCTGAGCGTCGACGCCAGTGCCAAGGGAACTTACGGCGGAGGCAGCATCCCCGCCATTGACGCCAGTGTGCAGATTCCGATGTCCACGCTGAACTACGAGGGCGTGGGACGCAGCGGCCGCCTGGCGCTGAACGCCACCGCAACAACCGACAATTCGCAGAAGGTGAATGTGGACGTGAGCCGTCTGCTGGTGGATATACTAGGAGCGAAACTGAACATTCAGGCCACCGCCGGAGACGTCCTTGGCAGCGACCCCGTGCTGAGCCTTGACGGCACTGCCCGCGCAAGGGTGGATTCCCTCACGCACGCCTTCACCGCCCAGGACGGCATCACGGGCACCGGAACCCTTAACGCCGACCTGCACGGCCGCGCCAGGCTCTCCCAGCTGGATCTGGCAAAAATCGGCAACGCCAACATAGACTGCCGTCTGGACCTCAGCAACTTGGACATCCACGACGTCCCTGACACCCTTTACGCCTTTGTCCACAGGGCTACGGTGGCCCTTTCCACCGGCGCCAACCGCCTGGACCAGAACATGCGCCAGGGGGCCAGGGTGCTCTCGGTGGACGCAGACATCGACACCCTCGACGTGAGCCTCGGACGCACCATGTTCGTGAGGGGTTCCGGACTGAAACTGCTTGCCCAGAATTCGGCCGAGATACTCCGAAGCGGCGAAACCCTAACTCCCTTTATGGGTATCCTGAAGGTTGCCGGGCTGCGCCTTCGCGATGAAGACGGCCTTGCCGTGGGAGTAAGGAACAGCGTCGAGCGTTTCCGCATCCATCCACCAGCAGGCGACCGCACCGTGCCTCTTCTGGAGCTAAAATCCGACAGCGAGCGGGTTCGCATGCGCAGCGGCACCGACGCTTTCGCCTTCGCGAACCTGCATTTCGACGTCAACGCTTCCCAGAGGGTGCGCCGTACGCGTCCCAACGCCGAGCGCCGGAACCGCCTCCTGGATTCCCTCCAGAGGGTTTACCCCGCCGTCCCGAGAGATTCGCTCTTCGCCCATGCCCGCATGGCCAGGATGGCATCGGCCGATGCCTTCTCCCGCGCCGACATAGACCTGAGCATTTCCCGCGCAATGATGAAATATATCCGCGAATGGGATTTCCAGGCAAATCTGAACGTGGACAAGGGACGCGTCTTCATGCCCGCCTTCCCGCTCCGGACCAGCCTTTCGGCCGTGGACGCCAGCATCTCCAACGACCATCTCGACCTTAGGAACATAAGCATCCAGGCCGGAGAGTCCGACCTCTCCGCCAGGGCCGACGTCACGGGGCTCCGCCTCGCCCTCATGGGCAGCCGCCGGGCAATGCTCAACGTGAACGCCGCCCTGAGTTCCGGCTACATCGACGCCAACGAGCTCATGAGGGCCTATGCCTACTACAGCACATATCAGCCTCAGGACAGCCTGCATACCGTTTCAGACCAGAGCATTGAGAACACCGTGGCCGATTCCGAGCTTCCGGAAGACGCTTCCGCACCATCCGGCGGTGGGCTCATAATAGTTCCGGCCAACATGAACCTCAACCTCTCGCTGGAATCCACCGGCGTGAAGTACGACAGCCTGATGATTTCCTGGCTGGCCGCCGACGTGGCGATGCGTGACCGCACCCTTCAAATTACAAACGCCCTCGCGGCGTCCAACATGGGAGACCTCTTCTTCGAGGGCTTCTATTCCACCCGCTCGAAGGACGACGTGAAGGCCGGCTTCGACCTGAACCTCGTGGACATTACCGCCGAGAAGGTAATCACCCTCTTCCCCGCCGTGGACAGCCTTATGCCCATGCTCAATTCCTTCGCGGGCAATCTGGACGTGGAAGTGGCGGCCACCACCAGCATCGACACCCTGATGAACCTCATCCCTCCCTCCATCGACGGTATAATGAAGATTTCCGGAAAGGACCTTGGGATGAAGGACAGCCAGACCTTCACCAAGATAGCCCGCCTGCTCTTCTTCAAACGCAGGGACGGAACCCTGGTGGACAACATGTACGTAACGGGAATGATCCGCGACAATGTGCTTGAGGTCTTCCCCTTCGTGCTGGACGTGGACCGTTACCAGTTCGCAGCAAGCGGAATACAGAATCTCGACTCCAATTTCAAGTACCATATTTCGGTGATAAAATCACCTCTGCTGGTGAAATTCGGCATAAACGTATGGGGCAAGGACTTCGACCACGTACGCTTCGGCGTGGGGAAGGCCCGGTATCGAAGCCCCAACGTGCCGGTATTCACCAAACAGCTGGACACCGTGCAGTATTCCCTTGTTGCGGCTATCCACAACGTGTTTGAACTGGGCGTGGAAAAAGCCATCCAGGAGAATCAGCAGCAGCAGTTCGTGCACAATCAGATGGCGGCCGTGGGATGGCGCGAGAGTTTTGATACCACCGACGCCACCGCCATGACGGGAGAACTGCCGCCCCTGGACACCGCCCGCATAGGGAGCTTCGTGGACGACATCCAGCAGGTGGTGGTGTCCAGAAGGGATTCCCTGCGCGCCAGGGTGCTGGAACTGGAAGAAGAATACTCAAGCGACAATGCTGGACTCTGAACAATACATTGAAGTGGCAATCCGCCTGGAGCCTTTCAGCGAAGAGATGGCGGAGATTCTCACGGCGGAGCTGAGCGAACTGCCGTACGACTCTTTTGTGACGGAGGAGCCCTTCCTCAAAGCCTACATCCCAATGCAGGAATACCGTGCGGGCGATGTGAAAGTGGTGCTCTCCGGCTACCCCCAGGCTGTCTCTTTTGAGGCCGCCCTGGTTCAGGGGCGCAACTGGAACCGGGAATGGGAGGAAAACTTCAAGCCGATTGTGGTGGACGGGACGGTTACCGTCAAGGCCTCCTTCAACAAGAAGGTCCCGAAAACCCGTTTCAACATCTGGATAGACCCGAAGATGGCCTTCGGCACCGGGAGCCACGACACCACCTATATGATGATGAGCGGTATGCTCGGCATCGAGCCTTCCATCAAGAAGCATACTGTCCTGGATATGGGCTGCGGCACGGCCATCCTTGGCATTCTCGCCGCCAAGATGGGGGCAAAGCGCGTGTTCGCCGTGGACATAGACGCCGTTGCGGCGCGCTCGGCCTGGGGAAACGCCCGCTGGAACCGTGTTGGCACCCGTGTGGAAACCGCCTGCGGCGACGCCTCGCTCCTTCAGATGAACAGCTACGACGTGATTCTTGCCAACATCCACCGGAACATTCTAATCGAAGATATGCCCACCTACGTCCGTTGTCTGCGGCGCAGAGGGCACATTCTGCTGAGCGGATTTTACGAAGACGACATCGGCCCGGTTTCGGAATCGGCCATTGCCAACGGGCTGGAAGCGGAAGGCCGGCTGCTTCGAAACGGCTGGGCCTGCCTGCACTTCAGAAAGCCTTAATCTACGTAGGTAAGGAAGCTTACGTTTTCGAAAACTATCATCCGAGCATCGTCGATGTCCCGCTCCGTTTCCGTGTAGAAGAAGGAGGAGTTTCGCACCACGATGTCGTGAATCGTGCCAATGGTTCCCTTTGCCTTGACGGCGGTGCGGGCGTCGCGGCACACCACCCTTTCTATAATAATGTCGGAGAAATCCGGCACGAAAGCGTCCGAGACGGCGGCGGTGGCGTCGTCATGGCCGGCGGGACGGTCGGCATACGAGGTCTCGAAGACGATGGCCTCGCCGCGGATGTCGGTCATGATGATGTCGCTTATCCGTATGGAAGAGCAGTGTCCGCCGCGCTCAGGGGCGCTTTTGAAGCGAAGGCCGGTGTCGGTGCCCGAGAAGGTGTTGTGCCGAACCACTATGTCCTCCATGCCGCCGGAGAATTCGCTGCCAATCACAAAACCGCCGTGGGCGTGGAATACGGTGTTGTATTCTATGACAATGTTCCTGCAAGGGCCCGCAGCGAGGGCTTTCTGTCCGGCTCCGCCCTTGAGGCAGATGCCGTCGTCACCCACATCCACGGTGCAGCGGGTAATCAGAACGTCACGGCACTGCATGATGTCTATCCCGTCGCCGTTCTGGGCGTTCCAGGGGCAGCGGACGGTAACTCCGTCGATGGTTACGTTGGTGCAGCGCTGAGGCACCAGGTGGAACTTCGGGGAATTCTGGATGGTAACGCCCGTCACCGTAACCCTGTCGCATTCGGTGAAGCGTACGAGGTGCGTGCGCATCTTTTCCTGAGCCCTGGCGTCGGCCGCGATATCGGGGAAATGATTGAGGCCGAAGGGATACCAGAGGCTGCCGTCGTCGGTGACGGTGCCGCCCATGCGCCTGAAATCGGCCCATTCGACGTCGCTCACCTTTCCGCGTTTCACGGCCCTCCACCATTCGCCGTTGCCGTCGATTATGCCCTCGCCGCTTATGCTCACGTTGTGCCGCTTCGAGGCCGATATGCCCG
Source organism: uncultured Bacteroidales bacterium (assembly GCA_905233655.1). Taxonomy (GTDB): domain Bacteria; phylum Bacteroidota; class Bacteroidia; order Bacteroidales; family UBA932; genus Cryptobacteroides. Next base: position 3,041 of record CAJOCS010000014.1, on the reverse strand, counting down.
GCCGCACTGAATTGCCGCTGAGGAATTCACTTCTGTCGGGCGAGAAGAGTATGATGGCGCCCCTTTCCAGATGGAGGTCCATCTTGTCTTTCAGGACTATGGGGCCTGTGAGATAAATGCCTTCGGGAACATTCAGGTGGCCTCCTCCCATCCTTCCGAGTGCGGCCACGGCGTCGGCGAACGCCTGGGTGTTGGACGTCACGCCGTCGGGTGTGCCGCCGAAATCGGTGAGGCAGACCGAGGTGTCGGGGATGTCGGCCCGAAGAGGGTTCTGCGCGGCGGCGCTTATGGCAGCAAGGAGTATGGCTGCAAGTATGCTGACACGTTTCATATTCATTTATTTGCGCACTAAGTTAAGTTTTTTTTGATGGCTGAGCAAATTATTGCTAAATTTGCGCGCAAGCACAAAACTCATTCCTTATGAAAGCACGCACGCGCGAGTACGAGGCCCTCAAAGCCTCTTTCAGGGAGCAGTTTACACCTTGCACCGACTTCCTCCGTGACCGGGAAGTCTACTCCCATCCCCTCTATTCCCTTCTCCGTTCCATGCCCAAGGGGGCCGATCTCCACGCCCATGCCGACGCGATTCTTCCCATCGCCGAGCAGGTGGCCTTCCTTCGCGACCATCCGGAGCTGGTAATCACCCCCCAGTGGCAGATCCGCTATTCCGGCGTGGGAGCGCCCTACGGCAGCCGCACCATGGCGGAATGCCTGAACGAGGGGCTCACCGTGGAGGATTTCCAGAGGGAATGGACTCTTCTCGGGGCGCCCAAGTGGAGCTACCTATGGGACTGGTTCGAGGGAATTTTCACGCGCTGCGGCGCCATCTGCACCAGTCCTTCCCTGGTGCAGGACTACTACACCAGGGTCATGCGCTACTATCACAGCATCGGCGTCGAGCACCTGGAGCTGCGCTGTCCTTTCTTCGGCACAAGGGAAGATGCCCTGGACCGTGGAAAAGCCTTCCTCAAGGCCCTGAAGGAGGTTCGGAAGCACGCTCCGGAATTCACCCTCAGGATTGTGGCCTGCGGCGGCAAGAACGATGTCTGGGACCCTCTGTTCGATACCCTTATGGAGAACGCCATGTATGTGCGCAGCAAGGTTCACGACGGAGAGCATGAACTCGTGGCTGCAATAGATATTGTGAACGACGAAGACCGCAGTTACTCCCTGGAGCGATATGAAGAGCGTGTACGTAGCATAATCGCCGGCCATCCCGGCCTCAAACTTACCCTTCATGCCGGGGAAAGCCGGCGGGGTGAGAATAACGAGATTGCCATTGCCCTCCGCTGCGGTATCGACCGCCTTGGCCATGGCTTCAACCTCTACCGTTATCCGGAGCTTCAGCAGGAAGTACTGGACAGGCACATCTGCATGGAAATCTGCCCGGTGTCCAACGCGGCCCTTGGCTATTGCGCCAACTTCTCCGAGCATCCCGCCAACGCCTACCGCAAGGCCGGCTTCCCCATAGTGATCTGTTCCGATGACCCGGCCTACCAGGCCCACGACGTGCTCACCTGCGACTATCTGGCTGTGGCCGTAGGCTGGAACCTCAGCCTCCCGGAATTGAAGGAGCTCTGCCTCAACAGCATCCGGTACGCCTTCCTCACTCCAGAGGAGAAGGATGCCCACATCGCATCCTTTGAGCGGCGCTGGCAGGACTGGCTGTGTCTTTGAGGCTACGAGGGCCGGTGGTTTAAGTGTTCGGTGTTCCCGGTGGTTCGGGCGTTTCCGGCCTTTTTGTTTTTAGGAAAAAACTCTGTACCTTTGCACTCCCCATAACGCGGGTGTGTTGGAATTGGTAGACAACCCAGACTTAGGATCTGGTGCCGCAAGGCGTATGGGTTCGAGTCCCTTCACCCGCACGCGAATTCGCCCGGCTTTTATGGCCGGGCTTTTCGTGTGCTCTGGGTGAAGGGACTCCGGGCGTTGCACGCCCGTATTCCCCACGTTACCCTCTCCCCAAACCCCTCTCCTCGGGAGAGGGACTCGGCGTCAGAAGACGCCGTTCGGCCCGTCCCGGGCCTCAAATCACCCGCACAAGAAATATTTTACTCCAACTCCAGGGTATTGTCTTCCCGGATTCGTTTGACGGTTGCGAGGGCGTGATAAGGGATGTTATGGTCCCGGAGGAACTGGCCGCCGCCGGCAAAGCCTTTTTCCACAAGAAAGCCCATGCCCACAATCTTGGCGCCGGAGAGGCGGCACAGGTGTATTACGCTGCCGGAGGCGTGACCGTCGGCAAGAAAATCGTCTATAAACAGGATACGGTCGTCGGCAGTTAGGAAACGGCGGTCGATGCACACGGTGGTGTTGTCGCTCCGCGTGAAAGACCATACCCACGACTGCCATGTCTCGCCGACGTTGCTGGGTATCTTTTTCTTGATAAACACTACCGGCAGGTTCATCAGATATCCCGTGAGGATTGCCGGGGCAATACCTGATGCCTCGATGGTGACAATCTTGTTTATTCCCTTGTCCTTGAACAGGCGGGCAAATTCCTGCGCGCAGTGCATCATGAGCTGGGGGTCAAGCTGGTGGTTAAGGAAACTGCCCACCATTACCACGCCGCCTTCCGCCTTTGCGCGGCCGTCCTGGAGTATCCTTTGTTTGAGTTCTTCCATATTAATAACTGTTTTTCGACGATTGTTCTGGCACCAAGCAAGGGGACCACGCTTTCCTTGTACTTGCGCGATACGGCTCTAATCCCATTGCAAAAATATAAAAAGAATTCTATCAAATATCAAGCGCATGAAAAAATTTTCTTTGGGGTGATGGCAGCCATGATGGTGCTGACGCTATTCTATATCCACCTGAATACCAAATAGATACACAGCCCTTAAATCATCAAAATTGGTTAGATATTTGTCCCGTTGCCCGCACAGGAAGTTCAGCCATTTGGCTGGACTTCTTTTTGTATCTCCCAATGGCCTGTCTTGGCTGGGCCTACATAGCGGATATGGGGCATAGCGGCAAGGTGGCGTTCGATAGTTTTGACATGAACCCCACAAACATCGGCCATCACCTTTCGGGATACTTGG
>CAJOCS010000013.1 GCA_905233655.1 uncultured Bacteroidales bacterium | reverse complement strand
TACGTGGACAAAGAATACGGATTCATCTACGAGAAGAAAAGCAGCGCTTCCGGCAACGTGGGCGTAAGTTTCAAGGACAAGTCCCATTTCCGGGTCACTGCATTCACCGACAAACCCTAATCAACAGGAAATAATGAATAAGAGAATACTCCTGACGGCAGCGTTACTGTCCTTTGGCCTGGCCGCCATGGCCCAGATCCCCAATCCTTATACCTACAATGACGTCCCCGACATTGCTCTGGACGTTCCGCTTGGGCTTCCGGCCCACGACGAAGGTGAGCAGCCGGCCCTGACGAAACCGCGTCCGCAGGTATCCTTCTGCGCGTACCGCATCAGCACCCACGGCACTCCAGCCAAGGTGTTTTACAATGCTGCCAGCAAGCGCCAGTTCAGCGTATCTTCCGGCATCAACCCGGCCACCGGCGAGAATCAGATTGTCAAAACGCTTTCGATTCCTGACAGCCTGGCTATCTACCGGATTGACGACGCCACCCGCACCATCACCAAGCTGCCGGGTGAAGGGATGCAGGCGATGAACAATATGGATGTCAAGACCAAGCATGAGCAGATGACGGAGGAGGATATGGCTTATACCTGCGACCGCTGGTGCTACATGAAGACCATCGTGACCACCGAGACCTTCGACGGCCCTTACGGCTCCCAGACGGACGAGCATTACCGTACCAGCCATATCGACCCGGAGACCGGCATCACCCTCTTTGAAGACGCTGACGGTATCGAGACCTATATGCGGAACATCCACCTTGGCGTCCCGTATCCGGAAGTCTTCGAACTGCCTGCGGGTTACAAGTTTGTCGTTCAGGACCTTTCCGCTGGCCTGGATGCCTACAAGAAGTTCGAGGAGCAGATGAAGTCCCGCTACCAGCAGCTGGAGGGTAAGAATAATGACGGTTCCCGCGAGGAAATGCGCGACAAGATTGACCAGGGCACATCGGCCCTGGAACAACTGCTGAACCAGTACAAGAAGCAGTAATCGGCCCAGAATGACAAAGCCGCCGCTTTCCCGATGGGAGGGCGGCGGTTTTGAATATGTTACGGATAGCGGGCTAAAAAGGTGAAAATAGAAGGTTTTTAGCCCGTTATACGAGAAGGTCTTGGAGGGTTACGAAGCTGCTGACGGTGTCTGTCCAGGCGTTCTCCTTGACCGGCTTGACGGTGATGAGGGTGACGAGGATGTTCTTGTCGGTGCCGGTTTCCTGCTGGAATGCGCTCACTCGGTTGTCTATTTTGTCGGCTTCGGATTTGGTGAGGGCATAGTCACCTTTAGAGTATTTGACTTCGCAAATGTTCAGGAAGCCGTCGGCCCGGTCGATGATGAGGTCGATCTGGGCACCCGGGTCTGAGGACTGGCTGCGCCAAGAGTAGTATTCGGTGAGGATGCGGTCCATGCCGATGGCACGAAGGATTTGCGGGATGTGGGCCATGGCCACCTTTTCGTATGTGAGGCCGTACCAGTTGTTCTGGGTGGTGGTATTGAGCGTGTGCTGCCAGTAGTGGGGGTCGGTATTCTTGCTCTTGATAAAGGATGCGTGGAAGAGCGAGAAGAAGTCCACCAGCTGGTAGAGGCCTCCGCTGGAGCGGACGCTCTTGCCAAGGACGTTATAGTGCCGGATGAAGTCGCAGTTTACGAGGTCTTCCAGCATGTCGCTGAGATGGCCGTTGTTGGGGACCTTCAACTTCTCGGCAATTTCCTTGCGGGTGAGGCCCTTCTTGGTGTCGGACAGGAGTTTGATGATGGCTTTATAGCGCTCTGGCGTCTTGAAGAGGGACTTGTAGAGGCGCTCATACTCACCGCGAAGCTGGGCTCCATCGGCAAAGAACAGGGCGTCGATATTGTCGGAGAGTGACATTCCGGAATCCAGGAGGCCCAGATAGTATGGGATGCCGCCCAGAATCATATAGGCTTGGAGGACGGTGATGTCGTTCCACTTGAACTTGCCGGCCTGCAGGAATTCCCGGGTTTCCTTGAGGTGGAACGGGAAGAGGTGCATCTCGTGCGTGATGCGGTTATGTAAGCCACCTTTGTTGTCTATGATGTTGCGGACAATCCAGGAGGTGGCGGAGCCGCAGACGATAAGCATCAGTTCTTTCTGGCGGGAGCCCCATTTGTTCCAGAAGTAGTCCAGGGCTTTGACGAGGTCTGATTTGGGCGTGGCCAGGCACGGGAGTTCGTCGATGAAGACCACAGCGCGTTTCCCTTTGACAATTTTCTCTTTCAGCAGGCCTTTCAGGGATTCAAAGGCCTCCATCCACTTCTTGGGCATGGGGCCGGAATAACCGTACTCGACAAGGGCGGAGTAGAAGGCGTCGAGTTCTTCGGTGCGGGTGCCGCCGATGATGCCTGTGGCGTCAAAGGTGAACTGGTTGTCGAAGAAGGTATTCACCAGGTACGTTTTTCCTACACGGCGTCTGCCGTAAATGGCGATGAATTCGGCTTTGCCGGACTTGTACCAGGACTTGAGTTTTGCGTTTTCTGCGTCTCGACCAATGATTTTCATATAGACGTACTTTACTTGATGCAAATATACTGAAATATATCGGATAATGGGCTAAAAACATCAAAAATCGATGCTTTTAGCCCGCTATACGAATTGGAATCGGCCTTGCAGTGCGCTCTGGAGGCGATTGAGGTTACAGAGAGTCAAGATGAGAAATGATGCCATCAACATGGAGGCCACCGAGACGCCCTGGGCCTTCGAGGATAAGCACGAGGTCAAAAAACCGGATGTCTTCCGGATGACCGGCTCTCCGGTAGAGAAAGTGGTCCTGCAGCTGAACACTCGCGCCAAGAGCCTCCTGGTGGAAGAATATCCGCTGGCAGAAAGAGACCTGAAGCGCGAGGATGGCACCTGGCTGCTCCGGACCACCATCAACAGCGTCGAAGGGCCGGCCGCTTCGTCATCGGCCTTGCCGCCAACATCAAAGAAGCTCATGGACTACATCAAGAAGTACGACAAGAAACACATTCAGAAACTATCAGCCACAAAATCTATCAAAAATGAGTAATCTTGTATGGTCCCAGTTTTGGTCCCAGTTTTCTGGGCTCAAATAACTGGGACTTTTGCTTTTCGACTTTAGTGTCAAAAAAGGCATTAGAAGGCACTCTGAAGTAGTAGCGTGAACGGAAAAACTGGGACCAAAAGTGGGACCAAAAAAAGAAAACCCGCTGATTATCAGCGGGTTCCTGTGGTGCTGGGAAGAATCGAACTGCCGACACATGGATTTTCAGTCCATTGCTCTACCATCTGAGCTACAGCACCGTTGTGATTTGGGATTGCAAAGTTAAGTATATTTTTGACAATTGCAAAAATTTTTTCAAAAACTAGGCTGGATCGACATCCAGGGATATATGGCCTGTGTAGCGACGTGCGGTCTCGAAGCGGCGGACCGCATCCAGAAGCAGCGCTTTGTTCTGGCGGAGCATGCGGTTACGGGGCAGCATGAGGCGGATCTGACGGCAGTACTCCCCTCCTGAAAACTCGTGGGAGGGGGCATAAGGCCCAACGAGGGTGACACCGCTCATGCCGCAGGCCGAAAGCTCGGCGGCAAGCGCCTGAGAAAGCGAATACAGCCGCTTTTCGTTGGAATCGTGAATATCTACATGGATAAGGCGGGTAAAAGGCGGATATGAAAAAGCCTGACGTTCCGCGAGCATGTTCTCCGTAAGGGCCGATGCATTGTCATTCTCCTTCAGGCACCGGAACACCGGATGGGAGGGTTCCCGGGTCTGGATGACAAACTGGCCGGATGCACCGCGACGACCGCAACGGCCCCGGAACTGCTCCAGGAGCTGAAGGGCGCGCTCGTCGGCCCGGAAGTCCTGAAGGCCAAGGACATTGTCGGCCTGGATAACGGCGACAAGGGCCACATTTCCAAAATCGAAACCTTTGGTAACTATCTGGGTTCCAATGAGTATATCGATGTCACCTCTTTCAAAGCTTTTAATAGTCCCGACATCCTCGCCGGTGGAGTCGCTGTCGAGCCTTGCTACCCTTGCCGTAGGGAAACACTCCCGCACATCCTCTTCCACCCTCTGGGTGCCGAAGCCGAGGGGCTGAAGGGAGGCGCCGCACTTTTCGCAGGTGGCCGAATGGCAAAGCAGACGGTCCGGAGCGCCGTTCTGGCCCTTGTGAAGACTAAGGGATACGTTGCATGAGGGGCAGCGCGGAATGTAGCCGCATTCCGTGCACTGGACGGCAGGAGCATAGGAGCGGCGGGAACGCAGAAGCACGGCCTGCTTGCCACTCTCGAGACAGCTGCCGATGAGTTTGATGAGACGGAATGAAAGTGCACCGTGCATACCCTTCTTCCTGCGCTCGGCAACAGTGTCGATTATCTCGATTTCTGCATCGTCGGCTTTGTAGAAGCGTTCCTTTAGGTCTACCTTTACAAAGAGTTCTTTATTAGCATTATAGAGAGATTCCAGAGAAGGCGTTGCGCTGCCCAGAAGGACATTCGCTCCATGGATACCGGCGAGCATGATTGCAGCCTCGCGGGCATTGTAACGGGGCGAAGGAGAATCCTGCTTGTAGGAGCGGTCGTGCTCCTCGTCAACTATTATGAGACCGAGCTCTTTGAACGGAAGGAAAAGGGCGCTTCTGGTACCCAGAACGAGATTTGCTCCGCCCTTTCTGAGAGTGCTTGCCACAGCGCTTCGCCTGGAAGCGGTGAGACGGCTGTGATATGTGAGCATTCCGGGGAAATGCTCCCGGATGCGCTCTTCCAACTGGCGGGAAAGGGCTATCTCCGGCACAAGGTAGAGTACGCTTTTCCCTTTCTGAAGGCACTCTGCGGCCATTTTAAGGTATATCTCGGTCTTTCCGGAACCTGTAACGCCATCAAGCAGGGCAGTCTTTCCCCTTTCAAATGCGGCGGAAATTTCCCTTTCGGCACGCTGCTGCTTAGGGCTCAATTCGATTCCGCTTCCAGCCTGAACGGGCACGCTCTCCCCTCTCAGCTCCGCCCTTACGGCTTCGAGCTGCGAGCGGTAGCGCTCCCTGTTGGAAGGGCGGGCCTTTTCCAATTTAATTGCAAGCGCTTCTTCCCTTTTCCGGAGCCTTTCCACCTGGCGGGATTCCACAAGCTCGCCCTCGGTTTTAAGCGAAGGATATGCCACCTTGTAGACCATGCCCACCGGACAGAGATAGTAATCTGCAATCTCTCTCCAGAAGCGGAGCTCGCTTTCGCTCACACAGGGCAGCCCTGTTTCAACCCCCTCGATGGGACGCACTTTCCCGACATCCACCCCGGAGGGCTTTGCCTTCGCCACGCTCACCACTCCGACATAGTGCCTGGAGGCAAAAACCACTCTCACACGAGATCCAGCAACAAGGCTTTCCACCCCCTCGGGAAGGGAATAATAGGGCTCCCAATCCAGAAGAAGAGGCAAAATGACTTGTATGTAGCGTTCTTCGGGCATTTATCTATTTATCAATGTATATAACAAATATGTTAGCATCTATAACATTTTTGTTAGTATCGTTTTACGATAAATTTGAGTGGTCAAAAAACATGCGAAGACAAATGTAAACATTTTAGCTCAAATAAGAAACATCTGTGTTGAACTCCCCTGTTGATAAATATTGTGGAACTTTGTGGAACATCCGATGGAAATACAGAAATTATTCGTATTTTTGCGATCTGTAAAAAGGAAAACATGGGTAAAGTCATAGCCATAGCAAACCAAAAGGGCGGGGTTGGAAAGACCACCACCGCCATCAATCTGGCAGCCTCACTGGCAGTGCTCGAGAAGAACGTCCTAATCATTGACGCGGACCCTCAGGCCAACACCACCTCCGGCCTGAACTTCGATCCGGAAAACGACCAGAAACGCACCCTTTACGAGGTGCTCATCGGCGATATCGGCATTGAGGATGCACTGGTGCAGACAGAACTGCCCCAGCTTCACCTCGTTCCCTCCCACATCAACCTTGTGGGGGCGGAGATTGAGATGCTCGAAGCCCCGGAGAGGGAATCGGCCCTGAAGAAGGCGCTCGCCACGGTAAAAGACCGCTATGACTTTATTATTATAGACTGCTCCCCTTCCCTCGGCCTCATTACCGTGAACTGCCTTACGGCGGCCGATTCGGTGATGATTCCCGTCCAGCCGGAATTTTTCGCGCTGGAGGGCCTTGCAAAGCTCATCCAGACCAGCGGCATTAACCCCGACCTCACAATCGAGGGTTTCGTGGTAACGATGCTCGACGGACGCACCAAGGTGCACAGCCAGGTGGTGATGCAGCTGAGGGAGCATTTCAAAGACATGGTGTTCAATACCATAATCCAGAGGAGCATCCGCCTCAGCGAGGCTCCCAGCTACGGCAAGCCCATCATCCTCTACGATGTGATGAACAACGGCACCGCGAATTACATGAACCTCGCCAGAGAAGTTCTGGAGAAAAACGGCATGAGCAATGGCTAAAAAGAACCAGTATGGCCTTGGAAAAGGCCTGGGCGCCCTCCTCGGCGGCTCCGACGACCTCACCCAGCTGCGTAAACCCGTAGGCTACATCAACAAGGAAGTGGTCAACGGCATGGCTCCCCAGGACACCTCGGACGTGCTGAGGATTCCCGTGGACATGATTGAACCCAATCCCTTCCAGCCCCGTATGAGCTTCGACCCCGAGGCCCTGCAGGAGCTTGCGGAGAGCATCCGTTCCTTCGGCCTCATCCAGCCCATCACCGTACGTAAAAGCGCGGGCGACAAGTTCCAGATAATCAGCGGTGAACGCCGCTACAGGGCATGCCGCCTCGTTGGAATGGAAATGATTCCGGCCTATATCCGGGATGCTTCCGACCAGGGCATGCTCGAGATGGCCATAGTAGAAAACATCCAGAGGGAGAATCTGGACCCCATCGAGGTTGCCATGAGCTACCAGCGCCTGATGGACGAATGCAACCTCACCCAGGAGCAGATGGCCGACCGCGTGGGCAAGAAACGCGCCTCCGTTGCCAATCAGCTTCGCCTCCTCCGCCTTCCCGCCAAGGTCCAGCACGACGTGAAAGTGGGCCTGGTGAGCGTGGGACACGCAAAAGTCCTTCTCGGCGTTGCCGATGCCGCCACTCAGGAAGCCCTGTGTGACCTTATTGTGCGCAACGGTCTCTCCGTGAGGCAGCTGGAAGAAAAGGTGAGGCATCTTAACGACGCCGCCCAGGACAAAAATCCGAAGGAAGCCGAAGCGCTTCCGGAACAGTACTACAGGCTGCTGGAGAATATCGGCAAGTATTTCGGGGAGAATATTTCACTGAGGCGCAACAGCGAGGGTAAAGGCACCCTTACCATCCGCTTCGACTCCGACGAGCAGATGGACCGCTTCATCAAGTTCCTGGACGAGAGATGAGCCTGAAGCGCATACTGGCCGTCCTGACGCTTACAATCCTGGCATGCAGCACCCTGCACGCCCAGTACCGTGACGACCAGTTCAAGCGAGACGCCTTCACCCAGAATTATGCCGACACCACCGAACGCACTGCGGCCGACACCTCCCAGCTGTTCAGTTTCAAGGAGTATTTCGGCGGTCTGGCCCACCGCAGGGGCGCTTCCCTCAAAACTCTGGAGATGGGTTCCACCATCTTCATCGGCGGCGGCCAGATTTACAACCGCCAGTACTGGAAACTGCCCATAGTTTATGGCGGAATAGGCGCCGGAGTGTACGGAGGCATACATTTCAACCAGCTTTACCACAGCAGCGGAGACACGAAATACCGCACCTACAGGGATTTTTCCTATGCGGGCGCGGCCCTGGTGTGGTGGGGCTCGCTTCTGGACACGGCGGTGAATTACGAAAAGGGAGTTTATCCAAACCCCGCGAAGGCCACGCTGTATTCCATACTGCTTCCCGGGCTCGGCCAAATCTATAACGGCGAATTCTGGAAAGTTCCACTCTACTGGGGCCTGATGGCTGGAGGCATACATTTCTGGATGGACAACAACCGCCAGTACCACCGCTGGAAATGGATTCACAACATGGCCACCACCGACGACGACACGGTGGAGAGGCCGCCCCAGACCGGTGAAACCGCAAAGTATTACCGCGACGCCTACCGACGCATGAGGGACTACTCCATTGTTGCCACGATGGGTTTCTACCTCCTGCAGGTAATCGATGCCAACGTATTTGCATACATGCAGGATTTTGAAGTCACCGACGACATTTCCATGCATATCCAGCCCTCGGTATTCTCCACGGACTACGCTTTCCAGCCGGCCGTGGGGCTGAACGTGGGCTTCAGATTCTAAAAAGAACATGAGAAAACAATTCATACTGGGAATCGCAACGCTGCTTCTTATCGGCCTGCCTGCAAAGGCCGACTGGAAGCCCCGGAAACAGCTTCAGAGGGAGAACACCCAGCTCCGGGAAAGGGTCGCAGCCCTGGAAAGGGAAATCCAGCAGTACAGGACCGCCGCCCAGGCCTATCCCGACACCCTTCCCTCCGACAACGAGAACCTGATGTCGTTCGAAATGACCCCGGACGACTACAGCACCGGCAGCCCGAACACCGACAGCCTGCTCACCCAGTGGTATATGCACCGCAAGGGAAGCTCCGCCGCCCAGCGCGAAGGCAACTACAACATGGACTCCATCCATTTCACCTCCAACGTGCCGGATACCGTGCTCATGGGACGCCTTTCAAGGATGAATTCGTTCATCCAGCTCCCCTACAACGAGACGGTGAAGAACTACATGATTCTCTACTCGGAGAAAATGCCGCGCAAGATGGGTGAGATACTCGGCCTTTCACAATGGTACATGCCCATTTTCGAAGAGACTTTCCGCCGTTACGACCTGCCCCTTGAACTGAAGTACATGGCCATAATCGAAAGCGGGCTCAACCCCGTTGCGGAATCCTGGGCCGGAGCGAAGGGAATGTGGCAGTTCATGTACCGCACAGCCATGAATTACGGCCTCCAGATTGACTCCTACGTGGACGAGAGGCTGGATCCGTACAAGAGTGCCGATGCCGCCGCACGCTATCTTCGCGACGCCTACCGCATCTTCGGAGACTGGGCCCTCGCGATTTCGTCCTACAACTGCGGCTCCGGCAATGTGAACAAGGCCATCCGCCGTGCAGGAGGCAGGACCGATTTCTGGTCCATCTATCCCTACCTACCCAAGGAAACCCGCGGCTACGTGCCCGCCATGGTGGGAGCGATGTATGCCATGAATTATGCCAGGGAATACGGCCTCACCGCCGAACCCATATCGCTCCCGGTGTATGTAGACACCTTCCACATCCACCGGAACCTGCATCTGCGCCAAGTGAGCGAAGTGCTTGGTATTCCGCTCGGTGACATGCGTGATTTGAACCCCCAGTATCACAAGGAGATAGTTCCGGGAGCTCAGGGAGACATGATTCTCCGCCTCCCCTACAGCTACAGCGGCCAGTTCATCGACATGCAGGATTCCATATACCGTTACAAAGCCAATGAACTGTTCACTGCAGCCACTGTGGACGACGGAAGGGACAGGGTTGCCCAGCAGAATCCCCAGCGTCAGCAGGGAGGAAGCGGGCAATGGATCTACTACACCGTCCGTTCCGGGGACAACCTCGGAAAAATCGCCCGCAAGTACCATACCACCGTCGCAAAGCTGAAGCAGTGGAACAATCTCCGCAGCGACCGCATAAACGTTGGCCAGAGGCTGAAGGTTGGAAAGCGTTAGCGCTGCAGAACCGTCTGGAAATGAAGGGAAGCCTGTGCGGGCTTCTCTTTTTTTATCTGTACGCCGGAACGCACGCAGGCTTTGAAGGTCCATTTCCGAATGGTGTACTTCACGCTTCCGTATAGGGTGAAGGCAAAGCCGTGGCCATTGTAGGCCGGAACGGAGAATGAACCCGGAACGTCCCTTTCATAACTCCAGATGCGGCTGTTCCAGCCGTCGGTGGAAAAAGCGGTAATTCTGAAGTAAGCGCTGAAGGAAGGGTCCCTACGGCCGAATTCGGCATAGGAGAGGAAGCCCCAGCCGTCACAGCGGACAGCGTCGGCGCGCAGGGCTAAGGGGGCCGGGCCGTCGCGGAGGAAATCGGCACGGAATTCAAGTCTCGGAGGGCTCCAGCTTGGGATTTTCGTGTCGAAACGGAGTTTCAGGGTATTTCCCTCCCCGGGAGCGCACTGCCAGAGGGCGTAGCTCCTGAACTGGCGCCGGCGGGGCTCGGAAAGCGGCACCGGGAGGAGGGCGGCATCGGCCGTGAAAGAGAGGAAGTTTGTGCGTGAAAAACTGTATTCGGCCCCGCTTGCGAGGGCATATTCGCCATTCTTTTTCCCGGTGAAGCGGGACGGCAGCACTCTGCCCTGAAAAGCGAGGCGGAAACGCTCCCCGGGTTTCAGTATGGCCGACAGGTTCCCGGCCGCCGTCCAGGGGGTAAGGGACGCTTCCCAGCACATCTCGGCACGAGGGAGTCCGAGCCGTCCTTCGAGCGAAAAAAACGGCCTCCCGCTATCCCAGAGGGCCGATGTCCCCACTTCCCCGCTCCGGAAACGGTACATTCCCCTCACCGCCGCAAAACCTGGAAGGGAGGCACTGACCAGCCCCTGGAAGTGCAGGGTGGAATACTGCCAGGCAAGGCCCTGATGGGCTCCAGACGGGGCGAAAGACTGCACCGGAGAAAGCGCCGGGCCGTGCTGAAGGAAGGCATTAAGAGTGCTTAGGCCGCTCAGGCGGAAAGCGCTCCAGTGCGAAACTCCCTGGCCGAAACGGAGATTATAGGCCCCGAGTACGAATTCATGGGCGCCGAAAGCGGCTTTTATATGGCCAGAGCCGCTCCCTCCGCCGGCGGAATAGCGCCTTGCAAGCGCAAGGGAGAAATCCCGCGAGCCCAGCCGGTATTTGGCTCCGGCGTTCTTTTCGGTAACGCGAAGGAGCAGTTCCTGCTTTACCCTGTAGACGGAATCGGCCACGGCGCCGGGAGGATTGCGGGATTCGAGCGAGAGAAACGGCTTCAGCACCTCGACCGTTTCCTCGGAGAATCCGTCCAGAAGGGCAAGTTCCTCCCAGGAAAGGATATCCCCGCTGCGCGAACGGTAATCCACAATCGAAGCGGCCTGGTAGGTGGTTAAAATACCTGTGGAAGCAAGCCCTGCGGCATTGAGCCGGTTGATTTTAAGCGGAGAGGAGCGGCAGAGCGAGAGCTGTTCGAGAATGCTTTCGTCGAGCTGCTCGGCGTCGGAGGCTCCGGAAAGGAAAATGGCGGCCCTCAGGAGAGCTTCATCATCGGCAGGTGAGGGAAAGGAAACGGCAAGAAATAAGGCGAGAAAGAGTATCATGACTTTTTTCCGCAATAATATACATGAAGCGGCGGGAAAACAATAACAAGTTGTAAACTTGTGTTGTTTCATGACTAAAATTTATCGTTTTTTTTATATCTTTGTGGATACCAGTTAAGATAAGCCATGGAAAAAGCCCTTGTCCTGCACGGAAAAACTTTCAGACCTTTCATTTCCAACGCTCAGATAGAAAAGGCCATCGACACTGTGGCACAACGCCTTAACCAGGACTACTCGGACTCGAGCCAGACTGAACCCCCAATTGTCCTGTGCACTCTTACCGGCGCCATCATGTTCACCTCCGAACTAATGAAGCGCATCAGCTTCCCCGCCGAATTCCAGGCAATAAAGCTCAGCTCATACGAAGGAACCCAGTCCACGGGACATGTGCGCCAGGAAGGCCTGCTCGGAAGCGTAAGCGGCAGAAGGGTTCTGGTGGTGGAAGACATTGTGGATACGGGCAACACCATAGAAGCGCTTGAGGGCATTCTGAAAGATGCCGGTGCTGCCGATATCCGCATCTGCTCGCTGCTTCTGAAAAAAGACGTATACAAGAAAAACATCCCCATCGACTATGTCGCCATGGAGATTCCCAGCCGTTTCATCGTGGGCTTCGGCCTGGACTACGACGGCCTTGGAAGAAACACTTCGGATATTTACGTAATCGACTGATATGAAGTACTTTATTCTCTTCGGCCCTCCCGGAGCCGGCAAAGGCACCCAGGCCGGTGCAATGAAACAGCGCTACAATCTCTGCCATCTTTCCACCGGTGAGCTGCTCCGCAGCGAAATCGCCTCCGGAAGCGAGCTCGGCCTCAAGGCAAAAGCCCTTATCGAGGCCGGGAACCTGGTACCCGACGAAGTGGTGGAAGGCATGATCGAGGAGCGTTTCCGCAAAACCACTGGTGTGGACGGTTTCCTTCTGGACGGCTTCCCCCGCACAATCGCACAGGCCGAGGCCCTGGACCTTATACTCGGAAAGAACGGTAAAAAAGTGACCGCAGTGGTGTCCATTATGATTCCCGACGAGCTGATTGGCGAACGCATCGCACACCGCGCCACAATCGAAGGCAGGGCCGATGATGCCAGCCCCGAGATTGTGCAGAACAGGATTAACACCTACCACGCAAAGACCGAACCCCTTGTGGACTTCTACCGGAAAGACGGCCGCTATCACGAGATTGACGGCGTGGGCAGCATAGAAGAAGTCCAGAAACGGATTTTCGACCTGATGGACCGCTTTTAATCCCCCCCCTCATGCACAGGATTTTTCTTCCCGTTTACAGGTATTTCGCATCGCACAGGGCGCTGATGTATGTTCTGATGGCGGTGAGTTTCCTCGTATTCGCCTTTTTCGGCCTGAAACTGCGCTACGAAGAGGACATCGTGAAGCTCCTGCCCCGTTCTTCCACATCGAACGAACTGGCTTTCAGCGATATCGACCTTAAAGACAAGGTATTCATCCAGGTGACTTCGCGCGACGCCTCCAAGAGAGCCGACAGCTACACCATGCAGGCCGCCCTCGACGCCTTCTGCGACTCGCTGCTTGCAAACGACGGAGAAAACCACATAGCAGGCATCCTGAACTACCTGGATGCCGACCTCGCCTTCCAGGCTATGGATTTCGGGCTTTCGCATCTGCCCACATTCATGGACACGGCCTGGTATTCCTCCATTTTGGAAAAACTTGCGCCAGAAGCGATTGACGCCCAGATGGAAGTTAATCTGGAGATGGTGATGAACGATGAAACCGGCACGGCGAGCCAGCTGGTAGCGATGGATCCCCTGAACCTGAGGGAAGTACTTCTCGGGAGGATAGTTCCCGACGGAGGCACATCCATCGGCGGTTATACCATGGAGGGAGGCCATCTCTTCTGCCCGGACAAGAGCGTGGTGCTGGCGTTCCTCTCCCCCAATTTCGATCCCATGGATTCCGGCGCATCCACGCGCTTTGCAAAGCAGATGGGAAAGATTCGCTCCCAGATTGAGGCCGACTACCCGGAAATCCGTATCCTCTACCACGGAAATCCTCTTGGAAGCGTCTCCAACGCAGGCACAATCAAGCGTGACCTCGCATGGACGATAGGCCTTTCGCTGCTGGTGATACTGCTGATAATGATTCTTAGTTTCCACAGCTTCGCCTTCGTGTGGCAGCAGGTGGTCCCCATCCTCTACGGCACGGCCTTTTCGCTCGCCTGCATGTACTGGATTAAGGGCTACATGTCGCTGATGGCGCTGGGAATCAGTTCCATTGTGCTTGGAGTTGCAATCAGCTACTGCCTGCACGTACTCATCCACTACTACTATGTGGGCGACGCCGAAGTGATGCTCCGCGAGGAGTCCACTCCGGTGTTCCTTGGCTGCCTTACCACGGTGGGCGCTTTCATGGGGCTGCTCTTTACGGAAAGCGACCTGCTGCGCGACTTCGGCCTTTTCGCCACCTTCGCCCTTATTGGGAACACCCTCTATGCGCTGGTATTCCTGCCTCATTTCCTCAGGAAGAAACAGATACGTTTCAAGCGCAGCCATGGTTTCCCCGTGGTTGAAAAGTTCAATTCCCTGCCCTGGGACAGCAGCAAATGGATAATCGGAGCCATGCTCGTGCTGGTAGCGGTGGGCGTGGCCTTCAGCCCCAAAGTGCGCTTCGACTCAGACCTTCGCAATCTTGACTACGACGAACCTTCGCTCTGCGAAAGCCAGGATCTCTACAACGAGAAGAACGCCGACGGTGCCATGCATTTCTACTTCGCCGCATACGACCAGGAGCTGGACAACGCCCTCGAGTACAACAAGGGGCTCTTCGAGGGGCTCGATTCCCTGAGCCGCGCGGGGCTGGTGAAGAGCTACACGCCGCTAACCTCGCTCCTGTTCCATTCAAACGCCGACCAGGAACTCAGGATTGCCGCCTGGAAGGAGTTCTGGAGCCCTTCGAGAGTAGCCGCGCTCAGGGGAAGAATTGCCGCTGCCGCACGCAGAAACGGCCTTCAGCCCTCCCTCTTCGAGCCTTTCTTCGCCATGCTTGAGGCCGACTATGAGCCCGGAGACCTTTACAACTCGGGAATTGTCCCGCCGGGGCTTATGTCCAATTACATAGAGCGGCAGGACAACGGCCGCTTCATGGTGTTCACCGACGTGGCCTTCGACGAAAAGGACAAGGATACGGTTACGGACGCGCTTGTGGAAAAACCCAATGTGCTGGTGCTGGAGCCGTTCTACTACTGCCGCGACATGGTGGAAATAGTCCACGACGACTTCTCCACAACCCTCTGGATTTCCTCGCTCTTCGTGCTACTGGTGCTACTCATTTCCTTCAGGAACGTGATTGTGTCCCTCGTGGCCTTCCTTCCGATGTTCGCCAGCTGGTATGTGATGCAGGGCTATATGGCTCTCATCGGCCTGGAATTCAATCTTATAAACATTGTCATTTCAACCTTCATATACGGAATCGGAGTGGACTACAGCATATTTGTGATGGAGGGTCTCCTGCAGGAAGCCCGTACCGGAAAGAACGACATGCTCCAATTCCACAAGGTGGCCATCTTCTACAGCGCAATGGTGCTCGCGATAGTCACATTCTCGCTCATTTTCGCAACCCATCCGGCCATAAAGAGCATAGGAATCATAACCCTCATCGGCATGGCCTCGACTATACTGCTGACATATTCTCTCGAACCCTGGGTATTCCGCCTGCTGCTGCGGATTCCCTCGATCAGGAATAAGATATGAACCTTGACGCAAACTCATACCTGAACCTTGTACGCGGCGGCGCCGCATCGCTTGCGGAAAGCCGCAAGACCATAAATGACCTTAATGTCTTCCCTATCCCGGACGGGGACACGGGAGACAATATGTATATGACCATCGAAGCCGGTTCCCACGGAAGCGGTACAATCATAGCGGACATGGCCGCCTCTGTGTCGAAAGGCATGCTCATGGGCGCAAGGGGCAATTCCGGCGTTATCCTCTCCCGCATTTTCGCTGGCATGGCCAAGGGCCTCCAGGGCTACAGGGAGGCCGATGTCCAGGTTTTCGCGCAGGCCATGCACGAGGCCGTGAACGAAGCCTACCACGCCGTTTCCCAGCCCGTGGAGGGAACCATTCTCACGGTGCTCCGCGAAGGCGTTAAAGCCGCCGAGGGCTCTTCTACCCTGGAGGAATACTTCGACCTTATGATTGCCGGAATGGACCTTTCGCTGCAGCACACCCCGGAACTTCTGGACGTTCTCAAGAAGGCGGGAGTGGTGGACAGCGGCGGCGCTGGCCTTCTATGCATTGCGGAAGGCATGCGCTCGGCCCTTCACGGCGAGACGGTATCGCTTCTGGAAACGCCTCAGGCAAAGGCCGCAGACATAGATTTCAACGCCTTCACGGAAGATTCCGTACTGGAATTCGGCTACTGCACCGAGTTCCTTCTGAGGCTCCAGCGTTCAAAGGTGGACCTCGACAGCTTCGACGAAAGCGTAATCCGCGACTATCTCGCCTCCCAGGGCGATTCGCTGGTATTCTTCCGCGACGGCTCAATAGTGAAAGTGCACGTCCACACCAAAGACCCCGGGGCCATTCTCACCCGCTGCCGCGAATGGGGCGAATATCTCACCATAAAGGTGGAGAATATGACCCTGCAGCACCATGAGAACCACATGGACGAGCGTTTCCACAGCGTGCGCAAGCCACTCGGGGTAGTTGCCGTCGCCAACGGCGAAGGTTTCTGCCAGAGCTTCCGCGAGATGGGGGCCGATGCCATAATTCCCGGCGGGCAGACCATGAACCCTCCCGTGGAGAAGTTCCTGGAGGCATTCGACAGCATTGACGCCGATACCATCCTCGTGTTCCCGAACAATTCCAACATCCTTCTAACCGCTGAGCAGGCCGCCTCGATTTATTCGAAAGAAGGCGTCCATATAGAGGTAATTCCCAGCCGCAGCCTCGCCCAGGGCTATTTCGCCCTTGCAAACCTCGACATGGACATGGCTCCGGAAGACATTCCCGCCGCTATGACGGAGGCTGTGGGAGCGGTTACCGACGGCCTTGTGTCCCGTGCGGTGCGCGACGCCGACGGCGTGCGCGAAGGCGAATACATCGGCATCAGCGGAAAACAGATTCTCTGCAGCTCCCCCACCCCCGAGGAGGCCGTAATGAGCCTTGCAGAGGCGATTGACGCTGCCGGAGCCGACATTATAACCCTTTTCAGCGGCGCCGGTACATCGGCCGAAAAAGTTGCGGCCCTGAAGACATCACTTGAAAAGAAATATCCCCTCGCCGAGGTAATACTCTCCGACGGCGGGCAGAAAGTATACGACTACATTTTAATGATATGCTGAGACTCTTTACCGACACAGACACCGACATCACTCCCGCAGTTGCGGCCGAGTACGGTTTCTCCCTCATCTCCATGCCCTACAGCGTGGACACAAAGACAGTTTACCCTTACGAAGACTTCACCGAATTCGACAGCAAGGGCTTCTACGACATGCTCCGCAGCGGAATTCTTCCCACTACGAGCGCCATTTCCAAGGAGAAATACGTAGAGTATTTCCGTCCTGCCTTCGAGGCCGGCGACGACATCCTCTACATTCACTTCTCCAGGGCCATGACCGCCACCTTCGACGTCATGGACCAGGCCGTCGCAGAGCTCAGGGCCGAATTCCCCGGCGTGCGCTTCGAAACAATCGATACCAAGGGCATCACCACCATAAGCTACACCATAGTCCGTGAAATCGGCGACATGCTGAAAGCCGGAAAAACCCTCGACGATGTGCTCGAGTGGGCAAAAACCGGGGTAGACCATTTCGCTATGTATTTCTTTGCCGACGACCTGAAATTCTTCCGCCGCAGCGGCCGCGTGAGCGGGCTTGCCGCCACGATGGGAACCCTCATCGGCATTCGTCCCATTATCTATATGAGCCCGGAAGGGAAGATGGTTTCCTGCGGAAAGGAGAAGGGGCGCGTGAATGCAATGAACAAGCTTGTCAGTCAGGTGCTGGAGCTTGGAGACGAGGTGAAGGCCCACCGTTTCTCGATTGGCCATACCGACGCTCCGGAGCTGGCACAGGAACTGGGCAGAATCCTTAAGGAGAAACTCGGCGAAGACCTTGAAATAGACTATGTGGTAACCAATCCCACCGCAGGCAGCCATTCCGGCCCCAACGGTGTGGGTGTATGTTTCCACGCAATTCACAGATAGCGTATGATTGAAGTACTGGAAGTAAAAAACAGAAAGCAGCGGAAGCAGTTCCTCGAGTTCCCCCTGGACCTGTACAAGGGCAATCTGTGCTTTATTCCGCCGCTGTATATGGACGAGAAGAAGATTTTCCGGAAGGACTACGTCTACAACTCCTCCTGCGACAGCATCTTCTTCCTTGCCCTCAAGGACGGCGCAGTGGCCGGAAGGATACAGGGTATAATCCAGAAGGACGCCAACAAGAAAAACGGGGAAAAGCGCTGCCGCTTCACCCGCTTTGACGCCATTGACGACCCCGAGGTGTCCAGGGCCCTTTTCTCGGCCGTGGAGCAGTGGGCAAAGGCACAGGGAATGGACACCATGTGCGGCCCGCTGGGCTATTCCGACCTCGAAAAGGAAGGCCTTCTGGTTGACGGCTTCGACGTCCCGGCCACCTTCGAGTCGCCTTACAACGGTCCGTGGTACCAGCATCACATTGAGGCGCTTGGCTATGAAAAGGAGGTGGAGTACAACGGTTCCTTCCTCTATGGTGTGGAATCCGAGGAAACCCTTCAGGAAATGGAATCTCTGGTGGATTTCATCTTCAAACGCTACAAACTCCACTTCGGCACCGCCAAAAACGGAAGCGACTTCCTTAAAAAATATGCCGACGGGATCTTCGACCTCCTGGACAAGTCCTATGAGGGCCTCTATGGTACGGTCCCGTTCACGGAAGGCATGAGAAAGCTTATGGTGGACAATTTCGGCCTGGTGATAAGTCCCAAGTGGACGGCCGTCATTCTGGACGAGAACGAGAAGCCCGTGTGCTTCGGCATCTCCATCCCCTCCCTCGCCCCGGCCTTCGCCGGCACCCGCGGGCACATCACTCCCGGCCTGGCTTGGCGCTTCCTCAGATGCCTGCGAACACCCGAAAGCATAGATATGTGCCTTATCGGCGCAGACCCGGAATACCTCAACAGGGGCATCTCCGCGGCCCTTTCCGTGGCAATAATGAAGATGTTCAAAGAGCATCCCGAGATAAAGTATGCCGACACGCTCCTGAATCTCGAGGACAACTGGGCCATACAGAACCAGTGGAAACGCTTCCGCCGCGACATTGTGAAGCGTTACCGCTGCTACGCTAAAAAGATCTGAGATGATAAAGATTATTGTTGACTGTTTCGGCGGAGACCGCTGCCCCGAAGCCCCCATCGAGGGCGCCCTGGCGGCCCTTGCGAAGACTCCCGACCTCCATGTCATACTGAGCGGCGACAAAAACGTCATCGGCAAGCATCTGGAAGGCAGGGAGTACGACGCGTCCCGCCTCGAGATAATGCATGCTCCGGAGGTGATAGGCTGCGACGAGAAACCCACCGACGTAGTGCGCCTCAAGCGCAACTCCTCCATGATGAAAGGCATAATAGAGCTGCGCGACAACGACGACGTCGCCGCCCTTGTGTCGGTTGGCTCCACGGGCGCCCTGGTTACCGGGGCCCTGGTAAGGCTCGGACGCATTCCCGGTGTGATACGGCCAGCATTCTGTCCCATTCTTCCCTGCATGGACGGCAGCGTGGTAGGCATCTGCGACAGCGGAGCCAACGTGGAGGTGACATCGGCCCACCTGAGGCAGTTCGCCATAATGGCATCGCTCTATATGGAGAATGTCTACGGGGTGCAGAAACCCCGTGTGGCGCTTCTGAACGTTGGAAAAGAGGCCGAGAAAGGCGATGAGATGCGCCGCGAGGCCTACTCCCTTCTCGGCGAGACCGAATGCGTGAACTTCGTGGGGAACATGGAAAGCCGGGACCTTCTGAGCGGCAGCTACGACGTGGTGGTGGCCGACGGTTTCTCCGGAAACGTCCTTGTGAAAACCACGGAAGGAACTGCAATTGAACTGCTTAAAAAACTGAAGAAAGATATCTATTCCCGTTTCGTCTACAAGATGGGCGCCCTCCTTATGAAACGTATGTTCATGGAGGAAAAAGAGTTCATGAACTATCAGAACTACGGCGGTAGCGTGCTCCTGGGCACGTCCAAAGTGGTTGTGAAGGGGCATGGCTCCTCCAATGCCACGGCCGTTGAAAAATGCATAGAACAAGCCTACAGGATGCAGATCAGCGGTCTCTCTTCCAAGATTGAAACGGAAATTTCGAAGTACGACCATTACGAAGATTAAAACCATGTTTGAAAAAGTACAGACAATA
Organism: uncultured Bacteroidales bacterium; assembly: GCA_905233655.1. Lineage (GTDB taxonomy): Bacteria > Bacteroidota > Bacteroidia > Bacteroidales > UBA932 > Cryptobacteroides. The sequence continues at coordinate 9,363 of CAJOCS010000013.1, read as the reverse complement.
CTGGCGAAGCAGCTTCGCCTCGACCCTTCCACCATACATCCCGAATCGCTCATCAAGAAGGACCTCGGTGCCGATTCCCTGGATATCCTCCAGCTCCTCATGCGCATCGAAGACCAGTACGGAATAGTGATCCCGGACCAGGAACTGGCCGGTTTCAACACCGTACAGGACGTTGTGAGCTATCTGGAGAAACAGGAAGCACAGCTGTAGAAACCCTCTAACAACACAATAAAATGGTTCAAGTTTACTGCAAGAACACCCGTTCGTCGAAGAAGTTCGCCGAAGGAACATCCCTGGCCCAGATGCTCCAGGAATTCGAATTCGAACAGCCCTACCCCATTGTCTCCGCAAAGGTGAACAATGTGTCCCAGGGCCTGAAGTTCAGGGTATATCAGAACAAGGACATAGAGTTCCTGGATATCCGCGATTCAAGCGGCGCCAGGGTCTATTTCCGTTCGGTATGCTTCCTGCTTTTCAAAGCCGCGAACGACGTGTTCCCCGGCAGTGAACTGTATATGGAACATCCCATTGCGGGCGGTTTCTTCTGCCACCTGCGCAAGGCCGACAAGAGCGACGTCACCTGCGACGACCTCAAGCTCCTCGAAAGCCGGATGAAGGAACTCGTGGAGGCCGACATGCCCTTCCACCGCTTCGACGTCCAGACCGACCGCGCCATCAAGGAATTCCGCAAGAGCGGCTACCTCGACAAGGTGCGCCTTCTCGAAACCAGCGGCGAGGCCTACACGGACTACTACACCCTCGACGACACCGCCGACTACTATTACGGTAAACTGGTCCCCTCCACGGGCTATCTGAAACTGTGGGGCCTGAGGCCGTACTACGACGGCATCCTCCTCATGCTTCCGGACATCCAGTGCCCCGACCGCCTGGAGGAGTTCCGCGATCAGCCGCGCACCTACGAGATGTTCAAGGAGAATCTGCGCTGGAATATCATTATGGGCCTGAGCACGGTTGGCGACGTGAACCACGCCATTATAGAGGGACAGGCCAGTGAACTCATCCAGATAGCGGAAGCGCTTCAGGAAAAGAAGATTGTGCAGATTGCCGAGGATATCGACCGCCGCTACCACGACGAGGAGAACCCTACCAAAATAGTGCTCATCACCGGGCCTTCATCTTCCGGAAAGACCACTTTCTGCAAGAGGCTTTCGCTCCAGCTCAAGGCCTGTGGCCTGAAGCCCATGTCCATGTCGACCGACGATTATTTCGTAAACCGTGTGGATACCCCGAAGTTCCCCGACGGCTCCTACGATTTCGACAATTTCGACACCGTGGACCACGCCCTCATGGAGGAGGACATTATGAAACTCATCGACGGCGAAGAGATTGACGCCCCGGAATACAACTTCGTAACCGGCATGCGCGAATACAACGGCAAGAAGCTTCAGCTCGGCCCCGGATGCATACTCCTCATCGAAGGCATACACGCCCTGAATCCCGCCCTCACCGACAGGATTCCGGACGAGTCCAAGTACCGCATCTTCATCAACACCCTCACCGGCATCCAGCTGGACAACCACAACTGCATACCCACCAGCGACAACCGTCTGCTGCGCCGCATCGTGCGCGACTACAACAAGGGGGCCTTCACCGCCCGCCAGACAATAAGCCAGTGGCCCAACGTATGCAAGAGCGAATATCAGTGGATTTATCCCTTCCAGGAGATGGCCGACGTGATGTTCAACTCGGCCTATCTCATTGAATTCGCAGTGCTTAAAAACCACGCCGAGCCCATTTTGCGCACCGTTCCCCAGAACAGTCCGGAATATGCCGAGGCGCACCGTCTACTGAAGTTCATCCACTACTTTACTCCTGTCCCCGACAAGGAGATTCCCGCCACTTCGCTCATTCGAGAATTCCTCGGCGGCTCATCCTTTTCATTTTAGAGAGACAAGCACATGAGAATCCCCAAAGTACTCGTGGCCGCAGCCCTGATTGCAGCCATCCTGCCCTTGAACGACGCCCAGGCAAGGAAAAAGAAAAAAACGTTCACCCACGAAACAGTGGCCGTCCCCGAGGTGCAGCCCCAGGTGATTGCCGTGGAAACGCAGAACACATCCCTCGTCCTGTGCGTGAGGGAAGACGGAGAGCTCCAGCAGCTGTATTATGGGAAAAAGGTGGATGCCTCTGAATTCGAGGCGGTTCCACGCGTCCATAACCGCTATGGCTCGGGCTGTTCAGCCTTCCCCTCTACGGGAGCCAGCTTCCTCGGGCAGCCCGCCCTTCATGTGAGGTATGCCGACGGCACCCACAACACGGAGATGCGCTACTTTTCCCACTCGAGCCATCCCGTTTCCGGGAGCGACGCCGTCGAGACCACCATCCATCTGAAGGACCATGTCACCGGCCTGGAACTTGAACTCAGTTTCCTTGCGCATCAGGCCGAAGACGTAATTGTGGCGTGCAGCGAGGTTATAAACAACACCAACGCCGGCGTGGAGCTTCTGGACATCGCCTCGTCGGCCATGACGCTCCGTGCGGGGAGTTATCTGCTCACCCACGCCAACGGTTCATGGGCACAGGAGATGCAAATTGAAAACGAGCTCCTTCAGCACGGGGTCAAGCTTCTGGAAACCCGCCGCGGCACCCAGACCACCCAGTGCGGCAATCCTTCGTTCCTGCTGAGTCTCAACACGGAACAGCTTAATGAAGACTACGGCGAGGTAGTTGCCGGTGCGCTTGCATGGAGCGGAAACTACAGGATAAGCTTCGAGCAGGGGCCTGAGCATTTCCTGAGCATCGTGGCCGGCATCAATCCCTTTGCGTCGGCCTACCCCCTTGGAAAGGGGCAGCGCTTCCGGACGCCGGAAATGGTATGGACTTTCTCCGACGAGGGCGCCGGCGGAGCTTCCCGCCAGCTGCACCGCTGGGCAAGAAAATACCGCGTGTACAACGGCGGAGAGGTGAATCCCACCCTTCTGAACAGCTGGGAGGGCGCCTACTTCACCTTCACCACCGAGACTCTCATCCACATGATTGACGACGCCGCTTCCATGGGCCTTGAAATGTTCGTCCTGGACGACGGCTGGTTCGGCAACAACTACCCCCGCAACAACGACCGCGCCGGACTCGGAGACTGGAAGGTGAATGTGAGCAAGCTCCCGGAGGGAATAGACCACATCGCCTCCTACGCCCACTCGAAAGGCCTCCGTTTCGGCATCTGGATTGAGCCGGAGATGGTGAATCCTGAATCCGACCTCGCCCATGCCCATCCAGAATGGGTGGTCCAGAGCCCCGGACGCGTGATTTACCAGGAGCGCAGCCAGTGGGTGCTCGACCTTTCGAACCCCGCCGTTCAGGACTTTGTCTACGGGGTGTTCGATTCGGTGATGCAGCTCTCCCCTTCCATCGACTATATCAAATGGGACTGCAACCGTCCGGTATTCTCCTTCGGCAGCCCCTATCTCGACTCCCAGGACCGTTTCTATGTGGATTATGTCCAGGGCCTTTACAATGTGATGCGCAGAATCCGCGAGAAGTATCCCGACGTGCTGGTGCAGTGCTGCTCTTCCGGCGGAGCAAGGGTGGACTACGGCTCTCTCAGATACTTCAACGAGATCTGGACAAGTGACGACACCGACGGCCTTGAGCGCGTTTTCATGCAGTATGGCACGTCCCTAATCTACCCTGCATGCGTGATGGCGGCCCATGTTTCCGAAGTTCCCAACCATCAGAGCCGAAACATCACTCCCCTCAAGTTCCGCTTCGACGTAGCCTGCCAGGGCCGTCTCGGCCTGGAGCTTCAGCCCCGTTACCTGAGCGCCGACGATATGGCCCTCGTGAACCGCTGCGTGGAATCCTACAAGAACTATCGCGACCTGGTGTTCACCGGCGACCTCTACCGTCTCGGAAGCCCCTACGGCAACGACATCTACGGCTGCATGTACGTGAGCGAAGACAAGTCCAGGGCCGTCGTGTATGTCTACAGCATAGGCTTCGACGCCCGCGGTACCGACGGTCAGCGCTTCCGTCTGAAAGGTCTCGACCCTTCCCGGCGCTACAAGGTTACCGAGCAGAATGTAGACAGCTCATGCTGGTGGGGCGACGGCGGAGTCTACTCCGGAGCCTTCCTCGGCAGCGGGGCGTTCAATCCGGTTCTTCCGAACCTTTACAGCTCGGCCATCTTCCTTCTTGAAGCCGAATAGACAAAAAAGAGGCTGACTCCTTCCGGGGCCAGCCTTTTTCATGCTCTGGAAATCCTAGAACTGGTAGTTGATGCCGATTCCGATCCAGGGGTCTGCAACGAGGTCTGAAACGAAGCAGTGTGCGTATTCGGCCGACACGATGAAGTTCTGGTTCATCGCAATCTTGAGGCCGATACCGCCGCTGTAGACCAGATTGCCAGCCTTGGTGGCGTCGTAAATGACGGTGTCCTGGCCGATGGCTGCGAGACGGGCGTCGTAGATCTTGCCGTTGGCGTCGGCAGCTGCGGCGAGTTCCGCCTCCTTGTACTGCTTGGTGATTACACCGGCGTCGAAGAACGGATTCACGGCAATGTAGAAGTACTGGTTCAGGAGCCTGAAATTCACGAGTTTGACGCGGAGTTCGGTGTTCACCCAGGCCATGCCCTCGGTGAGGATGCGGTTTTCACGCAGACCGCGGATAGTGCCGTTGGAACCGAAACCTTCGGAAATCATATTGCGCTGGACAAGCAGAGGAATGTTCTGGATCATGTACAGCGGGGTTTCTCCGGCGATGGTCTGCTGCCATGCGAGACGGTATGCAAAAACCGGCTGGCCTGCACGGATGAAGTTGATGGGAAGGGCGATGTACTGACGGAAGTAGGCGCAGGCTTTCAGGTAGCGCTGACCCAGAACATTGCCGTTCAGGTAGGCCTCGGCCCAGATACCATGGTTAGGAGCGGCCTCGATGTCGCGGGTGTCGTACACCACGCCGGCGTTCACTTCGAGGGTGGTTCCGCCGTTAACCTCTTCGTCGGAGATGAGGCCGAGGGTCTGATACTGCTGGAACAGGGTCATGTTGGTGTCGTAGAACATCTTGTTCCCGTTGTCGTCCTTCACGCCGTTGTCCCTCATATTGCCGAGCTTCCAGTTCCAGAAGTTGATTCCTGCTGCCCAGTTCAGGTTGTCGGTGATGCGGCCCTGTACGTTGGCGAGGACGCGGAGCATGTCTCGGCCCATGCCGTAGTAGTTGACATTGTTGCCGTTGGGCAGGGTCATGTCCCTGTTGAACCATACGTCGTAGTTCTGGACGGCGGCAGGGCCGTTGAAGCCCCAGAAGCTGTACAGAGGGTCGGTAACATAGGTTACGGACGCATTCAGACGCATGTTGGGAATGAGATACTTGGAGTCGTAGGCGAGGTAGAAACGCATACGGTGGCTGTGGGTGAAGTACGATGCCTCCCAGCTGATCTTATGGAGCGGATCCGGATAGGTGTCTCCGTTACCATAATAATAGACGTCTCCGAAGGCGCCGGCCTGGTAGCCGTTGTCGGTGGAGAAGGTTGCGGTGGGAAGTACGCCGAAGCTCCAGCCTCTTTTCACCTCACGGTCGTCGTCCTGTGCAAAAGCGATTGTCATTGAAGCGCTTGCAAGAATTGCTGCAATGCTTAGAATCAGTTTTTTCATCTGTATTGGTTAAGTGGTTTATAGTTTTGTTTTCGCGTAATCTTTGCAAATATAGGGATTTTTGTTAAATTTGCCATGATAAAAAAGAACCTAAAACCAACCTGACATGTCACTTAAAGGAATGCTGGTGGCAAATTCCCTGCTTGGAATGGCAGGGGGAATTCAGTATCTGAAACTGAAGAGCGCCTCCAAAAACCCCAGAAAAACATCTGAAAAAACATTACGTGCCATCCTTGAGTACGCCAAGGACAGCGAGTATGGCAAAGAGCACAATTTCGCCGAAATCCTGAAGGCGGGCTCGGCCGAAGAACTTTTCGAGCTTTACCGCAAGAATGTCCACTGCAACGACTATGAGGACCTCCGTCCCTACGTCGAGAAGCACAAGCACGGCAATCCGGACATTCTCTTCCCCGGCAAGCCTCTGCTCTACGCCACCACCTCCGGCACCACCTCGGAGCCGAAATGGATTCCCATCACCCAGGAGTATCTTTCCAACATCTACGGCAAGATGACCAAGGTGTGGCTGTTCAACTTCATCAAGAACCGTCACCGCGTCTTCAGCGGCAAGATTCTCTCCATCGTGGGCAAGGTGAAGGAAGGCGAAGCCCCGGACGGAACCATGTTCGGAAGCGTCTCCGGCGTCACCCAGCGCGACTGCCCCGGCTTCGTGAAAGCCCTCTACTCCAACCCTCAGTGCGTCTACGGCATTGCCGACTACAACGCCCGTTACTATGTTCTGATGCGCATGGGAATCGAACAGGACATCACCCTCATCGTCACCGCGAACCCTTCCACCATCGTGGAGCTTCAGAACAATGTGAACCGCTTCTACGACGCCTACGTGGAGGATATCGAGAAGGGTACCCTCAACAAGGACCTGAAGATCGACCCTGAAATCCGCGCCGAAATCGAGACCTACCTCAAACCGAATCCCAAGCGCGCCGCCGAGCTTCGCGCTCTCCGGGAGAAATACGGCGACGTGCTTCCCAAGCACTACTGGCCGAACCTCCAGATTCTCACCACCTGGAAATGCGGCAACACCAAGGTCTACCTTGACAAGTTCAAGGATTCCTTCCCGGAGGGCATGCTCCACCAGGAATTCGGCTATTTCAGCTCCGAATGCCGTTTCGGCCTTGTTCTGGACGACACTCTGAACACCGTCCTCTTCCCCCACTTCCACTACTATGAGTTCATCAAGGAAGAGGATCTGGAGAATCCCAACCCTACCTTCTATCAGCTCGACGAGCTTGAGGAAGGCAAGCGCTACTGCCCTTACGTGACCACCTTCGCGGGCCTGTACCGTTACAACATGAACGACCTTCTGGAGATTGGTCCCAAGTTCAAGGGAACCCCCACGGTCCACATGATTCAGAAGGTGAACGGAATCGTCACAATCACCGGCGAAAAGCTCCACGAGCGCCAGTTCATCGAGGCAGTCCGCAAGGCCGAGGAGAAGACCGGCGTGAAGACCCGCTTCTTCATCGGCTTCGCCGACCTCGAAATCCTCGGTTACCGCTTCTACTATGAATTCCAGGACCAGAGCACAACCCAGGCCCAGGCCGAAGAATTCACCAAGGTGGTGGACCAGGAGCTCATGGACATCAATGTGGAATACAAGACCAAGCGCGACTCTCTGCGTCTGAAACTGCCCCTCACCCACCGTATGGTCACTGAGTCCTTCGAGAAATTCAAGGAGGAATGCATTGCCGAAGGTGCCCGTGACGGTCAGTTCAAGCTGCAGATTCTGCTTCAGGACGACAATCGCCACGCCAAATTCAAGAAACTCGTTATAAATGACTAAGAAACAGTACTGGCTCCTTCCTGGAACGTTCTATGTGCTTGCAACAATCCTCGATCTGCTCGGAAGGCTTTGGTTCCCTCCGGTGCACGATCTTGTGAAGCCGGCCCTTCTGCCACTTCTTGCCGCTACCACAATCGCCGCGGCCGGCGGGCTGGATTCCCGTCTTGTGCGGCTTCTGCTTTTCGCACAGGTCTTTGGCTGCGCAGGCGACATAATGTTGCTCTATCCCGGGAATTTCTGGTTCATAGTGGGCATCGGATCATTTTTCATCGGCCACATCTTCTACCTTATCATCTTCGGAGAAAAGGCCTGGAAGGGTATGAGCGTATGGACATGGCTCATCTCCGCCGTAGTCATCCTCTCGATGCTGCTGGTGCTGTCGGTGGCAATAGGCATCAAGGGTGTAATGCTCGTTCCCATGTGCACCTACGGAATCATGCTCCTGCTGCTCATTTTCTGCGGCGTTGCAGGTATTTTCCGTCTGGGTGGAACAACCTGGTGGATCATGCTTTCCGGCGCAGTCCTGTTCACTTTCTCGGATTCTATGATTGCCGTGAAAGAGTTCGCACCGGACCTCAACACCCCTTTCATGGGCTTCGTGATCATGCTCACCTACCTCAGCGCCCAGGCGCTGCTTGCATGGGCGGCCCTGCGCCTGGCGAAGAAGGAAATGAAGTAAGCTGTTTTTGCTTTTGCAGCAGATTAAAGACGACGGCTACCGCACCATCGGCCATGCCGACGACATTCCCCTCAAATGGGCTGCATTCTATTTCTTTTTCAGAAACTAAAACGAACAATATCAATTAATTATGAGTACAGCAAGCGAACGAATCGACAAATTCGTGGAAGAGAATCCGGATCCGCAGGACTGTCTCGGCTACATGGAAACGATAGCTGAAATGGCGAGGGAAGACGGTCTTCCCGTAGACTGCGACGTGTATTACAGCAATGCCCAGGGTTATATCGGCATGAGCCATTTCTATGGCTGGGACGGCAACGAAATCGACTACCGGGCGGCCTTCCCATACCTTGATGTGGCCTACAGGCACGGCAACAGGAACATCCTTTACGAGCTTGGCTGCTGTTACGAGAACGGCAGCGCCCGTTCCGACGGCCAGCAGGATCACGAAACCGCTTTTGAACTGTGGAAGGAAGGTGCCGCCCTCGGCGACCCGGACTGCACCATCCACTACTGCGGCTGCCTTTTGGACGAGGACAAAATGACCGAAAAAGAGCTTGCCATGCTGGAGGATCTCGTGAACGCCGAAGAGCCTTGTGCCGATGCCGCTGCCATCCTCTATCAGTACTACTGGTGGGAAGGCGACGAGGACACTGCCTGGATGTGGCGCGACAAGGCCATCGAAATGGGAAGCGAGCTAATTGAGTCGCTGATTGAGGATGAGAAGGAAGATGAGGTCGGCGAGGACGACTGGACCGAAAGCGATGACGATGATGACGATGATGACGACTACGAGGACGAGTTCGACGGCTATGACGACGAAACCGAAGGCGCAGTTTCGTGGAATCCCGAAATCGGCGAGAAATACGTGATTGTGGCCCTCACGAACGACAGTTTCCGCATTGTCCAGGCCGATGCCTCCGACTGGGACAGCCTTCCGGCCATCATCGGGGCCGACCGCTGCGAAAACATGCGCTGCGAAGTGTTCCGCAAGGTTTCTCGCAAGCTTGCTCTTCCCGGCACCCTGCTTGGAAATCTTGACAGGGAAGCTTTCCGCAAGCCCCGTCTCAAACCCAACTGGCACGCCAGCCAGTGGTACGACGGTATGGCGGACCTCATGGGCAATATGATTATCTGCATGGAGGACGACCTTTACCGTCCCTTCAGCTTCTCCTCCCGCGACGAAGCCCAGCGCGTAATCGACGCCCTTCTCTCATAGCCCGGTTAACATTCCCCACGCGAAAAGGGAGCAAGTGTTTTTCCCCTGGCGGGAC
>CAJOCS010000012.1:56809-58935 GCA_905233655.1 uncultured Bacteroidales bacterium | reverse complement strand
CGAGTTCGAGTCTCTAGAGCGGAAAACGAGACTCGAGCCCGCTGGCGCGGGCATAGGGCCTGCGGCCCCTCGCGATATCTACGTTATCCCCCGCCGCCTAGGGCGGCTGCCCCCTCGGGGGGCGGGTCGCTGAGTTCGAGTCTCTACAAAATGTCAATTATATCTACAAAACAAAAACGCCAACCACAAGGGCTGGCGTTTTGTTTTGAGCGGAAAACGAGACTCGAACTCGCGACCCCGACCTTGGCAAGGTCGTGCTCTACCAACTGAGCTATTTCCGCGAACGGGATTGCAAAGGTAATGCTTTTTTTTGAACCCGCAAATTTTTTTGAAGATTTTTTAACGAATATACTCTTCGATAAGACGTTCGAGAAGTTCGTTAAGTTTCTCGACCTGATACTGCCCTACGCTCGGTGTGAGGTGCGATCCGCCCACGCCGCTGTCGTCGGTAAGGAAGACATAGGTGCCGTTGGTGAGGATGGCGAAGTCGCGGCACATGAATTCGGTGGTCTTGTCACCGGTGCTGGCGAGAACCGGAATCATCCTGATACCCATTGAGGCAAAAGTGCGGATGGAACGCTGGAGACTCTCTATAACCCCGGTCTCGTCCTGATGGGCAGGAGCATCAAGCACAAGGAAGGCAATGCGGCTGCGGGCCTTGGTGTTCCAGCTCAGATTCTGCAGCGAGCATTCAAGCGCAGAGTGAACGGCCTCCGGGAGGTCTCCGCCACCAGCGGCGTACTGCTTGCCAACGAACGAGATGGTGGAAGACACATTGCCTGTAAAATCACTGTGGATGGTGACGTAGTCGTCGCCGCGGTCGCGATAGAAAACGGCGGCAGTGCGGAGCGAAAGGCCGGACTGGCTCTGGGCGACATGATTCAGAATGTCCAGAAGGTCTTCCTTTAGGAAGTCGATTTCGTCTCCCATGGAGCCGGTGGCGTCCACGATGAAGGCGATGTCGGCCTTGGCTTCGGGAGCGGCGACTCTGCTCACCACGTATTCGTTCACGGTGGCTCCGTCGGGGCAGACCCAACCGGTCATGACGGGAGCGGCGGCCTGCTCAACAGAAGCGATTCTAAGGCTGTAGCTTGCTCCGGTGGTGGCCTGAGACGAAGGGACAAGCACCTGGTCCCACAGCGAGGCCTCTCCGACGTTGTTCGTATATGTGCTCCAGACAAGCTTGCCGTCTCGATAGAGGTCGAGCGGTGCATTCACTACGGGAGCGCCGGAGGCGTCGGACACTTTCACTGCAAAACGCATGGAGGTGTTGAATCCCCATTTGGCAGCCATAGGGCCATAGGTATCGTCGGCCATAAGACGGCCCCAGAAATCCCAGTTCGAGAGGTCGTTCCATTCGGCCGCCGTAAGTATGCCTGACTGGCCTCCGCCCTGACCGGAATCCCCTCCCGGCTCATAGGCTTCGCCGTGGGAAGCATAGTCGGCGGCATGTCCGTCCGGTTCTTTGACACCACCGTATTCATAAGCGTCCTCGGCCTTTGAACAAGCGAAGACCGACAGAGCAGCAACGGCTGCAATAAACAGTTTTTTCATAACAATCATCTTTTATTTCTTCCCTATAAATCCATAAGGGATGAAATGCTTGCATCAAAATTGACGAAAAATTTGTACAATCCCAAAAAAAACGATAATTTTGACATTGGCATAAAGACAAAACACAAACACCTTAAATAATCTCAAGATGAAAAAAATCCTCTCTATCCTCCTTTGCGGCACACTCATCGTGAGCTGCGGTATTTCCAACATGGGTAAGGGCGGCCTCATCGGTTCCGGTGCAGGTGCAGCTATCGGCGCAGGTATCGGCTACCTCATCGGTGGCGACGGCCAGGGCGCAGCTATCGGCGCAGCCATCGGTACTGCAGTCGGCGGTGGCGCAGGCGCCATCATCGGCAACAAGATGGACCAGAAGGCCGCAGAACTCGCAGCCCTCGAAAATGCACAGGTCGAAACCGTTACCGACGTGAACGGTCTCACCGCAATCAAGGTAACCTTCGACAGCGGTATTCTCTTCGACTTCAACAAGAGTTCCCTGAAACCCGAGGCAAAGCAGCAGCTGGATGTCTTCGCAGCCGAAATGGCAGATCTGCCCATGACCAACATCACCG
>CAJOCS010000012.1:18183-56748 GCA_905233655.1 uncultured Bacteroidales bacterium | reverse complement strand
CCAGAGAAGGGCCGACGCCGTGGCTTCCTACCTCCAGAACAAGGGTATCGATCCCAGCCGCATCATCTCCGAGGGCCTTTCCTTCAACTTCCCCATCGCTGACAACAGCACCGAGGACGGCCGTGCACAGAACCGCCGCGTTGAAATCTACGTCTCCGCAAACGAAGACATGGTTCAGGCCGCAGAAAACGGCACCCTGGAATAGTCCTTTATGGATCAACAGCATAAATCTTATATCCATGCCTGCCGCAAAAAGGTGGGCATGGATGTTATTACAGACATCCTTCCCTTCTGGCTGGAGGACGGCTGGGACCCGGAGTACGAAGGAATGATCAATTTCCGCGACTGCAAGGGCTTCCCGCCGCAGGACTATTCCCAGGACATGAAATTCTGGTGGCCCCAGTGCGAGACCGTTCTGGCCGGTCTTTACGCCTATCAGGCTACCGGCGATGAGAAATACCTTATCATGCACCAGAAGGCTTTCGACTACGCCTATCGCGTATTTGCCGATGACGCCTACGGTGAATGGTTCGGCTATCTCCACCGCGACGGCAGCGTTGCGCAAAGTGCCAAGGGCAATCTTTTCAAAGGGCCCTTCCACATTCCACGCATGATGCTCAAGGCCGCAACGCTTTACGACGAGATACTGAAAGACTAGAACAAAAGACCCCGGGAGCGAGTGCTTCCGGGGTCTTGGTATGTGATGACATTATTGTAATGAATCCAACATCTCTTGTATTTGTTCTGTACAGTTTATATAAAAAACAGTGTAATATGAATATATCGCATCACCATGGCCACCTTCTGAATGCTCTGTTTTACTGGGTGTTAGATTTTCGAGACACTCCTTATAATGAAACGCCAGATATCCCGCCCCACTTAAAGGCTCTGCACCATCAGGATAAACACCGAAGTCTCCGCTATAGTAACAAATATCAATAAACGGATCCGGAACCGTCTCCTTTACCCATTCTAAAAAATCATCATATGTAAGTATTTCTCTTTCAAATCGGTGAGATTCATAAACATAAACACTGCAATATGCGGTCATATTATAAAAAGAGAACCACTTTTTTTGAATCGTCCCATAAGAGAAGCGATTATTATCCGTTAAATTGGTTTCAGCAACCAATATTTTAACATCGGGATTAACTACACAGCTAATACTCAACTCTATATGACATGGCTTCTGATTATACTCCTTGTCGCAAGATAGAACAGCTGTGAAGGAAACAATTATTATCAGCAAAAACCTTATTTGCTTTATCTTAATCCATGATATATATGAATTGTATTTCATTATTTAATAATTTAACCTATATAGCACATAGTCTAAGTCAGAGTACTCAAGCGAATCACATGGAACTCTCAAATAGAAAGTAATCCAATAGTTTCTTCTGCTTACGTCCCAATAGTAGTATATTTCCGTTTTTCTACATATGCAATTCTCAAGAAGCTCTCTACAAATCAATTCCTCTGTATAATAATCATAGGAATAATGACTATCATAGATTTCTATGTACGGTTCACCAACCCTATCCTTCTCAAAAGCAACATAGTCATCAAAAGACTCAATCCATTGTATCTCGGGATTAGACTCTTGATATGAGGACAGTATTATATTGCTCTTTATGCTTACGCTCCTGTTGAGTGGTTTTTCAATTATTACTTTCATCCTGCCACAGCGTAATGGTTTTGGTTCTTTTGAACAGGAACAAAAACATATCAACACGCCAAATATAATTATTTCTGGTCTCATGACTGTCTTGTTTATGGTAAATCTAATGAGGTAATTGTGTAGTAATAATCTCTTAAAGACGTGTCCCAGCAGCGCAACTAGAATTGCCCATCGGCCACCACTTACTTTGTATCCAGTGCACTAGGTGTGACAAATAACATCACTCCCAGTGCGAAAAGGGGGTGTTTTTGCACTAGGTAGGACAAATTCTGTCACACCTAGTGCACACAGAGCCTCTTCGCACAAAAGACCCCGGGAGCGAGTGCTTCCGGGGTCTTGGTTTTGTATGAGCTCAGATGGACTAGAGCTCGTTCATGACGTCTACGGCCTCTGTACGGGAGCCGACCACGATGTCCTGGTAGGCTGCAAGGCCGGTTCCGGCAGGAATGAGATGTCCGCAGATGACATTCTCCTTAAGACCTTCAAGATGGTCTACACGGGCGCGGATAGCGGCCTCGGACAGAACCTTGGTGGTCTCCTGGAAGGATGCGGCCGAGATGAACGAACTGGTCTTGAGGGCTGCGCGGGTAATACCCTGCAGAACCTGGGACGCAGTCGCCGGACGTGCCGCACGGGCTGCAATCAGCTTCTGACCCTGACGCTCGAGCGAGGAGTTCTCGCTGCGGAGGTCGCGGGCGCTGATGATGTCGCCTTCCTGGTAACGGAGGCTGTCGCCGGGATCCTCGACATAGAACTTGCCGAAGATGGAGTCGTTGCGGTCCATGAATTCCCACTTGTCCACAAGCTCCTCGGGGAGGAAGCCGGTGTCGCCGGGTTCGCTGATCTGGACCTTGCGCATCATCTGACGCACGATGATCTCGAAGTGCTTGTCGTTGATCTTCACGCCCTGCAGACGATACACGGCCTGAATCTCGTTGACGATGTACTCCTGAGCCTTCACCGGGCCGAGGATGTTCAGGATGTCGGTAGGCGAAGTGCCGCCGTCGGAAAGACGGGTGCCGGCCCTCACATAGTCGTTCTCCTGGACCAGAATCTGCTTGGTCATGGGAACCTCATAACGACATTCCTTGCCGCTGCGGTTCTTAACCACGATTTCCCTCTTGCCTCGTTTCACCTTACCCATGAGAATCTCACCGTTGATTTCGGAAAGGATGGCAGGGTTGGACGGGGTACGTGCCTCGAAGAGCTCGGTAACACGCGGCAGACCGCCGGTGATATCGCTTGCCTTACCAATGGCACGGGGGATCTTGATAACTACGTCGCCAACCTTAACCTTAGCACCATCATTGATCATGATGTGTGCACCCACAGGCAGGTTGAACTGACGGATGACCTCGCCCTTCTCATCAAGGATGAGCATTGCAGGGCTCTTGGTCTTGTCACGGCCTTCGATGATAACCTTGTCGGTGTTGGTGGCGAACTCGTCGGCACTTTCTTCACGATAGGTTACACCTTCGACCATGTTCTCGAAGCGCACGGTACCTGCATGCTCCACGATGGTGGTGGCGTTGTAGGCGTCCCATTCGCAGATGAGGTCTCCCTTCTTCACGGAGTCGCCGTCCTTGAAATATAGCACGGAGCCGTAAGGGATATCGTACTGGGAATAGGTCATGCCGGTACGCTCGTCCACGATGCGGAGTTCGGTCATGCGGGAAACCACCACCTGGTTCACGGAGCCGTCCTCGTTCACACGGTCGATGGTACGGAGCTCGTCGAATGCGAGTTTGCCCTCGTACTTGGACTCGATGGAAGAGTCGGCCACGGCACCGCTGGCGGTACCACCGACGTGGAAGGTACGCAGGGTGAGCTGGGTACCGGGCTCGCCGATGGACTGGGCTGCGATAACACCCACGACCTCGCCGGTTTCAACCATGCGGGAAGTAGCAAGGTTACGGCCATAGCACTTTGCGCACACGCCCTTGCGGGATTCGCAGGTGAGAACGCTGCGGATTTCCACCTGCTCGATGGGGAGGGAGTCGATGAGGGCAGCGGTGTCCTCGCGGATTTCCTCGCCGGCGGAGATGATGAGCTCTCCGGTGAGCGGGTTGAAGATGTCGTGCACGGAGGTGCGGCCGAGGATTCTCTCGCCGAGAGACTCGACCACCTCATCCTTGTTCTTGATGGCGGTGGCGATGAGGCCGCGAAGAGTTCCGCAGTCTTCCTCGGTGATGATCACGTCGTGCGACACGTCCACCAGACGCCTTGTCAGGTAACCTGCATCGGCAGTCTTGAGGGCGGTATCGGCCAGACCCTTACGGGCACCGTGGGTGGAGATGAAGTACTCCAGCACGGACATTCCTTCCTTCAGGTTGGAAACGATGGGGTTCTCGATGATTTCAGCACCGGAAGCGCCGCTCTTCTGGGGCTTGGCCATAAGGCCTCGCATACCGCAGAGCTGCTTGATCTGCTGGGTTGAACCACGGGCACCGGAATCCAGCATCATGAACACAGGGTTGAAGCCCTGCTGGTCGGCCGAAATCTGCTTGCGCACGATGCCGGTGAGCTGGTTGTCGATGGAGGTCCAGAGGTCAATCACCTTGTTGTAACGCTCATTGTTGGTGATGAAGCCCATCGCATAATTGTTCTTGATGTTCTCCACCTCGGCATAACCCTTTTCGATAAGGGCAGTCTTTTCCTCGGGAATGAGCACGTCGCCAAGGTTGAAGGAAATACCGGCACGGAACGCCTGGTCGTAACCAAGGTTCTTGATGTCGTCCAGGAACTGGGCGGTGCGGGTAACACCTGTAGACTTGATGACGTTGGTGATGACGCTGCGGAGGGCCTTCTTACCGAGTTCCTCGTTCACGTAGGGAACCTCTTCAGGGATGTACTGGTTTACGATGATGCGACCGGCAGTGGTCTTCACCATCTCGTATCCCTTGCTCAGATCCTGCTTGTCCTTGGGCAGACGCACCTCGATGGGGGCGTGCATGTCGATCACCTTGCCGTCGAAAGCGATAATCACTTCCTCCGGTCCGTAGAAGCGCATACCGTCGCCCTTGGCGCCGGGACGCTGCTTGGTGATGTAGTACAGACCCAGCACCATATCCTGTGAAGGAACGGTGATAGGGCTGCCGTTTGCAGGATTGAGGATGTTGTGCGAGCCCAGCATGAGCAGATGGGCCTCCATGATGGCGGCGTTGCCAAGAGGGAGGTGAATTGCCATCTGGTCACCGTCGAAGTCGGCATTGAAGGCCGTACAGGCAAGCGGATGCAGCTGGATGGCCTTACCCTCGATCATACGGGGCTGGAATGCCTGGATACCCAGACGGTGCAGGGTAGGTGCACGGTTCAGAAGCACGGGGTGACCCTTCATCACGTTCTCCAGGATGTCCCAGATAACGGGATCGCGGCGGTCGACGATCTTCTTGGCGCTCTTCACGGTCTTCACGATTCCGCGCTCGATGAGCTTACGGATCACGAAGGGCTTGTAGAGCTCGGCTGCCATGAATTTCGGGAGACCGCACTCGTGCATGTTGAGTTCAGGACCCACGACGATAACGCTTCGTGCGGAGTAGTCCACACGCTTACCGAGCAGGTTCTGACGGAAGCGGCCCTGCTTGCCCTTGAGGGAATCGGACAGGGACTTGAGGGCCCTGTTGGATTCGCTCTTCACGGCCGACGACTTCTTCGAGTTGTCGAACAGGGAATCCACGGCTTCCTGCAGCATGCGCTTCTCGTTGCGGAGAATCACTTCGGGAGCCTTGATTTCGATGAGCTTCTTGAGGCGGTTGTTACGGATGATTACGCGACGGTACAGATCGTTGAGATCCGATGTTGCGAACCTTCCGCCGTCCAGCGGAACAAGGGGACGCAGGTCCGGAGGAGTGACGGGGATGACCTTCATGATCATCCACTCGGGACGGTTTACGTCCTTGGACTCCTGGAACCACTTCACCACAGCCAGACGCTTGAGGATGTCGGTCTTGCGCTGCTGCGAGCTTTCCTCGCGCATTGCATGACGGAGCTCGCGGCTGAGAGCGTCCACGTCAATCTCCTTGAGGAGGTCGTAGATACCCTCGGCACCCATCTTTGCGACGAACTTGTTGGGGTCCGAATCCGGGAGCAGATAGTTGTCCGGGAAACGGTCCATTACGGTAAGATACTCATCCTCAGAGAGGAGGTCCATCTTCTGGTATCCGCTCTCGCCGGGGGCGATAACGATATACTTTTCATAGTAGATGACGGACTCCAGTCTCTTGGAAGGCACGCCCAGAAGCGCGCTGATCTTGTTGGGAGCACTCTTGAAATACCAGATGTGGGCAACCGGAACCGTAAGGGTGATATGACCCATGCGTTCGCGACGAACTTTCTTCTCGGTGACTTCCACGCCGCAGCGGTCGCACACGATTCCGCGGTAGCGGATTCTCTTGTACTTTCCGCAGTAGCACTCGTAGTCCTTGGTGGGACCGAAAATCTTCTCGCAGAAGAGGCCTTCGCGTTCCGGCTTATAGGTGCGGTAATTCACCGTCTCCGGCTTCAGGACCTCTCCGCAGGAACGCTCGGTGATATCCTCGGGCGATGCGAGCGAAATGGAGATCTTGGAGAAGTTGCTCTTTAACTTGTTTTCCTTATTGTTAAAAGCGGGCATAATCTTTCTTCTTTCTGATTGTCCATGTATTAGTCCAGAGTGACCTTGAGGCCCAGGCCGCGAAGCTCGTGCAGGAGCACGTTCAGGGATTCAGGGATACCCGGAGTGGGCATCGGATCACCCTTCACAATGGCTTCGTAGGTCTTGGAACGGCCGTTTACGTCGTCGGACTTGACGGTGAGAATCTCCTGCAGGGCGTTGGCGGCGCCATAGGCCTCGAGGGCCCAGACTTCCATTTCGCCGAAGCGCTGTCCGCCGAACTGAGCCTTACCGCCCAGAGGCTGCTGAGTGATGAGCGAGTACGGGCCGATGGAACGGGCGTGCATCTTGTCGTCGACCATATGACCAAGCTTAATCATATAGATGACGCCGACGGTTGCAGGCTGGTCGAACCAGTCGCCGGTGCCGCCGTCACGCAGACGGGTGCGTCCGAAGCGGGGCACGCCGGAGATTTCGTCAATAGAGGCACCGTCGAAGATGGGGGTGGAGAACTTGAGGCCAAGTTCGCGGCCGGCCCAACCGAGCACGGTTTCGTAAATCTGACCCAGGTTCATACGTGAAGGCACGCCCAGAGGGTTCAGCACGATGTCCACGGGAGTTCCGTCCTCGAGGAACGGCATGTCTTCCTGACGGACGATCTTTGCCACGATACCCTTGTTTCCGTGACGTCCGGCCATCTTGTCACCGACGGTGATCTTACGCTTCTTGGCAATGTAGACCTTGGCGAGCTGCATTACTCCGTTGGGGAGTTCGTCGCCCACCTTGATCTTGTCAAGCTCGCGCTTTGCGCGGGTCTCGGCTTCCTTGTGGGCAATGCAGTAATTGCCGATGAGGTCGCGTACCATTGCCGACGTCTTGGCGTCGGAAAGCCACTTTGCGGTGGAGATGTTCTGATAGTCGGCACCGCTGATGCCCTCGAGGGTGAATTCCTTGCCCTTGGGGAAGATTTCCACACCGTAGAGGTCGCTCACGCCGGCGCTCTTCTTGCCCTGCACGAGGCTCCACAGCTTCTCGATGAAGGTGGCGCGGAGTTTCTCCGACGCTCTCTCGAATTCCTGCTGCTTGATCTCGATGCGGGTCTTCTGCTCGGAAGCCTTGCCCTTGCGGCCGCTCTCCTTGGATGCCTTTGCATAGAGGGCGGTCTTTATGACGGTGCCGCTCAGCGAAGGATTGGCCTTCAGGGAAGCATCCTTCACATCACCGGCCTTGTCGCCGAAGATGGCCTTTAGGAGCTTCTCTTCCGGGGAAGGATCGCTTTCGCCCTTGGGGGTGATCTTGCCGATCATGATGTCGCCGGGCTCGATATGGGCGCCGATGCGGACGATACCGTCCTTGTCGAGGTCCTTGGTGGCGTCTTCGCTCACGTTCGGGATATCGGAGGTGAGTTCCTCCATACCACGCTTGGTCTCGCGAACCTCGGTGAGGTACTCGTCCACGTGGATGGAAGTGAGCACATCCCACTTAACCATCTCCTCGCTGAGGACGATAGCGTCTTCGTAGTTGTAACCCTTCCAGGGCATGAAGGCCACCATGAGGTTACGGCCGAGAGCAAGTTCGCCGTCCTGGGTCGCATAACCTTCGGTGAGAACCTGACCCTTCACCACGCGGTCGCCCTTGCGGACGACGGGCTTGAGGGTGACGGTAGTGCTCTGGTTGGTCCTGCGGCAGATGGGGAGCTTGTAAACGGTCTCCTCGGGCATGAAACTCACAAACTTCTCGTCCTCGGTGCGGTCGTACTTGATGTGAATCTCATTGGCGTCCACATAGGTTACCGTACCCTCGCGGGAAGCGATAATCTGAGTGCGGGAGTCGATGCAGACCCTCTCCTCGAGGCCGGTACCCACGATGGGAGATTCCGGAGTGAGGAGCGGAACTGCCTGACGCATCATGTTCGCACCCATCAGGGCACGGTGAGCGTCGTCGTGCTCCAGGAAAGGAATGAGGGATGCGGCCACGGAAGCCATCTGGTTCGGGGCCACGTCCATGAAATTCACTTCCTCCTTGGTCACAAGCGGGAAGTCGGCCTCAAGACGGCACTGGATGCGCTCGTCAAGGAGCTGACCGTCGTCGCTCATGCTCACGTTGGCAAGTGCCACGTGCTGGGCCTCTTCCTCCTCGGCGCTCATGTACTTCCAACCGTCGGCGGAAAGGTCCACCTTACCTCCCTCAACCTTGCGGTAAGGGGTCTCGATGAAGCCCAGTCCGTTGATGCGCGCATACACGCACAGGGAAGAGATAAGGCCGATGTTCGGGCCTTCCGGAGACTCGATAGGGCACAGACGACCATAGTGGGTGTAGTGCACGTCTCGGACTTCGAAGCCGGCGCGGTCACGGGAAAGACCGCCGGGGCCCAGGGCGCTGAGACGCCTCTTGTGAGTAATCTCGGCCAGCGGGTTGGTCTGATCCATGAACTGGGACAGCTGGCTGGTTCCGAAGAAGGAGTTGATTACGGAAGAGAGGGTCTTTGCGTTGATGAGGTCGATGGGGTTGAACTGCTCGCTGTCACGTACGTTCATCCTCTCACGGATGGTGCGTGCCATGCGGCTCAGGCCCACGCTGAACTGGTTCGCAAGCTGCTCGCCAACGGTGCGGACGCGACGGTTCGACAGGTGGTCGATATCGTCGACGGTAGCCTTGGAGTTGATGAGCTGGATGAGATATTTGATGATCTCGATGATGTCCGTATTGGTGAGAACGCGGACTGCGGGATCGGTGCTCAGGTTCAGCTTCTTGTTCAGTCTGTAGCGGCCCACGCTGCCGAGGTCGTAGCGCTTCTCGGAGAAGAAGAGCTTCTCGATAACGTCGCGTGCGGTTGCCTCATCCGGCGGTTCGGAATTGCGGAGCTGCTTGTACACGTAGTTCACAGCTTCGATTTCCGTGTTGGTGGGGTCACGCTGCAGGGTGTTGTAAATGATTGCATACTCGGCCGAGCCGACTTCGTCCTTCTGCAGGAGGACGGTCTTCACGTCGGTATCGGCAATGCGCTCGATGGTTTCGTCGTTCAGGATTTCGCCGCGTTCCACGATTGCAACGGTACGCTCGATGGGGATAACCTCGCCGGTATCCTCATCTTCGAAGTCCTCGGTCCAGGTCTTGAGCACCTTGGCTGCAAGACGGCGGCCTTCGTTCTTGCGGAGTTCTTCCACGTTGGAAGAGACCTCGTCGGCAAGACCGAAGATGTCGATGATATCCTTGTCTGAGTTGTATCCGATTGCGCGGAGCAATGTGGTTACGGGCAGCTTCTTCTTGCGGTCGATGTAGGCATACATGACATTGTTGATGTCGGTTGCGAACTCGATCCATGATCCCTTGAAGGGGATGATGCGGGCAGAATAGAGCTTGGTTCCGTTCGCGTGCTCACTCTGGTCGAAGAACACGCCCGGGGAGCGGTGAAGCTGCGAAACGATAATTCTCTCGGAGCCGTTGATTACGAACGTACCGGCGGGAGTCATGTAAGGAATGTTCCCGAGGTAGACGTCCTGAACACGGGTATCGAAGTCCTCGTGTTCCGGGTCCGTGCAGGAAAGGCGGAGTTTTGCCTTCAGGGGCACATTGTAGGTGAGGCCCCTTTCAAGACACTCTTCGATTGAGTACTGGGGAGGATCGATAAAATAATCGATGAAGGTGAGCTCATAGTTGTTCCTCGTGTCCTCAATCGGAAAAATCTCCTGGAATACCTTGAACAGTCCCTCGCTGCGGCGGCTGTCCGGGGTGGTTTCAAGCTGGAAGAAGTCGCGGAACGACTTCAACTGAACTTCCAGAAGGTCAGGATATTCCAGAATTTTGGAGGTTGCAAAATTAATTCGCTTGTTACTAGTCTTATTAGACATGTTCTGCCTTCTTTATGGGGAAAATTTTTAAGACGGAAAAAAGGTTTAGAGCCTGCTACGGGCTCTAAACCTGTGATTTTTCTCCCAACAGGGGGAGCGGGCGGAGTTACTTGATCTCTACCTCGGCGCCGGCTTCCTCGAGGGCAGCCTTCAGGGCCTCAGCCTCAGCCTTGGAGACCTTCTCCTTAACTGCGACGGGAGCCTTGTCGACGAGCTCCTTGGCCTCTTTCAGACCAAGACCTGCGTTCTCCTTGACAGCCTTGATGACCTGGAGCTTAGCCTGGCCAGCGCTGGTGAGAACAACGTCGAATTCGGTCTGCTCTGCAGGTGCTGCAGCCTCTGCGGCGGCGGCGGGACCTGCAACTGCAACTGCTGCTGCAGCGGGCTCAATGCCATATTCTTCCTTCAGGATCTTAGCGAGTTCCTGGACGTCTTTAACGGTGAGGTTTACGAGTTCCTCGGCGAGTTTCTTAATGTCTGCCATAATTGTAAATATTTAAAATTGTTATTATTAGTTTTTCTTTTCTTCGATGGTCTTGAGGACACCGGCGATGGTCTGACCACCTGCGTTCTGCAGAGCGGAGATGACGTTGCGGGCCGGGGACTGGAGGAGAGTGATGATTTCTCCGATGAGCTCCTCACGGGACTTGATGTTGATGAGCTCTTCGAGCTTGTTTGCACCCACGAATGCGCACTCCTGGACATAAGCAGCCTTGAGAGCGGGCTTTTCCTTACCAGCCTTCACATACTTCTTGATGAGCTTGGCGGGAGTGGCGGGAGCTTCACAGAACATCATTGCGGTGTTGCCTTCCAGCACGGGAACCAGCTGGTCCATTTCGCTGTTGGCAGCATCCTTAATCACTCTGTGAAGCAGGGTGTTCTTGACAACATTGAGCTTGATGCCTTCGTTGAAGCAGTCGCGGCGCAGGGCAGCGGTGTCACCGGCATTGAGACCGGCGATATCGACGAGGTAGAAGTTGGGGCAAGCAGCGATGTTGGCCTTGATTTCGGCAATAACCTGTTCTTTCAATTCCTTTTTCATATTCTTTTCCTCCTACAGATTATTCAGCGCTGGTGAAACCTTTGATGTCAAGCTTGACAGCGGGAGACATGGTGGTGCAGATGGTAGCACTCTTGAGATAGGTACCCTTCAGAGTCTGGGGCTTGAGCTTCAGAACTGCGCCGACGAATGCGCGGGCGTTCTCGGCGATCTGCTCGGGAGTGAAGGAAACCTTGCCGATAGCGGCGTGGATGATACCGGTCTTGTCTCGACCTTGAAGTCGATCTTACCGCCCTTCACATCCTTTACGGCGTTAGCGACGTCCATGGTCACGGTGCCGGTCTTGGGGTTCGGCATGAGACCGCGGGGACCGAGGATACGGCCAATCTGGCCGACCTTCGCCATGACGGAAGGGGTACAAATGATAACGTCGACGTCGGTCCAGCCGTCCTTGATCTTCTGGATGTAGTCGTCCAGGCCCACGTAGTCGGCACCGGCTTCCTTGGCCTCGTTCTCCTTGTCGGGAGTGCAGAGTACCAGAACGCGGGTAACCTTACCTGTTCCGTTGGGGAGGGTGACAACGCCACGGATCATCTGGTTGGCCTTACGGGGATCAACACCGAGGTTGGTGGTGATTTCCACGGAGGCGTCGAACTTGGTATAGGAAATCTCCTTCAACAGAGCGCAAGCGTCCTGGAGGGAGTAAACCTGAGTCTTGTCGAATTTGGCAAGAACCTCTTTCTGATTTTTGGTCAACTTACTCATAACTTACGCTTTGTTTAGATGTTTTCGGGGAATTCGCCTTCAACCTTGATACCCATGCTGCGTGCGGTACCGGCCACCATGGACATTGCACTGCGGAGAGTGAATGCATTGAGGTCGGGCATCTTGGCCTGGGCAATCTCCTTGACCTGGTCCCAGGTCACGGTTGCGACTTTCTTGCGGTTGGGCTCACCGGAAGCCTTGGAGATCTTTGCGGCCTCCTTCAGGGAAACGGCCACGGGGGGCTGCTTCACCTCGAAAGAGAAGGACTTGTCTGAGTACACCGTGATTACCACAGGGAGAACCTTGCCGGCCTGATCCTGGGTACGGGCGTTGAACTGCTTGCAGAAGTCCATGATATTAAGGCCCTTGGAACCGAGTGCCGGTCCCACCGGAGGCGCAGGATTCGCTGCTCCGCCTTTAATTTGGAGCTTGATGAATCCGGTAACTTCTTTTGCCATGATTAATTTCTATTCTTTAGTTACTTGTGTAAAGCTGAGTTCCAGGAGAGTCTTTCTCCCGAAGATCACAACCACCACCTTAAGTTTGCTCCTGTCTTCGAGGATTTCTTCCACAGTGCCACTGAACCCGCTGAAGGGACCGTCGGTAATCTTTACGGATTCGCCGACGGTGAAATTCACTTCAGTTTCGGCCGGGGAAACGGCGTTTTCGTCCTGAACGCCGAGGATGCGCTGGGCCTCCTCGTCGCGGATGGGGACGGGTGTGCGTTCGGTGGGACCGTTACCGGTCTTTTCCGTGAGAAATCCGGACATGCCGGGGATGCCGTTGCGGATTACATACTCAAGGTCCGGATTGAGTTCGGCGTGAATGAGGACGTAGCCGGGGAAGAGAAGCCTTTCGACTTCCTTCCTCTTTCCGTTCTTAGTCACGATTTCCTTTTTCACGGGTACGAGCACCTGATCCACAATCGCTTGCAGTTCAGGATGTCTCTCTATTTCCTTGACCAGGTATTCAGCGGCTTTTTTCTCTTTGGTTCCCGCGGCACGCAAAACGTACCATTTCTTGTCAGCCATAAGGGTTTCTATCAGTTACAGTGCGTAAATAAACTCCATCAGATGCTGGAAAGCATAGTCCATGGCGAAAACCACCACAGCAAGGATCACAGTTGCCACAAGGACGAGCAGAGCAGAGCTCTGAAGCTTGTCCCAAGTGGGCCACGTGACCTTCTTGGCGAGTTCCGTGTAGGACTCTTTAAGATAGTTAATGAACTTTCTCATCTTTGCTTACAATGGACCGGGGAAAAATTGGAAGCGGGAATTCCTCAGTCTAAGTTAAACATTTACCCCAAATCGTAACCTTTGATATTTTGCAGGGGAAGCAGGATTCGAACCCACATCGACGGTTTTGGAGACCGCTGAACTACCCTTGTTCTATTCCCCTGTGAAAGTGAGGACCCGCAGTGATGCGAGTCCTCACTGGAATGGCACTCGAAATTACTCGATGACCTTGATCACCTGGCCGGCGCCGACGGTACGTCCACCTTCGCGGATTGCGAACTGCAGACCCTCGTTCATAGCAACGGGAGTGATGAGGGTAACGGTGATTTCAACATTATCGCCAGGCATCACCATCTCTACGCCGTCAGGGAGCATGATCTCACCGGTAACGTCAAGAGTACGGATGAAGAACTGGGGACGATAGTGATTGTGGAACGGAGTGTGACGGCCGCCTTCCTCTTTCTTGAGGACGTAGATCTGAGCCTTGAACACAGTGTGAGGAGTGATGGACTTGGGTTTGGCAACAACCTCACCACGCTTGACGTCCTTCTTGTCCACACCACGGAGAAGCAGACCCACATTGTCGCCAGCCTCGCCCTGAGGGAGGAGCTTGCGGAACATCTCGACACCGGTAACGACGGTGGAACGAGGCTCGTCGCCGAAACCAACGAGTTCCACGGGATCGTTGACGTGGATGGTACCAGCCTCGATACGGCCAGTAACAACGGTACCACGGCCAGTGATGGAGAAGATGTCCTCGATGGGCATCAGGAAGTCCTTGTCAACCAGACGCTCAGGCAGCGGGATGTACTCATCCACAGCATTCATGAGATCCATGACCTTGTCTTCCCAAACTTTCTCGCCGTTCAGTGCACCGAGTGCAGAGCCACGGATGATGGGGCAGTCCTCATCAAATTTGTAGAAAGCGAGGAGGTCGCGGATTTCCATCTCCACGAGGTCGAGCATTTCCTCATCGTCCACGAGGTCAACCTTGTTCATGAAAACAAGGATCTTGGGGACGTTAACCTGACGGGCGAGCAGGATGTGCTCACGGGTCTGAGGCATAGGACCGTCGGTGGATGCAACCACGAGGATAGCACCGTCCATCTGGGCAGCACCGGTAACCATGTTCTTCACATAGTCAGCGTGACCAGGGCAGTCCACGTGCGCATAGTGGCGAGCCTCGGTTTCGTACTCAACGTGTGCAGTGTTGATGGTGATACCACGCTCCTTCTCTTCGGGGGCGTTGTCGATCTGATCGAAAGACTTTACCTTGTCAGCGTTGCCGGATACGCGCTCTGCGAGCACCTTGGTGATGGCAGCGGTGAGGGTGGTCTTACCGTGGTCAACATGGCCGATAGTACCGATGTTGACATGCGGTTTGGTTCTCTGGAATGTTTCTTTTGCCATAGTTTTATTTATTGTTTAAACAATTGTTTCCTAATTAATTGTGCCCTGGCACAAAAAAGAGCCGGTGATGGGATTTGAACTCATGACCTCATCCTTACCAAGGATGCGCTCTACCCCTGAGCTACACCGGCTTAAATATGAGCGGAAAACGAGGTTCGAACTCGCGACCCTCAGCTTGGAAGGCTGATGCTCTACCAACTGAGCTACTTCCGCAAAACTCCGCGCTCACCGCGCAGATGGTGGGAGGAGGTGGACTCGAACCACCGAACCCTGAGGGAGCGGATTTACAGTCCGCCGCAATTGCCACTATGCGATCCTATTTCAAAGCTCCTTCGAGCCGATAGAGGGATTCGAACCCACGACCCCGAGATTACAAATCACGTGCTCTGGCCAACTGAGCTATATCGGCAGCTCATTGAATCCTTCATTCGCTAAAGGACTGCAAAGGTAGTGACTTTTTTGGGATTTGCAAAAAAATTTCAAATATTTTTCATCAGTCCGGACAAAAGACCGTAGATAGAGTCGGTATCCATTCCACACTCCCTCCTCTGGCCTTTCTGACTGTCCTGGGCGATGAAACGGTCGGGGATACCGACGCCCTTCACCACGGGGGAGCCGGCCCTGGGAGCGAAATACTCCGAGACGGCGCCGTAGAGCCCTCCGCCGAGGCATCCATCTTCGACGGTTACGATATATTTGAAGGCCGATGCAGCCTCCAGGATCGACTCGTCGAGAGGCTTCAGGAAACGCATGTCCCATACCGCGGGTGTGGCAAGCCCTTCCTCCTTCATGCGCATGGCTGCCTCGACGGCCCTGTTCACCACCGGGCCGATTCCGAGAACGGCCACCCCGGAGCCTTCCACAAGGCGGCTGCCCTTTCCCAGCGGCAGTATGCCGGAGGGGACGTCTTTCCATTCGACGCCTTCCCCGCACCCGCGCGGGTAACGTATAATAAAAGGTATGCCGGCATCCAGTGCGGTGAACATGAGATTCTTCAGCTCAAGTTCATTTCGCGGGGCCGATACGGTGAGACCGGGTATGCTCCTGTAGGCGGCCAGGTCGAAGCAGCCGTGATGGGTGGGGCCGTCTTCGCCCACGAGCCCGGCACGGTCGAAACAGAACACCACCGGAAGGCCCTGAAGGGCCACGTCGTGGATAATCTGGTCGTAGGCGCGCTGCGAGAACGACGAATAGATATTGCAGAACGGGCGCATTCCCCCGGCGGCGAGGCCCGCCGAGAAGGTAACGGCGTGTTCTTCCTCGATTCCAACGTCGAAGAAACGGTCGGGGAAGGCTTCGGCGAACTTTGTCATCCCGCAGCCGGAAGCCATGGCCGGAGTTACTCCGACTACACGGGAATCGGCACCGGCGATCTCCGTCAGAACCTCTCCGAAGACGTCCTGATAGCGTGCGGCCGGATAGGGGCTCTTGATGCGCTCCCCCGTTTCCGGATTGAATTTGCCCGGAGCATGCCATACGGTGGGGTCGGCCTCGGCAGGAGCGTAGCCGGCGCCCTTGCGGGTGTGCACATGCAGGATGCGGGGGCCCTTCAGATCGCGTATGCGCCTAAGGGTTTCAACCATCTGCTCCACGTCGTTGCCGTCCACCGGGCCGAAATAGCGGAAGCCCAGCGACTCGAAGAGGGCGCCGCCGCTGCGGCGGACCAGGTTGGACTTGGTGTCCACCACGGTCTTCTGGATCCGGTTTCTGAGCCAGCCTTCGCCGAGCACGTTCCAAACCTTGCGCTTTACCTTATTATATGTAGCCGACGTGGTGACTCTGAGAAGGTAGTCGTGCAGGCCACCCTTTGCCTGGTCGATGGAAATGTTGTTGTCGTTCAGGAGAACCAGTATGTCGGCCTTGGAGGCACCGGCGTTGTTAAGGCCTTCCCAGGCCATGCCTCCGGTGAGGGCGCCGTCGCCGATAATGGCGACGGACTTGTCGGTGCTGCCCTTCAGCGCCGCAGCCTCGGCATAACCGAGCGCGGCCGATATGGATGTGGAGGAATGCCCGGCGCCGAAAGCGTCGTAGGGACTCTCGGCCATCTTGGGGAAGCCGCTTATACCCTCGCGGGTGCGGTTGGCCTTGAAAATCTCGCGGCGGCCGGTAAGGATCTTGTGGGCGTAGGCCTGGTGCCCCACGTCGAAGACCAGCTTATCGGTGGGGGTGTTGTAGACATAGTGCAGCGCCACGATGAGTTCCACCGCACCAAGGCTGGAACCGAGGTGCCCCGGATTCACGGCACAGCACTCAACCATGTAGCGGCGGATTTCGTCGCACAGCTGCCGGAGCTGTTCCACCGACAATTTCTTCAACTCTTCAGGAGAGTCTATCTTTTCCAGCAGCTCGTACATGGTTTACAAAGATAATTATTTTTTCCGGTTAGGGGCATCGAGGCCGAGCGAGGGATTGCGCGAAGACGTGCGGGCGAAAAGGAGCGCCGTCACAAGGGCCGCCACGCAGAGGGCCACGAACATTAGCTCCACGGCGAAGGGGCCGCTTTCCGACTGCCCGGAATAGGAACCGAGAATGTTCCCCGCGAGCATCTTGAAGCTTAGAAGGCCCAGGTTCTGCACCCAGTAAATCAGGGCGAATGTGGTTCCAAGCACCTTGTCGGGCACTATTTTGGGCACCGAGGGCCATAGTGCGGCGGGCACGAGCGAATAACCGAAGCCCAGGAACACCATGGAAAGGTAGCCCCAGAAGGGCACGCCCTGGGGCGCGAAGGCCAGCAGCACGTGGGCAATCAGGGCCAGGACCGCTCCGAGCACCATCCAGCGGGTTCCGCGGCCGAAACGGTCGACCATAAGGCCGAACAGGGGCGCGAACACAACCGTGGAGAAAGGCAGCATGGATACCATCCATCCGGCAGCCGATGCAGGAATGTCGAAACGGGGAATCAGTATGGCCCCGGCGAATTTCTTGAAGGCGATGATGCTGCTGTAGAAAAGCACGCAAAGGAGCCCGAGCAGCCAGAAATTCCTGTTTCCGAGCACTCCCAGGACATCCTTGAAGCGGAAGGCTTCCTCGTCTTCCTTCTTATCCGGATAAGCCGCCTCTTCCGTCGCAGAAGATAAGGCCGATGCTCCGGAAGAGGCATCCTTCTCCGGTGCATTCTTACGGAAGGCCTTTGCATCCAGGGCCACGAAAACAGCCCAGAGGATGAGGCCGAGGGCCATCAGGCCCATGCCCACAAGAGCGGGACGGGCGGTTTCGGAGAGAGTGTAGACATGGCCGGCCTGTTCCTTCACCAGAGCGGGTGAAAGCACCAGGGCGAAGGCGGTGCCAAGACGGGCTATCGCAAGCTGGAGCCCCATGGCAAGGGCCATCGGCCCTCCGCGGAACCATTTTGCGATTGAACGCGTGACCGCGGTACCGGCTATTTCCGAACCGAGGCCGAAGAGCATTACGCCCACATAGGCGAGGCTAAGAGATGCGGAGCCGCCCCTCAGCAGTGCCAGGGTGACGATTCCGGCGCCGAGCACCATCATCCCCACAAAGAGGGAACCGCTCACGCGCACGCCCCATTTGTCGAGCAGAATACCGCCTATTACAAGCCCGCCGAAGACGCAGAGAACACTGTATCCTCCGGCGTAGAGACCGTATCCGGCAGCGTCCCAGCCGAGTACCGTGAGAGAGGGGTTCTCGAACAGGGACGAAATGCTGGAGAACATGTCGTCGAAGTAGTACGATGCGAACATCGGTACCACCAGACATGCAAGGGCCACCCAGGGCAGCCACCTGCTGCGTGAAGCGGAAGGCATTATTTGTCGGAACATTCGTCCCCGGAAAGCTCCGCGGCGAGGGTTTCAGCATCCTCGAGAACGGGGGCTTCGGGCTGAATATTGGGAATCTCGAGGCCGAGATTCTTCTTCTTGTCAACCACCTTCAGCACAAGGCCGAGTACGAGGGCGGCCACGCCGAGGCAGGCCAGCATCACGAGCGGGGCGGTATAGTTGAACTGAGTGGGGTCGGTAACGCCGGGATTGGTCTTGTCGAGGACCTTTCCAATGAGCAGGGGGAAGAGCCAGAGGCCGATGTTCTGAATCCAGAAAATGAGGGCATAGGCCGAACCTATCACCTTTGCGTCCACAAGCTTCGGAACGGAAGGCCAGAGGGCTGCGGGAACCAGCGAGAAGCTGGCGCCCAGAACCAGGATGGTAACATAGGCCACGATTGCTCCGCCGATTGCGTTACCCTTGAATATGGGCAGTATGAATGCGAAGGTGAGGTGGCAGGCGATTAGAAGGATGGCGCCCAGGACCAGCATCGAAGCACCCTTGCCCTTGTGGTCCAGATAGTTGCCAAGGATAGGGGTGATGAGCACCGCCAGCAGCGGGAACACCGCGAAGATGGACTCGGCGCTCTGGCGCATGTAACCCATGTAGCAGTAAACGATGAGGGCGGCGATGGAAATGCCCAGGAACAGGTATTTCCGTGTTTTGTCCTTCATGAAGTTGCTGGCAAAACCGGCGGCTGCCACCACGAGCATGATGATATACTGGACTATGGTTACGCTCGAGCCGGCCCAGAAGGAAGCGGCGTCAGGCTCAACCAGGGTAAGGTTGCACTGGAGCATGTTCACGGCATACTTCTGGAAGGGGAAAATGGCGCTGTAGTAAAGAACGCAGAGAAGGGCCACGATCCAGAAACCGCCGTCGGACAGGATCTTGCCGATGTCGCTCACCTTGAACGGGTCGTCCTTCTCCTCGGCCTCGCCGGTCTGGCTGTCGAGTTTCTTGTCCATGAAGAAGTAGACGATGCACATCATAAGAGCAATGCAAAGGAGCACCACGCCGAAGGCAACGCTGCGGGACACGTCCACATGGCCGCCGAGCTTGGCGAAGAAGGGCGAGAAAATCATGCATGTGGCCACGCCAAGGCGTGCGAGAGCCATCTCGGAACCCATGGCGAGAGCCATCTCACGTCCCTTGAACCACTTTACTATACCACGGCTCACCGTAATTCCGGCCATTTCACAGCCGCAGCCGAAAATCATGAAGCCGCAGGCTGCGAGTTTCGCCGAAGCGGGCATGCCCCGGTAGAAGGGCGAAACGCCAAGCTCGTCGAAGAGCGGAATATAGTTCAGATTGTTTGTGAACCAGCTCTCAAGGCCGCTGCCCATGAAAGAGGCACTCACGGCATACCACTTGATGACTGCACCCACGAGCATGACTCCGGCGGAGAGAACTGCAGTAAAGCGAACCCCCATCTTGTCCAGGATAATACCTGCAAAGATGAGGAAGAACACGAACACGTTGAGGAACACCTCCGAACCCTGCATGGTACCGAAAGCGGTGGAGTCCCAGCCCCTGGTTTCCTGCATCAGGTCCTTGATGGGCGAAAGGATATCCATGAAAATGTACGAGCAGAACATTGCCAGCGCCAGCAGCAGCAAAGCTGTCCAACGCATTGCTGCCGAATCGCGCAGCGTTTTCTTTACGGTTTCAGACATATCGATTTTTTTGTTTTGTTTTCTTTTGACCCGCTAAAATAAGTATTTTTCGGCAAAATTTTTGCAAAAAGATTTGTCCGTTTGAAAAAAGCATCATATCTTTGCAGTGTAATAGCATACTAATACAGTAAAAAATGGCGCTGATAGAGCTGGAAAACATAAACAAAACCTATAACAACGGGCAACCCCTCCACGTCCTGAAAGGAATTGACCTCCAGATAGAAAAGGGTGAATTCGTTTCCATCATGGGCGCTTCCGGTTCCGGGAAGTCCACTCTTCTGAACATTCTCGGAATACTCGACAACTACGACACCGGGACCTATCACCTGGACGGGAAGCTCATCAAGGACCTTAGCGAGAAGCAGGCTGCGCAGTACCGCAACCAGATGATTGGATTCATCTTCCAGAGTTTCAACCTGATTGGCTTCAAAACGGCCGTGGAGAACGTTGAACTGCCCTTATATTATCAAGGTGTGTCGCGCAAGGAGCGCCATACAAGGGCCATGGAATACCTCGAGAAAATGGGGCTCACCCAGTGGGCCACGCACTTCCCCAACGAGATGTCCGGCGGCCAGCGCCAGAGAGTGGCCATCGCCCGCGCCCTTATCACCTCCCCCAGCATCATCCTCGCCGACGAACCCACCGGCGCCCTCGACTCGAAAACCAGCGTCGAAGTGATGCAGCTTCTCAAAGAGCTCAACAAGAACGACGGAATGACCATCATCGTCGTCACCCACGAAAGCGGTGTCGCGAATGAGGCCGACAAGATTATCCACATCAAGGACGGCATCATCGGCAATATAGAAGAAAACCGTCAGCACACCGCCTGGAGCGGCCCTATGGTAAAATGATCGGAGACATCTTTCATGAAATAGGCAGTACCGTACGCAACAACAAGCTGCGCACGGCCCTCACCGGTTTCGCCGTGAGCTGGGGCATTTTCCTGCTGATTTGCCTTCTGGGCGCAGGAAACGGCCTCATGAACGCCTTCATGCAGGGTTCCGACAACTTCGTCCAGAATTCAATCCAGGTCTGGGGAGGCACCACCTCCATTCCGGCGAACGGCTACAAGGAAGGCCGGCGCATCCGCCTGGACCAGGGCGACGTGGACATCACCCTCGGCAGAGAATTCGCCGACCACGTGGACATGGTCGCCCCGGTTACGAGCGGCCTTTCCACCACCCTGATCAACGGGGACAAGACGGTTGAGGGATATGTGAGGGGCGTGACTCCGGAACTGGCTTCCATAGAAAAGGTGAATCTGAAATCCGGCCGCTTCATAAACCCCCTTGACGTCGAACAGACCCGGAAAGTCGTGGTCATAAGTTCCAAACAGGAAGAGGAACTTGGCGGAAACATGTTAGGGAAATGGGTTACCATAAGCGGTTTCTCATTCAAGGTAATCGGAGTCTACCACAGCGACGAGAGCAACTACCAGTCCGACAATTACATGCCCTACAGCACAGCCAAGGGCATTTTCTTCCCGGACAGCCGGGTGGGAACTCTTTCCTTTACCTTCCACGGGATCGACAATCTGCAGCAGAGCAACGATTTCGAGCAGGAGTACTCCTCCCGACTCAAGGCCCATCACAGCGCCTCGCCGGACGACCCCAACGCAATCTGGATCTGGAACCGTTTCAGCCAGAACATCCAGATGAATAGCGCTATGGGCATACTGAACATCGCCCTCTGGATACTCGGCATACTCACCCTCGTGAGCGGCATCGTGGGCGTGTCCAATATCATGCTCATTTCCGTGAAGGAGCGCACCCATGAATTCGGCATCCGGAAAGCCATCGGCGCAAAGCCCGGCAATATCCTGTCCCTTATAATCACCGAGAGCATCTGCATCACCGCCGTGTTCGGCTATATCGGCATGGTGCTGGGAATGGTGGCCTGCGAAGTAATGGACAAGACAATCGGGCAGAGGGCGGTGGATATCGGCTTTACGCAGATTCACATGCTGGAAAACCCCACCGTGGGCGTGGGAGTTGCCATTGAGGCCACAATCCTGCTGATTATTGCAGGAACCATAGCCGGACTCGCCCCCGCAAGGAAGGCGTCCAAAGTAAGACCCATTGAAGCATTGAGAGCAGAATGAGATTCGACCGTGACACACTGAGGGAGCTCCTCGACAGCATCCTCCGCAACCGGAGCCGCTCCATCCTCACCGGATTCGGAGTGTTCTGGGGCGTGTTCATGCTCATGCTTCTGGTAGGCGGCGGAAAAGGCCTGAAGGAGCTCATGGAAAAGAATTTCGAAGGCTTTGCGCAGAACACCTGCATAGTATTCGCCAACACCACCTCGCAGCCCTACATGGGCTTCCGGAAAGGGCGCACCTGGAACATGACCTATACCGACGTGGACCGTGTCCGCAACAGCGTCGCGGAGCTGGAAACCGTCACTCCGCTGGTGAGCGAATGGGGCAAGAGCGCAAGCCGAGGCACATTCACCGCACAGGGAAGCCTCAAGGGGGTGATGCCGGACTACTGCATGATAGAAACTCCGAAACTCATCTACGGCCGCTACATCAACGACATGGACATCTCCGGCGAGAGAAAAGTCTGCGTTATGGGCAAGAAGCTCTATGCCCAGCTCTTCCCCGAGGGCGGAGACCCCTGCGGGCAGCGGATCAGCATAGACGGCATCTACTACCAGGTAATCGGCGTAGACGCCAACGAGGGCAACATGAGCATCCAGGGAAGGGCCGACGAGACCTTCACCATTCCCATCACGACGCTCCGGAAGGCCTACAACACCGGCGACGTGATTCACCTGCTGTGCTTCACCGCGAAGGAGGGAATCGCCATGAGCGACGTTATCCCGCGGGTTAGGAGCATCCTCTCCCACGCCCACTATATCGCCCCGAACGACAGGCAGGCGATGGAGCTCATCAACACCCAGCTCATTTTCGGAATCGTGGACAACCTCTTCCGCGGAATCAACTTCCTAATCTGGCTCATCGGCGTGGGGACGCTTCTTGCCGGCGGCATCGGCGTGTCGAACATCATGATGGTGTCGGTGCGGGAAAGAACTTCGGAAATCGGTATCCGGAGGGCCATCGGCGCAACGCCGAGGATGATTCTCTCGCAGATTATCTCCGAGAGCGTGCTCCTCACAATGGTTTCCGGACTTGCGGGCATTGTGTTCAGCGTGGGAATCCTGGCCGTCGTGGAGCTTGCAATGACGGAGGACGGCATACTGAAAGCCGCTTTCCAGGTCCCGTTCTGGACCGCCTTCGGCGCAGCGCTCCTTCTCACCGTGCTCGGTGTGCTGGCCGGCCTGGCGCCTTCGCTGAGGGCGATGCGCATCAAACCCGTAGACGCAATGAGAGACGAATAATAAAACAAAACATATATGAAAAAGTTTGGCAAATACCTGATGATCGTGCTTGTGGCAGTGCTGTTCCTTGGCACATTCTACTATCTTTTCAAGCGCTCGCGGCCCAAGGAGGTCCGTTATGAGTTGCTGGAAGTCACAAGTGGAGACATTGTCCGTTCCACCATCGTCACCGGCAAGATTCAGCCGCGCGACGAAGTGAACATCAAACCCCAGATTAGCGGCATCATCGCTTCGCTGCACAAACAGCCCGGCGAGAGGGTCCGCGAGGGAGAGCTCATCGCAAAGGTGAGGGTAATTCCCGACATGACCTCGCTCAGCGCCGCGCAGAGCCGTGTGCGCCTTGCCCAGGTGAACAAGGACCAGGCCCAGACCAACTACAACCGCGAAAAGCAGCTCTTCGACCAGAACCTCGTTAGCGCCGACGAATTCGAGCAGGTGCAGCAGGCCCTTCACCAGGCCGTCGAGGAACTCGCCGCAGCTCAGGAATCGCTGGAAATCATTCGCGACGGCGTCTCTTCGTCCAATGCCTCGGGCAGCTCCACGCTCATCCGCTCCTCCATCTCGGGCCTCATCCTGGACATTCCCGTGAAGGTTGGAAACACCGTAATCAACTCCAACTCCTTCAACGACGGTACCACCATCGCCACTGTGGCCGACATGGACGACCTCATCTTCGACGGCAATATCGACGAGACGGAGGTCGGACGCCTTTCCACCGGAATGCCTGTTACAATCAGCATCGGCGCCCTTCAGGACCTCTCCTTCGAGGCAAGCCTGGAGTACATCGCCCCGAAGGCCACGGAAGTAAACGGCGCCAACCAGTTTGAAATCAAGGCTTCCGTCCATGTTCCGGACTCCGTGATGATACGTTCGGGCTACAGCGCCAACGCCGAAATCGTGCTCCAGAAGGCCGAGGGCGTAACGATGGTAAGCGAAGCCGCCATCCAGTTCGACGGCGCCCGCACCTTCGTCTATGTTCCCGACGGCGACGGCTGGGCCGAGAGAGATGTGGTGACCGGCCTCTCCGACGGCGTGAATATCGAAATCAAGCAAGGCCTCGAGCCCGGCGACAAGGTTCGCGGCGGTCAAATCACCCAGATGAAGAAATGAAAGCATTAGTGATAGCCCTGGCCGTACTGGCCTTCCAGCAGCAGGAACCCGTTGACTCTCTGCCCGACCTCTCACATCCCTGGACTCTTCCGGAATGCATCGACTGGGCCATGGACCACAATCTGAATGTGGTGAGGCAGGCTGCAACCCTCGAGAGCCAGGAAATAGACCTCAACACAGCACAGAACAGCTGGCTTCCCGGCGTAAGCGCCCAGGCCAGCCAGAACTTCAGTTTCGGACGCGGAATCGGCGGAAACAACACCTACGACTACGGCAACTCCCAGACCACGGGATTCAATATCGGCGCCAACATGAACCTCTTCGACGGCATGGAAACGCCCAACCGCATCCAGCTCGCGAAGCTCAATCTGGAAGCCGCCACGGCCGACCTTGAAAAAGCCCGCGACGACATCCGGGTAGCCGTTGCGCAGGCCTACGTGCAGATTCTCTACAATTACGAAATCCTGGATGTGGCCCGCGAACAGATTCGAATCGACTCCCTGCAGGTGGAGCGCCTCGAAGGCCTGTTCGCCACAGGACGCGCTTCGGCCGCCGAAGTGTCCCAGCAGAGGGCCTCGGCCGCCCAGAGCCGGGTTACTCTCATCCAGGCCGAGAACAACCTCCGTTCCTCCATACTGGATTTGAGCCAGCTCCTGGAACTCCCCTCCTGGGACGGTTTCTCGATTGTCCGCCCCGCCCAGAGCGTCCCCGACGACCTTTTCATCGCCACTCCCGATGAGATTTATGCCGACGCAGTGTCCGTCCGTCCTTCCATCCAGGCCGAGGAAATCCGCCTCCAGGGCACTGAAAGCAGCATCCGCATAGCCCAGGCCCAGCTGTACCCGACTCTTTCGCTAAGCGGAGGAATGGGCACGAACTACTACTCGAATTACGGCGGGCAGGGTTTCTGGGACCAGCTTTCGAACAACTTCAGCCAGTACGTGGGGCTCACCCTCAACATCCCCATCTTCTCCCGCTTTGCCGTCCGCAACCAAGTGCGTCAGGCCCGTCTCCAGCAGGATATCCAGCAGACAGCCCTGCAGCAGGCCCGCCAGCAGCTCTACAAGGAAATCCAGCAGGCCTGGAACGCGGCTATAGCAGCCCGCGCCAAATACGACGCTTCACAGCAGGCGGCCGACGCAGCCCGCAGCGCCTTCGAACTTGTCCAGGCCAAATATGAAAACGGAAAGGCGACCATGACAGAATTCAACGAGAGCCGCAACCAGCTGATGAAAACCCTCTCGGATTCCGTCCAGGCCACCTACGAATACCTCTTCCAAACCCGTCTTCTGGAATTCTACCGCGGCGGAGAACTGAATCTCTAGCAAGAAAGTGTTATCTTTGCGGAAAAGTCGACGAGTATGATTAACGAAAACACCATTGACAAGGCCGTCAGGGACCTGTTTGAGAATATTGAGTTCACAAAAGAGCCCGCCGGACTTTACGACCCGCTGCGCTATATGATAGCCATCGGCGGAAAGCGCATCCGTCCCCGCCTCTGCCTCACCACCTACGGTATCTGGGCCGACGAACTTACCCCCGAAGTCCTGGGCCCCGCCGCCGGCCTGGAGGTGTTTCACACTTTCACGCTCATCCACGACGACATAATGGACCACTCTCCGCTGCGTCGCGGCAAAGACACCGTGTGGAAAAAATGGGATGCCGACACCGCCATCCTGAGCGGTGACGTAATGTGCATCGACGCCTACAAACGCATAGCCCAGGCGCCCCGCGAAGTGCTTCCGGAAGCCCTTGAACTGTTCTCCAAAACGGCCGCACGCGTCTGCGACGGCCAGCAGATGGACATGGATTTCGAGAAGGAGACTTCCGTTGACATGAAAGACTACATGGAGATGATAGGCCTCAAGACCGGCGTGCTGCTGGCCTGCTCGGCCCAGATGGGCGCCCTGATCGCAGGGGCCGACCCCTGGAGCCAGGACTGCATGTACGAGTATGGTTACTACCTCGGCCTCGCATTCCAGGTGGCCGACGACTATCTGGACGCCTACGGCGACGAAAAGGTGTTCGGAAAACCTATCGGCGGAGACATCCTCAATGGAAAGAAATCCTGGCTCACGGTCCGGGCCATGGAAAAAGGTGCTTCGGGGCTTGCAGAAGCCCTCGCTATGCCTGCAACCACAGCTGAAGAGAAATCCGCAAAGATTGCGGCCGTAATGGCAATCTACGACAGTGTGGATATAGTTAAGGACGCGAAGAAAGCGATCGGGGACCTCACCAGACGGGCCATATTCAAAGGCAGCGACGCCCGCATGGGTGCCGACGGCCATGCCGCCCTCAAAAGCTTTGCCGACGCCCTCGTCGGCCGCACGGTCTAACCGGCGTCAACCCATTTGTATACTTTGTCGCCGCGCCGGGGGTGGAAACGCTCGCCGGGAGTCATTTCCGGGTTCTGGTTCACTTTATCTTCAAGGATGGTTTCAAGGGGCACTGCAACCGAGCAGCGACGGCCCTGCGGGACGGTATCGGCAGGCTGGAAATCCAGACGCATGTCCTCTATCTTCATTTCGATTATTCCGGTGGAGGAGCCTATGAAAAGGATGTCCTCCCCTTTGTTCAGAGGAGCAGCCTCAACGAGGATTTCCGCAACTCCTATACGCTGGAACCAGTTGGTTACACGGCCAACGTAAATCTTCTTCTTAGTAGCCTGGCTGCCATATATCGAACTCCACTCGCCCATGGGGTGGCCCATGTAATAACCTTCCCAGAAACCGCGGTTGAACACCGTCGAGAGGCGTTCCTTGAGGGGAGCGGCGAATTCAGGGGAAAAGCGCCCTTCACAGACGGCGTCGGCCGCCTCCCGGTAGCACTGGGAGCAGATTTTTACGTAGTCGGCGCTGCGAGCACGGCCCTCTATCTTGAACACCCTCACTCCGGCGTCGATTATCTTGTCCAGGAACTCGATGGTGCAGAGGTCCTTAGGCGACATTATATATTTGTTGTCGATTAGGAGCTCGTTGCCCGTCTCGTAGTCGGTGACGTCGTAACCACGGCGGCAAACCTGCAGGCAGGCGCCCCGGTTGGCCGAAGTGCCGTAGGCCGCAAGCGACATGTAGCACTTCCCTGAAACGGCCATGCACAGCGCTCCGTGGACGAAAAGCTCTATTCTGACAAGCTCGCCGGAGGGGCCGCAGATATGCTCCCGCTCGATTCCGTCGCGGATTTCGCATACCTGCTCCAGTGTGAGTTCACGGGCGAGCACCACGACGTCGGCGAATTGGGCGTAGAAGCGGAGGCTTTCGAGATTGGAAATGGACAGCTGGGTGGAAATGTGCACTTCCAGCCCTATTTTACGGCAGTACATTATGGCGGCCATGTCGGATGCGATAATGGCGTCCACACCGGCCTCCTTGGCGGCGTCGAGAGTGGCTCGGGCGGCTTCCAGGTCGTTCTGGTAGAGGGTTATGTTGAGCGTCATGTAAGCCTTGACGCCGTAGCTGCGGCAGATGCGCATGATTTCTCCGAGGTCCTCCCGGCAGAAATTGTTGGCTGAATGCGACCTCATGTTGAGATGGCCGATTCCGAAGTAGACGGAATTCGCACCGCCCTGGATAGCCGCAAGCAGGCAGTCGAAACTGCCTGCAGGTGCCATTATTTCAAGTTCTTCCTTTCTCATTTCACTACCAGCTGATTGCAGGTTTCAGAAGGGCCTCGTGAAGCTGGGTGTCGTAGCGGAGCCGGATTCGGATACCGGCCTCCTGATACCAGTAACGGGTAACGATTTCTTCCTCGATGAAGGGCACAATCTCGTCCTTCATAAGGTTCAGGAAGGTGGACTTGTCCATTTCAAGGGCCCTTTGAAGGGCTTCCAGCTGAGGGCCGACGGCATCGGTAAGGCCTTCTTCCTCGAGGGTGCTGCGGAGCTGGTCGAACAGGGCGCGTGAGGATGAGCGGTAGTCGAACTCCTTCCCGGAAGCGAAGGCGACGAAGTCTTCATACTCGTCGAAGTGGAAATCGTCCACGGCGGGAATGGACTCGTGAGTGCGGGCATACTCCATGGCATACTGGTCGATGATTCCGTTCAGCACCAGAGAATAGGTGAGG
The DNA here is from genome assembly GCA_905233655.1 of uncultured Bacteroidales bacterium. Classification (GTDB taxonomy): domain Bacteria; phylum Bacteroidota; class Bacteroidia; order Bacteroidales; family UBA932; genus Cryptobacteroides. The sequence goes on along the minus strand of CAJOCS010000012.1, from coordinate 28,249 downwards.
CGGGAATACTGATGGGCGCGGACAATATGATCCGGAGTGATTCCGCCTCCGTCGCGCACCGTTCGGCCGTGAGCCGTTGTGAACTCGTGCGTAAGGGAATCGGGAATATGTCCGACGCTGCCGTCAGGATTGCGGTGCGAGTAGTCGATGGCCTGGACGCATCGGCCCGAAGGAGTATAATACTTGGCCGTTGTAATCTTCAGCTGACCGTCATAGGGAAGCGGCATTATGCTCTGAACCAGGCCCTTGCCGTAAGTGCGGGTGCCGATGATGGTGGCCCTGTCGTAGTCCTGAAGGGCGCCGGAAACGATTTCGGAGGCCGAGGCCGAGCCGGAATCGACCAGCACGACTATGGGAATGCGGGTGTCGAATGGCTCGCCCTGAGTCTTGTAGACGGTTTCCGAGCCGGGATTCCTGCCCCTGGCGCTCACCACGACCGAGCCTTTGGGAATGAAGAGCGAAACAATCTTGACGGCTTCGCCGAGAAGACCGCCGCCATTGCCGCGAAGGTCCAGCACAAGGCGCTGCATTCCCTGGCTCCTAAGCCTCTGGCAGGCCGATTTCACCTCCTGGCTCACGCCTTCGGTGAATTTGGAAAGCAGGATGTAGCCGTCGCTGTCGTTCAGCATTCCGCTGTACTCCACGCTGGGGAGGGCGATGCGCTCCCTCACCACCGGAACTTCGATTTCCTCGCCGGCGGCCCAGCCGGGGCCGGCGCGGAGTTTTTTAACCCTGAGGACAACCGTGGTACCCGGCCGGCCGCGCATCCTTTCCGTGCACTGGACACTCTCCAGGCCGATGGTGGACACGCCGTCGACGGCTGTTACCTCGTCACCGCACACTAAGCCGGCGCGTGCTGCGGGCGAACCGGCATAGGGCTCGTTGATTATGAGATTGCCGTTGACGTCGGGCTTGTAGATGACGGCGCCAATACCACCATAGGTGTTGGAAATCATCATCTGGAAGTCTTCCTGCTCCTCTTCCGGGACATAAAGGGTATAGGGGTCAAGTGCGTCCAGCATGGCGTCGATGGCACTGCGCTGAATCCGGCCGATGGGGAGGGAATCCACGTAGGAGCGGTTCAGCTCCCGGAGAATGGAATTGTACACCTCCATCCACTTCCCGAAGGTAAAGGAATCGGACTGCGCCCTGAGGCTCTGTGAGGAAAGGATAAGTACCGCAAATGCGGCCAGTATAGAGTATAGCTTTTTCATACGGTTGGGGTTGGGGCGCAAAAGCTGTGCCGTCGCGCAAAGATAAGAAAAAATAGCTATCTTTGCCCACGCTTTATTATACTATGGATATGAAACTTGTATTTGCAAGCGGCAACCGCGGCAAAATCCGTGAGGCTGCCGAAATACTGGGAGGAAAATACGAACTCCTCTCGCTCTCCGATGTGGGCCTCGACGCCGACATTCCCGAAAACGGGAACACGCTCAGGGCAAACTCCCTGCAGAAAGCCCAGTACATTTACGAAAAGACCGGCCTGAACTGCTTTGCCGACGACACCGGACTCGAAGTAGACATCCTGGGAGGCGCTCCCGGAGTTCACACCGCCCGCTATGCCGGCGAGGACAAGGATCCGGCGAAAAACATCGACAAACTGCTCTTGGAGATGGCCCGTCGGGAAGAGGAAGCCTCGGCCGCAAGGGAGCTTGGTCTTCCCACTCAGAAAGCCACGAGAAAGGCCCGCTTCCGCACCTCGGTTACCCTTATCCTCAACGGGGAGCTGCATTTCTTCGACGGAATAATGGAGGGCAGAATCGCCCGCCAGCGCTATGGAAACGGCGGTTTCGGCTACGACCCGGTGTTCATCCCGGACGGATACGACTGCACTGTGGCGGAACTCGGAGAGGACGTTAAAAACAGCATCTCACACCGCGGAAAAGCCCTCAGGGCAATGGCGGAATTCCTGGATAAATGACGGAGAACATCAATCTCATAGTGCTCGGCACCACCAAGTTCGGCGAGAACGCCTGCGTCCTGCATACCCTCTCGCGCGAGCATGGCCGCAGGGGCTTCATGCTCCGCGTGGGGAAAAAGACCAGCCAGGCACTCTTCTCCCCCCTCTCCCTGATTGAAGCCGACATCGTCCCTAACCCGAAGTCCCAGCTCTGGACCGCAAAGAACGTTACGGCGAGGCACCCTCTCAACGGAATCCGTTCCAGCATGACGAAAAACAGCATGACAATGTTCATGAGCGAGGTGCTCCTAAGGGCCGTACATGAAGGGATGGCCGAGGACGGCATCTACGAATGGCTGGAGAATTCCGTCGTCACCCTGGATTCCTTCGAAGGTCCGGTACCAAATTACCCCATACGCTTCCTGCTGGAGATGGCGTCGGCCATGGGATTCAGGCCTTCGCGCGAAGATCTCCTGCCCTTCGCTCCGGAGCACCGGGAATTGCTGGAAAAGCTCCTGGAGGCGCCTCTGGCCGAGTTTCTGATGATGCCCATGAAGGGCGAGCAGCGAAACTCCCTTTGCGAGTCTCTTGTGAATTACCTTGGCTTTCATCTGGACTTTCCACTGAAAGTTCAGTCTCTTGCCGTTCTGCGTGAGTTATACCGCTAATTTTTCGTATATTCGCAGATTGAAACCAATATTACAAACCACGTAATGAAACTCAAGTTGAGACGCAGTACCGTTGAGGCACTGGTATTTCTGGCTTTACTTCTCACGGTATTCTGCCTTCTGGGATGGAAGATGGGAGGCGGAAACATGCTCAAGACCATTATGAACACGGCACACGACCTGCTGTTGAACACCGTGTTCTACCTCATGGGCATTACGGTCCTCACCGGAGCCCTCTCGAAACTCATGTCGGAGTTCGGGGTCGTAAACCTGCTGGAGCGCCTTCTGCGTCCTCTTATGAAGCCCCTCTACAATCTTCCGGGCGTGGCGGCTCTCGGCGGCGTGATGACCTTCCTTTCCGACAATCCGGCCATCATCGCCCTGTCCAAAGACAAGAAGTTTTCATCCTATTTCAAGAAATATCAGCTCATTTCGCTCACCAACTTCGGAACTGCGTTCGGAATGGGCTTCGTAGTGATAATCACCATGGTGGGTTACGGCGAGTTCACCGGAGCCCTCGTGGGACTTTTCGGCGCCTTCTGCGGCTCCGTCATTTCCACCCGTCTCATGCAGCGCAGCTGCCTGAAAGCCTATCCCAAACTTGAGGCGCCCGTTTGTCCGGAAGGCCCCATCGAAGAGGAAGAACCCGTGGTTGATGAAAGCGAGGAGAAGGAAGACCGCAGCATTTTCATGCGCTTTCTGAACGCGATTCTGGACGGCGGAAAGAACGGCGTCGACCTCGGCCTTCAGATTATTCCCGGAGTTCTCATTATCACCACCGCGGTTATCATGATCACCTTCGGGGCGGGCCCCGGAGGGGTTTACGACGGCTCAAGTTCCCAGGGCGTTCCCATCCTTCCCTGGCTCGCGGAAAAGATTCACTGGGTGTTCGAATGGCTCTTCGGCTTCACCCACATGGAGCTTATCGCTTTCCCCATGACCGCACTCGGCGCCGTGGGAGCCTCGCTCGGCCTTCTTCCCACTTTCCATATGGCGGGAATTCTGGACGGCAACGCAATTGCGGTGTTCACCGCCATCGGCATGTGCTGGAGCGGATACCTCTCCACCCATACCGCCATGCTGGATTCGCTCGGATACCGCTATGCCATTTCTAAAGCGCTCGGCGCCCATACTGTGGCAGGCCTCTGCGCCGGAATCATCGCCCACTTCGTGTATCTGGCCATCTCTTTGATATAAAACGAACCCTATGTCGAAACACAGACGCAACAGCGCCAAGGAAGGCAAAAAGAAAAAGAAAGGACGGATTGTTCCGGAATTCACCGGCACAGCCATGATGTCGCGCGACGGCTACATCTTCGTGCGCGTAGAAGGGCAGGAAGAGGATATTTTCGTCAAGTCGTCCAAGACCCGCACCGCCCTGCACGGAGATACCGTGAAGGTGGCGGTCACCGGCTTCAAGGGTTCCGGAGGCGAACGTCCCACTGGAGAAATCATAGCCGTCCTGAAGCGCAGCACCAAACCCTTCGTGGGGATTCTTCACATTGTAGGACGCCAGGCCTGGGTGCTGATGCAGTCCAAGAACATGCCCTACGACATTTCCGTCCCTGTTCCAGAAGGTGGACAGAAGGGTATGAAGGTGGCCGCAGTGGTGGACGGATGGGAAAAGGGCGAGCACACGCCCTACGGCCATGTGGTCGACATCCTTGGGCTTCCCGGCGAGAACGAGACCGAAATGCACGCCATCCTGGCGGAATTCGGCCTTCCTTACCGCTTCGAAAAGGAAGTGGTGGCCGAAGCCGAATCCATTCCTTCCGAAATCACCCCCAAGGACCTCGAAGGAAGGAAGGATTTCCGTTCCACTCTCACCTTCACTATTGACCCCGCCGACGCCAAGGATTTCGACGACGCCCTCTCTTTCAAGCCTCTCGAGAACGGCTGTTTCGAAGTGGGCGTACATATCGCCGACGTCACCTGGTACGTCAAGCCCGGCTCCCTGATTGACAAGGAAGCCCAGGCGCGCGGCACCTCGGTCTACCTTGTGGACCGTACCGTCCCGATGCTCCCGGAAAAGCTTTCCAACAATCTGTGTTCGCTCCGGCCGCATGAAGACAAGCTCACGTTCTCTGCCGTTTTTGAACTGACTCCCGAAGGAAAGGTGCAGAACCGCTGGTTCGGCCGCACTGTAATCAACTCAGACTACCGTTTCGACTACGAACAGGCCCAGAGCATAATCGAAGGGGCCGGAGATGAGTTCCCCGCCGACATACGCGAAGCCATCCTGAAACTCAACGGCATTGCCTCCTCGCTTCGCAAGAAGCGCTTTGCCGAGGGTGCCGTGAACTTCGAGCGCCCGGAAATGAAAGTGGAAGTGGACGAAAAGGGAAAACCCGTGGCGGTGCATCAGAAGATATCGAAGGAAGCCAACTGGCTCATCGAGGAATTCATGCTCCTTGCGAACCGCAACGTGGCCGAGCACTGCGCAAAGACGAAGAAGGTTTTCGTCTACCGAGTCCACGACGAACCCAACCTGGAAAAGCTTGGCGGACTCCGAAAATTCGCCGCCCATTTCGGGCATAAGATGGGCCCCGTGGACAATGGCAGGGATATAGCCAAAAGCCTGAACGCCCTTATGGCGGAAGCGAAGGAAACGCCTGAGGTTCAGGCAATCCAGCTGCTCGCCCTGCGTTCCATGGCAAAGGCCTGCTACAGCACCGACAACATAGGCCATTACGGTCTGGCATTCCCTTACTACACCCATTTCACCTCACCCATCCGCCGTTACCCGGACATGATGGTACACCGCCTTCTGGCGCGTTACCTTGCCCACAAGGACAGCGGCAATCCGGACCTTTTTGCCGCCCTTTGCAAGCAGAGTTCCGAGCGCGAGCAGATTGCGGCCGACGCCGAGCGCGACAGCATCAAATACAAGCTCGTGGAATTCATGGAAGACAAGATTGGCCAGGAATTCGACGGAATGGTATCCGGCGTCACAGAATGGGGAATATACGTGGAAGTGGATCCCACCCATATCGAGGGCATGGTTCCGTACCGCACCATACGCTCCGATTTCTTCGTCTTCGACCCCGACCGTTATCTTGCATACGGCCGTCGTACCCATCGCAGGATACGCCTGGGCGACCGCGTCCGCATACGCGTAAAGGGCACATCGCTGGAGCAGCGCCTTCTCGACTACGAACTCGTAGAGCCCGAAATGCCCGGGGACGAAGCTACCGAACTTTAAAAATAATTGCTATATTTGTAGTATTACACATATATCAAGTATGCTAAAACATTTTTGCAAGATTCTTTTTGCGGGAATTCCCGTACTTGTGCTGCTTGCCTCCTGCGACGGCGGCGTCCCGAAGTACAAAAAAGCATCTTACAGCGCCGAAGACCGTGCCGAAGACCTTATCGGCCGGATGACTCTAGAAGAGAAGATCGGGCAGCTCATCTGCCCTCTCGGCTGGCCGATGTACGAAAAGTTCGGCCCCGACTCGGTGGGCATCTCCGACGCATACCGCGATTTCATCCAGAACAGTCACGGCGGAATGCTCTGGGCCACATTCAGGGCCGACCCCTGGACCCGGAAGACGCTTGAAACGGGCCTCAATCCCGTTCTTGCAGCCCGAACATACAATCTGCTCCAGCATTATGCGATGGATTCCACGCGCCTTGGCATTCCCATCATGCTTGCCGAGGAAGCCCCGCACGGGCACATGGCCATTGGCACCACCGTGTTCCCTACCTCCATCGGCCTGGCATCCACCTGGGATGTCGAGCTTGTGGAAGAAGTGGGAAAGGTGATTGGCTGCGAGCTGCTGGCCCAGGGTGCGACCATAGGCTACGGGCCGGTAATCGACCTTGCCCGCGAACCGCGCTGGTCAAGGGTAGAGGAAACCTACGGAGAGGACAAATTCCTTACTTCGATGATGGCGTCGGCAATGGTGAGGGGAACTTCCTCCAAGGGAAGGATTTCCACACTGAAACATTTCGTAGCATACGGAGTTCCTGAAGGCGGGCACAACGGAAGCCCTTCGATTATCGGCCCCAGGGACCTCGAGGAGAATGTCCTGCCTACTTTCAAAGCGGCCATCGATGCCGGAGCTCTCTCCGTCATGACCTCATACAACACCATCGACGGCGTACCCTCGACCTGCAACGGAGAACTCCTGACCGGAGTGCTTCAGAGGGGATGGGACTTCCAGGGCTTCGTGGTGAGCGACCTTGAAAGCATCGACGGCCTTGCCGGCTCGCACCATGTGGCGGCCGACAGGCAGGACGCCGCGGAACTCGCGCTCCGGGCCGGGGTGGATGTGGACCTTGGTGCGAACTGCTATCCGCTGCTGCTCGAATCGGTCCGTAGCGGACGGCTGAGCGTGGCGTTCATCAACCGCGCCGTTCGCAGGGTCCTTATCCGCAAGTTTGAAGCAGGCCTTTTCGACAACCCCTACATTCCCGAGGACGGCGGTGACGTGCGCGTTCCGAAACATATCGACGTTGCACGCCAGGCTGCGCTGGAAAGCGTAACGCTACTGGAAAACAACGGAATCCTCCCGCTTCGAAGCGGAATGAGAATAGCCCTCGTGGGCCCGAATGCCGACTCCCAGTACAACCAGCTCGGCGATTATACCGCTCCCCAGGACCCCGACAACGTGGTTACCATGCTTGAGGGCCTTCAGGCCGCAGGCATGAACGTGAATTATGTGAAAGGATGCGCCGTGCGGGATATGAGCCGCGACGGGATTCCCGCCGCCGTGAGGGCCGCGCGTTCGGCCGATGTGGTGGTGGCCGTCGTGGGCGGTTCGTCGGCCCGTGATTTCAGGACCAGGTATATCGACACCGGTGCCGCCGTGGTTGATGCGGAAAGCGTTTCCGACATGGAGGCAGGTGAAGGTTTCGACCGCGCAAGCCTTGAGCTGATGGGTGTGCAGATGGATTTGCTCCGAGCCCTCAAGGCCACTGGAAAGCCCCTTGTGGTGGTTTACATCGAGGGGCGTCCGCTGGACAAGACATGGGCCTCCGAGAACGCCGACGCGCTTCTCACCATGTGGTATCCCGGCGGAGAAGGCGGCCACGCCCTCGCGAAAGTGCTCAGCGGAGAATACAATCCGGCCGGAAGGCTCCCCATAAGCGTCCCGCGCAGCGTGGGCCAGCTTCCGGTTTACTATAACCGCAGGCTTCCCGTTAGCCACGACTACGTGGAAATGAGCGCAGAGCCTCTCTATCCCTTCGGATACGGCCTCAGCTATACTCAGTTCAATTATTCCGAAATGAGGGTTAGCGGCAGCATCCCCGACGTGAGCGTAGAGGTGGATGTAACCAACTGTGGGGAGCGCGACGGCGAAGAGGTTGTCCAGCTATATGTGATTGACCCCATCGCCTCCACGGTGAGGCCCCGCAAACAGCTCTGCGGCTTCTCCCGAGTAATGATACGCGCCGGAGAGAGCACCACCGTAAGATTTACTCCCGGGAGGGAAGCCTTTACCTTGATAAACAGGGATGGGGCGACAGTAATCGAACCCGGAGAATTCATTCTCGAGGCAGGCGCCTCCTCGCAGGACATCAGACTCACTACAAGCATAAATTACCAGTAAAAATATATGAACCTCATTCTAAGCCTGGCCATATCACTCATGCAGGCCCTGCCCCTTTGGCAGGACATGCAGGCCACAAGTGTGAATGCCGAGACCCGGCGCACCGAGACCATCTTCTACGCCACCCGTGAAGACGCCCTCTCGAAAGGCTTCCGCGACAGCGAGAATTACATGAGCCTGAACGGTGTCTGGGACTTCAAGTACTACGACGACTTCCGTTCCATGGAAGACAATCCCGCCTGGGACTCCATCAACGTTCCCGGCAACTGGGAGGTGCAGGGATACGGAATTCCCATCTACACCAATATCCGTTACGACTTCTGCCCCTCGGACCCCCAGCCGCCGCATCTCCCCGATGTGATTCCCGGAGCCCTTTATCACCGCACATTCACCGTTCCCGAAAGCTGGAACGGCCGTCAGGTATTCCTGAATCTCTGCGGCAGCAAGAGCGGCACCTATGTCTATGTGAACGGCCGGGAAGTGGGCTACAGCGAGGATTCCAAATCGCTCGCACGCTTCAACATCACCCCCTTCCTCCACGAGGGAGAGAATGAGCTCCGCCTTAAAATCCTTCGCTACACCACCGCGTCCTTCCTGGAGGACCAGGACTTCTGGCGCATCTCCGGACTTGAGAGGGATGTGTATCTTTCCAGCGAGGCCGGCGTAACCGGATTCGACTTCAGCGTAATCTCCACCCTTGACGACGACATGAGCACCGGCGTGTTCAAGCTTCGAATGCGTTCCACCGCCCCCACCGAGGTGTTCTACGAACTCGTCGACAAGGACGGCACCACCGTGGCCGACGCCCTCTTCGAATTCTGTGGAGAGATGGCCACCGTCACCGACCGCATCCCCGACGTCCGCAAATGGAGCGCCGAAACTCCCGAGCTCTACACCCTCCTGCTCCGCGTGAACGGGGAATTCACCCGCTTCAAAGTGGGCTTCCGCCGCATCGAGATCGCTCCCGTGGCCGACGGAAACCGCACCGTACACGCCCTCCTCGTAAACGGACAGCCCGTCAAATTCAAAGGCGTGAACCTCCACGAGCACAACCCCTACACTGGTCACTATGTGAGCAGGGAGAACATCCTCGAGGACCTTACCCTCATGAGAATGGCCAACATCAACGCCATCCGTACATGCCACTACCCCCAGAGCCGCGAATTCTATGAGCTGTGCGACTCGCTGGGCTTCTATGTCTACGACGAGTCCAATGTGGAGACCCATGCAATGGGTTATAATCTCGACCGCACCCTGGGCAACAACCCCGACTGGTATGCCAAGCACATCGACCGCATACTGAACATGTACTACCGCACCTCCAACTATGCCTGCGTGACTATTCTTTCGCTCGGCAACGAGGCCGGAAACGGCGTGAACTTCTACAACGCCTACCGCGAACTCAAGGCCCTGGAGGAAGGTGGCCAGAACCGTCCCGTGTGCTATGAGAGGGCCGAATATGAATGGAACACGGACATGATCGTTCCCCAGTACCCCAATGCCGACTGGTTCCGCATGATGGGCGAAACCTACAACGACCGTCCCGTCTGCCCTTCCGAGTACGCCCACGCCATGGGCAACTCCACCGGCTCCCTGGACCTCCAGTGGAATTATATCTATGCCCACCCCCATCTCCAGGGCGGATTCATCTGGGACTGGGTGGACCAGGGCCTGTATGACGCCGAGCGCGTCTGGACCTATGGCGGCGACTACGGCGAGAATGCCCCCTCCGACGCAAACTTCCTCTGCAACGGAATTGTGAACCCGGACCGCGAGCCCCATCCCGGCTTCTATGAGGTCAAACACGTCTACCAGAATGTCAAGGTGAGCGCGGTAGATGCCGAAAAAGGGGTTTTCAGCGTATTCAACCGCAATTATTTCACCACGCTCGAACCCTACACCCTCTGCTGGGAAATCCAGCGTGACGGAAAGCGCATCAA
>CAJOCS010000012.1:0-18174 GCA_905233655.1 uncultured Bacteroidales bacterium | reverse complement strand
GCGTCTCGGCACTGCTCCGCAGAGCGCCGACACGGTTTCCATCCGTATGCCCCGCTGGAGGATGCGCCGCTCCGGAGAATACCGCATCCTCTTCCAGGTGAAAGCCCGTGAGGCGATGCCGCTGGTTGAAAAAGGCCAAGTGGTGGCGTTCGACGAGATCCTGGTGAAAGACACCAGCGTCCGCAGGGATGTCCGTGCCGATGGCGGAATCAATATCGTTAACGGAGACACCCGCATCATTCTCCGCACCGGCAAGGCAGAGGTGGTGATTGACAAGATTGACGGCACGGTGAAGGAATACCGCTACAAAGGCCGCGACGTTCTGGATCCGCAGTTCGGCCTTCAGTACAATTTCTGGAGGGCGCCCGTGGACAACGACTACGGCGACGGCCAGCCTTCCCGCGCCCAGGCCTGGAGAAACGGCGTGGGCAGCGTTACCGTGGATTTAATTCAGAATACCGTCTACGTACAAGGCGCGCTTCCCGGCGGAGCCAGGATGCAGACGGAATACAGCCTGCTCCCCAACGGCGTCCTGAATGTGAAGAGCATGTTCATCAAGGGACCCGACAACCGCAGGTGCGACGTTCCCCGCATCGGCTTCCGTTTCCATGTGGGCGACGACGCCTTCAGCTATTTCGGCCGAGGCCCCATGGAGAACTACCAGGACCGCAACAGCGGCACGTTCAGGAGCATCTATGAAAGCTCGGCCAGCGCCGAATACTATCCCTATGTGCGTCCTCAGGAGACCGGACACCATACCGACGTTTCCTGGTTCCGCAACGACGGTCTCACCATCGTGGGAGACGGCCGCTTCGAGTTCAACGCCCTGCGCCTGACGGTGGAAGACCTTGACGGTGAGCAGGCCACCGGAGTGCCCTACCAGTGGAACAACTTCAGTGCCGACGAGGACCACTCGCCCGAAGCCGGGCAGAACCGCCTGCGCCGCCAGACCCACATCTCCGACGTCCACCCGAGGGATTTCACCGAAATCTGCATCGACTACGCCATGAGCGGAATCGGAGGATACGACAGCTGGGGCCAGCGTCCTCAGGAGGAGCGCGTGCTCTGGAGCAACCAGGACTATGAATGGGCCTTCAGCATCGTTCCCGACGGCGCGATGAGATTCCGCAAGGCAATCCGTACGAATTTTTTCGTTGACGCTCCCTTCACCCTCGGCGAGGGAGAGTTCATGATTGAAGCCGGGGAAAGCGTATCCATCGGCACAATCAATGAGGCCGACGGCGAATACCGCTTTACGCTTTACATGAGGAATGAAACGGCCGATACCCTGCGCCCCGCACAGTACCGCACCAGCTGCGGCTGCGCCCAGTCGAGCATGAACAACGCTCCTGTGCCACCCGGGGAACTGCAGAGAATTCCAATCGTATTCAATCCCGCCTACAAGAAGGGCCCCTTCGAGGAGAACGTGGACATCCGTTACAGGGACGGCAGCATCCGCTCGTTCCGGATTGGCGGTGAAGTGATTCCGATGATACATCCCATCACCGAGAGCTGCCGCTACGCCATGGGAGAGGAGTTCTACACCAGTTACAAGGTTCTCACTTTCACGGCCATTCCTGCCGGAGAAAGCAAAGAGATGTATTTCAATTACGGAAACAACACCTCCGGCGAAATGCAGGTCCGCTTCGAGCTTGAAGGCGAGAATGCCTCCCTGGTGAGCATGTGCCGCTCGCTGGTGGCAGGCCCCGATGCCCGCGACACTCTCCATGTGAAGATAAGCGTTCCGCCCGGAACCCCGCCCGGAGAGGTGAACGTTACTCTTCAGCCGGTAATAAACGGCGTAAGAACGCAGGATCACATGACTATCAGAGCATTGATTGCACAATGAAAATAACGAGGACACTTTGCATCGCTGCTGCGGTGCTCACACTTGTCTGGAGCTGCGGAAAAGACAACCCCCAGACTCCGGACAATCCCGACAATCAGGAAGAACAGAAGGATGACCCGCCCGGACCGGTAGACCCTCCGGAGCCGCCGGAACCCGAGGATGAAACGCCCGTGGAGGCCCCCAAGCCCTACGGAGCGGTGCCCACCGAAGGTCAGCTGGCATGGCAGAGGCAGGAGATGCTAATGTTTTTCCACTACGGCCAGGCCACATTCTCCGGCTGGGATGGCGAGAACTCCAGCTGCAACGGCAAGCCCTGGACCGAGGCCCTTCTGCTTCAGAACTACGCGCCCGGCACCATCGACACCGACCAGTGGGTGAAAGTTGCGGCCGACAACGGCTTCCGCGAAATAATCATCACCGCCAAGCACCACGACGGTTTCTGCCTCTGGGACAACCCGGAGAGCACCACCGATGTGGCCAACGAGGGCTGTTCCAACCACACCGACGTACTTGCGGGGCTTCGCGAGGCCTGCAACAAATATGGAGTGAACATGGGCATCTATCTCTCCCCCTGGGACAGGATGATAGAAACTGCCGGAGTGAGCACCAGCGTCTATGAAACCCGTTTCAAGAACGCCGCACGCGACCTTATGACCCGCTACGCTCCCGTGGTGGAATTCTGGCTGGACGGCAACCACGCCGGCAATTTCAACTGGAGCAACGTGAACGCGACCATCTTCGACGTGAACCCGCAGTGCGTGATTTTCTCCAACGGCGGTCCCGGCTGCCGCTGGGTTGGAAACGAAAACGGCGACGCCGCCGAAACCAACTGGGCCACCCTGAATATCAATGGCCGCGGACTCTCTCCCTCGAACCTTCCCGGCAACTATGAAAGCTACCTTGGCGGAGGCGACGAGGACGGCGACAGCTGGTGCACCGCGGAATGCGACTTCTCCATCCAGCAGATTGGCGACCACAACGGCTGGTTCTACGGAGCCTACGACTCCCGCAAAACCGCAAAGCAGCTGATGGACCTCTATTACAAGAGCGTTGGCCGCAACGGCGTGTTCCTGATGAACGTTCCTCCGTCCAACGAGGGCGTGATAGCCCCCGGCGAACTGGCGGTAATCGAAGAGTTCACTGCCATGAGGGAAGCCATCTTCGGCACCAATCTAGCCGACGGCGCCACCGTCACGGCCGACAAGGAGCGCGGCAAAGGCTTTGAACCAGCCAACATCCTGAATGACGACTACGACAGCTGCTTCGCCACTGCCGACGGCGACACCACGGTGGAAATAGAAATCACCCTCGACGGGAACAAGACTTTCAACCGTGTAATGCTGCAGGAGTATATTCCCCTCGGCCAGAGGGTGAAGTCCTTCTCCGTGAAATACCGCAAGAACGGCAAATGGACTGCCTGGAAGAGCGGAACCACCATCGGCTACAAGAGAATCCTGCTCGGGGCCTCCGTCACTACCGACGCCGTGCTCATAAAGATAAGTTCCTCCAAGGCCTGCCCCGTCCTGAACGGCTTCGGCCTTTACAACGACACCGTTTCCGGACTCTGATATGAAACATCCCGAACTTATACTCCTTCTCTCCCTGCTGCTTCTTTCCGCATGTAAAGAAAACGGCGGAATCCAAAGCTACACGGCTTCCGAGAACGTGGAGACCAACATCGGCACAATTAAGGAAATCGACGGTCCCGTGACCTTCCGGCTGCTGGAACGCAACGACTTTGCCGACACCCTCCATCCCGTGCGCCTCTATACCCCCTGCGGCTGCACCGAAGCCCGTTTCGACCGTAAGCCAATAGCCCCCGGCGAAGATGAGGTGATTGAGGTTACCTACAATCCCGCATACCGCCCGGGCCGCATGATGGAAGAGATTCAGGTCTATTACATCAATTCCCCCACCAGCATGCGCAGCTTCATGATTGTGGGTGAAGTGGTGGGATACAACCATCCCATTGAGGAAGACAGGCCTTACCATCTGGGCGAGGGCTTTTTCAGCAGCCACAGGAACCTCAATTTCGGCCACCGCCGCCCGGGTGAGACCGCCGACATGTTCTTCCGCTTCGGAAACGGCAACACCCGCAAGGCCACCGTCGAGTTCGGAATTCCGGACGAATGGAAAGACTTCGTCAGGATGCGCCAGCCCGGGAAAATGGCTGCCGACGGGAGGGACACCCTCCATGTGAAATTCACCATGCCGGAGGGAACAGACTCCGTAAGTTTTGCCCTCCAACCCATTGTGAACGGAGTCCCCACCGAAGAAGTGATAAAAATAAGCGCCGTCAAGGAAAATGAATAACAGGACCATACTATTCTGCGCCGTCGCGGCCATGCTCTCCGTCTCGTGCGGGGAAAAGCCCTACGGCGCCATACCCACACCGCAGCAGCTTGAATGGCAGGACATGGAGATGAACATGTTCTGCCACTTCGGCCCTAACACCTTCACCGGAAGGGAATGGGGCGACGGCACCGAGCCGGAAGACATCTTCAATCCCACGGAACTGGACTGCCGCCAGTGGGCGCGTACCGCAAAGGCTGCAGGCTTCAAAGGGATTATAATCACCGCAAAGCACCACGACGGTTTCTGCCTGTGGCCGAATCCCGCGGCGCAGCACACCGTGGCCCAGTCGTCATGGCGGGGCGGCGAGGGTGACGTACTCCGGGAGCTCTCCGATGCCTGCCGGGAAGAAGGCCTTAAATTCGGCATCTATATCTCGCCCTGGGACCGCAACGACCCGCATTACGGCACTCCGGAATACAACGAGGTCTTCGCTCAGACGCTGTCGAACGCCCTCTCTTCCTACGGCCCGGTGTTCGAACAGTGGTTCGACGGTGCCTGCGGAGAAGGGCCCAACGGCCGCCGTCAGGAGTACGACTGGGAGCTCTTCCACGAGGCGGTCTTCTCCAACCAGCCCCAGGCCGTGGTATTTTCCAATGTAGGCCCCGGATGCCGATGGGTGGGCAACGAGGAAGGCAGCACGGGTGAGACCTGCTGGGCCACCTTTACGCCGTCCCTTTACGGAGCCACCCATGAGCAGCTCCCGGGCGACTACGGAACTTACCTCAACCAGGGAGACGCCGGCGGAGAGTACTGGATTCCCGCCGAAACCGACGTTTCCATCCGTCCGGGCTGGTTCTGGAAAGAGAGCGAAACCGCCAGGCTCAAGAGCGTGGACGAACTCCTTAAAATATATTATGAGAGCGTGGGTCGCAATTCCCTACTGCTGCTCAACGTCCCTCCGGACAACAGGGGCCTTATCCCGAGGGCCGATTCCATCCGCCTGATGGAATTCCGCGCCGCCCTCGACCGCATATTCTCAAGCGACCTCGGGACCGGTGCGCAGATGCGACGCACCCGCGACAGCTGGACACTTACCCTGCGCGAAAGCGCTTCCTTCAACCGGGTAGTGCTCTCCGAAAGGATAGCACTTGGCCAGAGAATCTCCGAATTCAACGTGGAGGCGCTGGTCGGCGGCGAGTGGAAAGAAATCGCCCGGGGAACCACCATCGGCCGGAAACGGATACTGCTTGTGGAAGACACGGAGGCGTCGGCCGTAAGGGTTAACGTCACGGGCTCGCTTGCAAGGCCGCTCCTGAAGGGCGTGAGCATCTATTACGACGATGTCTACCGCGCCGCCGAAAGAGTCCGCTCCGGCGGAGACGTTCATCCCGCAGGCGAGAGCATAGTCCTGGACCTCGGGGCGGTCCGTGACGTTGCCGGAATCCAGTACACTCCCATTTACCGCGGAGAAGGCGGTGTCATTACCTCCTTCCGTCTGGAAATCAGCGACAACGGCTCCGACTGGGCTCTGGTGAAGGAAGACATTTTCCAGAATATCGTGAACAATCCGGTACGCTGCGAAGTGCCTTTCCAAGCACGTGGAAGGTATATTAAACTTACTCCTACGGCCACGTCGAACGGGGAATCCTACGGATTATCTTCCTTCGAGGTTTTGTTGTGATATTGAAAAATAATACTTATCTTTGTGAGTTTAAACGTTTTAACAGCCAGTAAAGAATACTAAAAACTAAACAATAATTAACCATTAACCTTTTAACACTTTATGAGTTACCAGCTTAAGCACGCCCTTCTGAAAGCCGTCATGGCTGTCGCAGGGCTGTTCGTGGGTGCCACACTCGCCTTCGCCCAGACCAGGGTGATTACGGGTAATGTCACCGACGATTTCGGCGAGCCTCTCATTGGCGCAAGCGTAACCGTGGAGGGGAATGCAACGGTTGGTGCCATAACCGACCTGGACGGTAATTATTCCATCACCGTTCCGGCCGACGCCGTGGCACTCCGTTTCTCCTACATCGGCCAGCAGGACGCCGTAGAGCAGATCGGGAACCGCGCTGTGATCAACGTGGTTCTTGCCGCTGAAGCCACCGTCCTCAACGCAACGGTGGTTACGGCCATGGGTATCAAGAAAGAGGAGAAATCCCTTTCCTACAACGTCCAGCAGGCTAGAATCGACGCCGTTTCTCCCGTTGGTTCCTTCGTCAACGGACTGAACGGTAAGGTGGCCGGTGTTTCCATCAGCCAGTCTTCCACCGGTGTGGGCGGTGCCTCGCGTATCGTTATGCGTGGCTCCAAGTCCATTTCCAACAACAACAACGCCCTCTATGTGATTGACGGTATTCCCATGCAGTCGCAGCTGGGCACCCAGCCTACGGGCGGTTACGAGGGCGCCGGCCAGACCGGTGACATCCTCGGAACCCTCAACCAGGAGGACATCGAGTCCATCTCCGTGCTTTCCGGTCCCTCCGCAGCTGCTCTTTACGGTGCAAACGCTGCAAACGGTGTGATCATCATCACCACCAAGAAGGGTAAGAAAGACAGCTTCGAGGTGAACTACTCCAACAGCACCACCTTCTCGAGGGCCTACATCATGCCTTCGTTCCAGAACATCTACGGTGCTTCCGAGGAAGGTTCCTACTACAGCTGGGGTCCCAAGCTGGATACTCCTTCCACCTACAATCCCCGCAACTTCTTCCAGACCGGCGTGAACGAGGTGAACTCCCTGAGCGTCTCCTCCGGTACCGAGCGCAGCCAGACCTACCTCTCGGCTTCCGTGGCAAATGCCAGCGGCATCGTGCACAACAACAACGTGCGCCGCTACAACATTTCCGTGCGCAACACCACCGACCTCATCGCCGATGTTCTCACCCTCGACCTCAACGGCCAGTACGGCCGCGTGTTCGAGCAGAACATGACCGCTCAGGGTGAATACGGCAACCCCGTGGTTCCCGTGTACCTCTTCCCTGCAGGCGGCGACTGGAGCAAGGTTCAGATTTACGAGCGCTTCAATACTTCCCGTAACCTCAAGACCCAGTGGTGGCCCTCCGGTTGGACAGACCATTCCATGCAGAACCCCTACTGGATCACCGAGCACCAGAAATGGCAGAACAACAAGGACAGGCTCATGGCATCGGCCCAGCTGAGCTACAAGCCTTTCAGATGGCTCACCATTTCGGCCCGCGGTAAGTTCGACCGCACCGACATCCTCTCCGAGGACAAGTTCGACGCCGGCACCAACACCCTCTTCACCGAGGGCTCCATCCACGGTAAGTATGCCCGCACCGACAGCTGGAACGAGCAGCGCTTCGGAGAGGTTCTCGCAACCTTCAACAAGTACTTCGGCGACAACATCATCAGCGTTTCCGGCGTTGTGGGTGCCAACATCGACGACGTCCAGTACGAGCGCAACTACAACTACGGTCCGCTTGCCAGCATCAACAACCTGTTCAACCTGAACAACATCGACCGTGCGAACGGCAAGACCAAGATGCAGACCAGCGGCTGGCATTCCCAGAACCAGTCCATCTTCGCCAACGCCCAGATAGGTTACCGCAGCATGGTTTACCTCGACATGACCGCCCGTCAGGACTGGTCCTCCACCCTGGTGAACACCGGTATCTTCTATCCCACCATCGGCCTCTCCGGCATCGTCACCGAACTTGTGCCTGCCATCAAGAGCAGCTTCTTCCCTTACTGGAAGGTACGCGTCTCCTATTCCGAGGTGGGTAACTCCCCCGCCGCAGAGCTCTTCCTCACCGACTCCGTATACAGCGTCACCGACGGAAAGCCCGGCACCTCCTCTTCCATCCTGAACAAGAACCTCGTTCCCGAGCGCACCAAGAGCTGGGAGCTTGGTACCAATATCCACTTCTTCGACAGCAAGCTGCAGATCGACGCCACTTACTACAAGTCCAGCACCTTCAACCAGTTCTACAACCCCCGTATTTCCTCCACTTCCGAGAGCTCGAACTACTGGGTGAACGGCGGTCAGGTGGACAACAAGGGCGTTGAGGTGGCTCTCCGCTTCAACGACAGCGTGGGTAAGTTCAACTACGGCCTTTTCGGCACCTACACCTGGAACCAGAACCGCATCGTGAGCCTGGAATTCCCCGACGAGAACGGCAACGTCCTCAAGCGCGAAAGGATTCCTATGGGCGGCTTCGGCGGCCTGAACACCTTCCTCTATGAAGGCGGCACCCTCGGCGACGTCTATGTGACCACCCTCAAGACCGACGAGAACAACTACCTCGCCCAGACCGACAAGGGTATGGTTATCGCCGACCTCACCGAAGACAACATGGTGTATGCCGGTACCACCGACGCCAAGCACCGCATGAGTCTCGGCGGCCACATCGGCTACGGCGGGTTCAACCTCAGCGTGCTGTTCACCGCCCGCTTCGGTGGCATCGTGGTTTCCAAGACCCAGGCCATCATGGACTACTACGGTATCTCCCAGGACAGCGCAGACGCCCGTGACCGCGGCTACATCGACGTGAACGGAATGCGCCTCTACGACGTCCAGGGTTACTACCAGACCATCGCCGCCAGCAACGGTGTGATGAGCCAGTATGTCTACAGCGCCGACAACATCCGCCTCCAGGAGGTTTCCCTCGGCTACGACTTCCCTGTACAGCAGTGGAACATCCCTTACATCAAGGGACTCAACCTCTCCCTCGTGGGCAACAACCTTCTCATGCTCTACATGAAGGCCCCGTTCGATCCCGAGATGACTTCCAACGTCGGTACTTACAACCAGGGCGTCGACTACTTCATGCAGCCGTCCACCAGAAGCGCCGGCTTCTCCGTGAAAGTTAAGTTTTAATGCGCAGCACAGTTATGAATATCACGAATATATATAAAGGACTCGCTGCAGTAGCTCTTGGCGCATGCCTGTTCGGCTGCACCGCCAATTTCGAAGAGATCAGCAAAGACCATTACAATGCGCACGAGGAAGACCTCGCCATGGACGACCTCAAGATCGGTTCCATGTTCCAGCAGCTGGAGCGTTCTGTAATCGTTTACTCCGACGGAACCTACCTCGATTCCGACTACCAGATCATGTACGGCCTCTGCGGTGAGACATGGTGCGGTTATACCGCCCCCACCCTCAGCGACGGCAAGAACAGCGGCTTCCTGGTGACCGACGGATGGCACCGCCGCATGTTCACCGTGAAGTATGAATACGGTATGGCGGCCTTCTCCAACCTGAAGGCCTATGCCGAGGAAAACAACCTGATTCCCCAGCTTGCCATCGGCACCATCCTCAAGGTTGCGACAATGCATCAGGTGACCGACTACTACGGCCCCATCGCATACTCCCAGACCGGTTCCGTGGCCGGCAACCTCTACGACTCCCAGGAGAATGTCTACAAGGCTTTCTTCAACGAGCTCGACGAGGCTATCGCCACCCTTGAACCCTATGCAGCCAACGGCTCCCTGTTCATGGCCGACTACGACCTCGGCGGCGACGCTGCAAAATGGGTGAAGTTCGCAAACTCCCTCCGCCTTCGTCTCGCAATGAGGGTCGTCTATGCCGACGCAGCCCTCGCACAGGCCGAAGCCGAGAAGTCCATCCTCAGCCCCATCGGCGTTATTACCTCCAACGGCGACAATGCAGTTGTAAAGGGTGTTTCACACCACCCCATTTACGAAATCAACGTAAACTTCAACGACGCCGACTGCCAGCTTAACGCCACCATGGACTGCTACCTCAACGGTTACAGCGACCCCCGCGGCGCCTTCATCGCAAAGCCCGCAGCCACCGACGGAAAGATTCACGGTGTACGCACCGGTATCGCTCCCAACGACTGGGGCCCCTACAAGAACACCGCCGGCAAGGTTTCCGCACCCAACGCCACAATCTACAAGATTTGCTGGATGAACGCGGCCGAAGTTGCCTTCCTCCGTGCCGAGGGTGCCCTCCGTGGCTGGAATATGGGTGACGGCAGCGCAAAGAGCTTCTATGAAGAAGGTATCGCCCTCTCCTTCGAGGAATGGGGTGCGAACGGCGCCGACGCATACATTGCCAACAGCACCGCGACTCCCGCCAGCTTCCAGGACAATGTTGCCAACAACAACGCAGGAGCTCCTTCCACCGTTACCATCGCATGGAACGAGGCCGACGACTTCGAGCTCAAGCTCGAGAAGATCGGCACCCAGAAATGGATCGCCCTCTTCCCCAACGCCTGCGAAGGCTGGGCCGAGTACCGCCGCCTCCACTATCCGAAGATCCTGACCCCGGTGAAGAACTTCAACGATGACGTCAACACCGACCAGCAGATCCGTCGTGTACCTTATCCCGTTTCCGAACAGTCCGACAACCCGGAAGGTTATGCTTCCGGTGTCGCAGCCCTCGGTGGCCCCGACAATGCTGCAACCCGTCTGTGGTGGGACCAGAAACCTTTCTGATTATAAACAGGTACGAGTTATGAAAAAATTCATCACCATACTTTCCATCGGCGCAGTCCTTCTCGGCTGCGTAAAGGAAGAGAAGATCGTTATCCAGCAGTTCACCGAGCCCGGCAGCGAGGAATTCACCAACGCCGACTACTACGCTCAGCTGCGCGCCTACAAGGAGAGCGACCACATTCTCAGTTACGTATTCATGGGCCGTTACGCCACCCTCGAGGGTGCCGCCAACCTCAACATTGAATACACCACCATGGAGCATCGCTTCATCGCCCTCCCGGACAGCCTCGATATTGTGAACCTCTGGATGGGCGCTCCCACAGACCAGGAGCACTCCGACTTCTGCTGGTTCCGCAACGGCGAGCCCGACTACCAGTTCGACTTTTCTCCCAGCGCCTATGACGACATGCAGTACTGCCGCCGCGTAAAGGGAACCCGCTTCGTGCTTCATGCCGACGCTTCCCACTGGGGCCAGCAGTTCCAGCTGATTGACGAAGTGGAGAAAGACGGCGTTATGGTAAAGGACACCACCGTGTGGACCCTTTCCAAGAACAAGCAGGACACTCATGAGGCCTATGCCGAGTTCCTCTACCGCAAATGCCTGGCCTACAACATCGACGGTCTTGACTTCGACTACGAAGGATGGGGAGAAAAACAGATCAACTGGGTCGTGGACTATCTTGCAACGAAGATGGGCCCCAACGCCGAAACCGAAGAAGGCAAGAAGCTTCTGCTGATTGTCGACTACTGGTCGAGCGTTCCTCCCACCAACTGCTGGAACAAGTGCGACTACATCGTACGTCAGGCCTACTCCGTACAGAGCGGCTACAGCTCCAACAGCGCCCTCGCAAGCCCCGGCGACCCCAAGAAGTACATCATCTGCGAACAGTGGGAGCAGGGCTCGCCCCTGAACTTCACCCAGGGCGGCAAGCGCTGGACCGACCCCTCCACCAACGAATTCGGCGAAGACCTCTACTCGATGGAGGCTTATGCCCTCTTCTGCAAGAACGGTGGTGGCAAGGGCTTCGGCGCCTACTACATCGACAACGACTACAAGTACTCTGTGACGAGCGCCCGCGGAACCTTCCCCACCTACGGATATCTCCGCAACGCCATTCGCGCAGCCAATCCCATCTCTACCGTAAGTAACGAAGAATAATCATGAAAAAGATATTCAACATAGCAGCCATTGCGGCGCTCGCATTCATCGGGGTGAGCTGCACCCTCGACGCCGACAAGTTTGAGTATGGGAAGAACATCGTCATGATGACCGGCACCGGCGAATCCCCGCTTGTAAAGCTTGCAGTGGGAGACAACCCGCCCGCTTCCTATAATGTTACCGTGTCGGCCACCGACAAGATGGCCCAGGATGCCGAAATCACCCTTCATGTGGGTGACACCGCCGCCCTCAGCGCATACAACAAGTCTCACGGCAGCAGCTACAAGATTGTTCCGGAGAAGTACTATAAAGTGAGCAGCAAGACCATAAAGATTGCGGCCGAAACCGCCGTGTCCGAGGCTTGCACCATCACTCTCGACGACTTCAGCTTCATCGAGAACGGTGTCCACTATATGATTCCGGTCTCCATCGAGAACGTGCAGGGCACCGATTTCGAGGTTCTGGAGAGCTCCCGTACAGTCTTTATCCGCCTCGCCCGTACCATCAGCTTCTATGCCCTGAGCATGGACGACATCGGCCTGTATTCCGAGTACCAGTTCGCAGACGACAAAGCCATCGAACTCCCGGTCTACACCTATGAGATCAAGTGCTATCCCACCAACCTCAAGCATGACGGCGCCGAGCAGATTTGCCGTCTGTGCACCTTCACCGGTCCCGAAGGCGGCGGACGCCAGAATATGCTCCGCTTCAACGAGAACGGACGTCCCTGGCGTTCCCTCCAGATTGTGACCCCTTCCGGCGGTGACTACACCACCACCACAATCTTCGAAGAGAACCAGTGGTACATGCTTTCCATGGTTTACGACGGCAGCACCTACCAGCTCTACATCAACGGCGAGCCCGACGGCACCACCCTCACCAGTGACGAACACACCCTCTTCCAGCGCGTTGAGCTGGGTATGTCCTGGACCTCCTACGGCAGCAGCCAGAGCTTCGCCGGACGTATCTGCGAAATGCGCGTGTGGGACTATCCCCGCTCCAAGAGCCAGATCCAGGGTTCGCTCTGCGGTGTCGACCCCGCTTCGGAAGGTCTCCGTGCCTACTGGAAGTTCAACCAGAGCAGCGGAACCACCTTCTTTGACGAGACCGGAAACGGTTACGACATGGACTGGACCAAGTCTGTGAAGGAATTCACCGACGGCCAGGGCAACCAGCCCAACCCGTCTGCCGCGAATCACATCGTCTGGGTTAAGGACAACGTGAACAAGTGCTCTGAATAGAACTGAAAACTCCTGACAATGTGCACTTTTTGCAAAGAAAGGTGCACATTGTCGGAATTTTTCCTATATTTGCAAGACCTTATCCACCTAAACCGACATTAACAAACAACCAATAACCTTATTAAAAACACAAAAAAATGAAAAAACTTTTCAAGTTTGCACTGGTCGCTTTCGCATCTGCAGCAGTTGTTGTAGCCTGCGGTAAGAAAGACGATCCCACTCCCACTCCCACCCCTGATCCCGATCCTACTCCCGATCCTACTCCCGAGAAGGTAGAACCCGTTCAGGGCACCTCCGAGTGGTCCGTTATCGGCGCTCTCCTCGACACCAACTGGGATGCCGACTTCGTCTGCGCTGAGAACAATGGCGTTTTCGTTCTCAAGAACGTTAAGCTTGAGGAAGGCAACGAGTTCAAGTTCCGCAAGGACAAGGACTGGGGCGTTAACTTCGGCGGCGAGTTCGCAGTTCTCGGAGAAGGCTTCGCAGTGTCTCAGGATGGTCCCAACATCAAGGGCATCGCTCCTGGTACCTATGATCTCTATCTGAACGCCGCCCTTGCACAGGCCGCTGTCTGCGCAAAGGATGCCACCCCCACCTGGGCAGAGCCTCAGGGCCAGAGCTTCGACTATGTGATGGACATCACCGACTATCACCGCAACTCTGAGTTCCACTTCGCACAGCCGCTGAGCATCAACACCAGCGCCTGCACCATGCAGTGGAAATTCTTCCCCACCAAGTGGAACGACTATGACAAGGTAGATGAGGAAAGGGGTTACAAGGTATGGTGCAACCGCCTTGGCCAGATTTCCAACTCTGCAGAAAAGGGTTATCTCCTCCGCTTCAACGACGGTGGCGAAAAGGGTTCCCTCCGCTTCAACTCTCCCGTCTTCGGTGAGCCCGCTTCGGGTTATGTCCGTCAGGGCGAAAACATGTACATCTGGAACCTCAACGAGTGGCACGTCCTCTCCGTTGTTGCCGATGGCACCAATGTCCGCATCTACGACAACGCCGAGCTCATCCAGGAGTATGCCCAGACTACCGGCGAGGTTTATGCAACCCTTCCTTTCGAGCGCTTCGACATCTCCATGACCTGGGATGACGGCACCGGTTACGACAAGGGCCAGGCTTTCCTTGGCTATCAGGCTTTCACCCGTATCTGGAACAAGGCTCTCACCGCCGAGGAAGTTGCTGCAACTCTTTGCGATGTTGACAACTACGACGGTCTCGAGGTCTACTGGGCCTGGAATCTTGACGAAGGTCACGTGGTTGCAAACCTCGGCTCCGCCGCTGGTTACGACCTCGACTTCACCAAGGCTCTTGCAGGTGGCCAGAGCAGCTACGTAAAGGCTGAGGACATCGAGGGTGCATGGACCGACGTCACTGAGGTCGACGGTCTCGCTCCCGTCTGCGCAGAGTAATTTTTCTCTAAGCAAACTTTATGGAGGTCTCTTCGGAGGCCTCCTTTTTTTTACCCTTATTTTTCGCTATCTTTGTGTGTTAAACCACATTGGAATGAAAAGGATATTCACAGCCATCATGGCAGTAACCCTGGTTTTTGCCCAGGCAAGCTCCTGCAGCAAAGAAAAAAAGCCCGCCGACAACCAGGAACCTTCCCGAGAAGAGCCTGACACGCCCCCGGAGCCTGTTAATCCGCCCGAGCCGGTGGACCCGCCGGTGGATCCTGAGCTTCTGCCCACAATGGTGGATATTCCCGGAGGCACATTCCAGATGGGCACTCCGGACGCCAGCGGTGCCAACTACGACGAGGCTCCCGCCCACAGTGTCACCGTGGACGCTTTCAGGATGAGCGTCTGTGAAATCACCAATATCCAGTACGAGGCCTTCGACCCCAGCCATAAGGCAATCCGCGAAAAGCGCCCGAGCATGTTCTCCATGAAGGACGACCACGCCGTTGTGGATGTAATCTGGGACAATGCCGTGGCATACTGTGCATGGCTTTCGAAGCAGACGGGGAAGAATTACCGTCTCCCCACCGAGGCCGAATGGGAATATGCCTGCCGCGCAGGCACCACGACGCCATACTATACCGGCAATTCCCTCCCCTCCGACATGCAGAAGGAGCAGGGCACCAACCGTGAACTCAAGTGGGTGAGCCTTGCCGTGGGCCAGAGCACGCCGAACGCCTTCGGCCTGTATGACATGCACGGAAACGTGGAAGAATGGTGCATGGACTGGTACGGTCCCTACTCTTCCGAAGCCCAGACCAATCCCGGAGGCCCGTCGGAAGGCCTTTTCCGCGTTCTTCGCGGTGGCAGCCACAACACTCCGGTGGAATATCTCCGCAGCGCCAACCGTATGGCCGCCACCCCCGACGACGGCCATGAGCAGATTGGTTTCCGCGTGGTGGAAAGCGATGCCGCCATCAACTACTCGGCTCCTTCCTCCAGCATTCCCCGCAACATGAGGGATGTTTCCCAGAGCAAAAAGAGCTGGGGACAGGCTCCAGCCGAGCCTTTCTTCCTCGAGCCCATTCCCTTTGTGGTGGCGCCCGACGACGGCACTCCCTTCTACAGCCACAACCATCAGCCCGCAGTAACCTGGTGCGACAACGGTGACCTTCTCGCTATCTGGTTCACCACCGTGAACGAAAACGGACGCGAAATGGAAGTAGTAGGCTCACGTCTCCGCGACGGAGCCTCACAGTGGGAGCCCGCATCCACCTTCTTCAAGGTTCCGGACCGCAATATGACCGGCAGCGCCCTCTGCCACCTTCCCGACGGTACTCTGCTTCACATGAACGGCGTAGCCAATTCCGGCGACTGGCAGAACCTCGCTCTCTGCGCCCGCCGAAGCACCGACAACGGTGCAACCTGGTCGGCCCCCGTACTGGTTGAGCCGCAGCATGCCAAGAGGCATCAGGTGGTTGCAGGAACGGTGATTCTCAAGGACGGCACCATCGGCCAGTGCTGCGACGCCACGGCCGAAGGCACCGGCGGAACGTCCTTCCATATCAGTACCGACGGCGGTCTCACCTGGGCCGACCAGTGGGACGGAAACAACACTTTCTTCATCCTCGACAACTATGGAACGTCCATCGCCGGCATCCATGCGGGTGTGGTGGAGCTGAACGACGGCTCTCTCCTCGCGATGGGACGCGGTCTGAATATCGGCAACAAAGGCAAGACGCCCGTAAGCCGTTCTACCGACAAGGGTAAGACCTGGCTCTATGGCGTTACCGATTTCCCGCTGATTGGAAGCGGCCAGCGCCAGGTGCTGATGCGCCTGCAGGAAGGCCCTATCTTCTTCTCTTCCTTCGGCCCGGACGGTGTTTTCGTATGCATCTCGGAAGATGAGGGCGAGACTTGGAGCTCCCCGAAGCTTCTCACCGACGGCGTAACGCGCACCCTTGACGGCGGAGCCTTTACCGGCACCTTCACCATGGACGCCACCCACTCCGAGCCCAAGGGCTACTTCTGCGGCGTACAGACTCCGGACGGCACAATCCATCTGCTCTCCAGCCGCATCCACTACCGCTTCAACCTCGCCTGGATAAAGCAATGAGAAAAGGCCTCCTGGCAATATTGTGTTTAACTTTCCTCCTTGCCGGCTGCGGCAGGGAGGAAATAGTTCCTTCAGAGCATGACGACAATCCACTGGAAGAGCCGGCGGACACCACGTCCCAGACCGTCCCCGTTGAACCCGTAGACCCCGTGGACCCTCCGGAGCCGGAACAGCCCAAGGAGAGGGACGACCTCTCGTGGCACCTGGTGGAGCATTTCCCCACAATCCGAATTACTACGAGCTCTCCAATATATTCCAAGACCGACTATGTCAAGGGCTCCATTGTGGTGGAAGACCCGGACAAAATGTACTCGGATTCCACCATCTACAGCGGTACAATGCAGATTCGCGGGCGAGGAAACACCACCTGGGACATGCCCAAGAAGCCCTACCGCATCAAGCTGGACGAACATACGAAACTCTTCGGGATGAAGGGTAACAAGGACTGGGTCCTGCTAGCGAATTACTCCGACAAGAGCCTTCTCCGCAATATCGTCGCAATGGAGATTTCCCGCCTGTGCGGCCTTCCCTGGACTCCCCACATGCGCACGGTGGAGCTCTATGTCAACGGTGAATATCAGGGCAGCTATGTCCTATGCCAGCACAAGGAGGTGGCGAAGGAAAAGGTCGATATCGACGTTGAGAAAGGCGACCTCTACCTGGAAGTGGACACCACCCAGGACGAACCGGTCTGCTTCGAATCCGAGCGCTGGCTCATCCCCTTTATGTTCAAGGACCCGGACCAGCCCACAGCACAGCAGGTGGCCGATTTCAAGGCCTATGTCCGCCAGATTGAGGACGCCCTGTATGCAAATCCCGGAGGCGGTTGGGAGGAGCTTATCGACCTCGACTCCTTCATCGGCAATTACATCGTCCAGGAAATCTGCAAGAATGTAGACGGCAACTTCCGCAAGAGCAATTTCCTCACTAAAACCGTGAACGGGAAGCTCACGGTGGCCCATGTGTGGGATTTCGACATCGCCCTAGGGAACTGCAATTACATTGACTCGCAGCACCAGAACGGCGTTACCAACGGCCCTGAAGGCTGGCTCATCAAGATTATGGGCCGGAAGAAGAAGACCGACAGCTGGTACCCGCGGCTGTTCATGGACCCGGTGTTCGTCCAGGCCCTTCAGGAAAAGTGGAATTCTATCAAACCCGGACTGGACGAGATTCCGGCCATGATTGATCGCCTGGTGGAACTGAACCGTGCCTCTTACGACCACAATTTCCAGCGCTGGGATATCCTTGGCACCTATGTGTGGCCAAATGTGGTCACTCCTTCCACCTTCGACGGCGAGATCGACTATCTGAAAGACTTCTACACCCGCCGCGTCGCCTGGCTCGACACCGAGATTAACAAACTATAACAATTTCTTTATTCCCCACGCGAAAAAGGAGTAAGTGTTTTTCCCCTGGCGGGACGACCCCGTGGAAAAACACTTCTCCCTTTTCTCCGCAACGCCCTCGCACATGACGTGGCATGTTTCCGCCACGTTCCTCTGTCATCTGCCGTACATGTTGGCCCCTTTCCCTTGCCGCCTCAGACAACAGAACGCACAGGATGTCGTTTTCACACCTGAGGCGGCAACATCGCACGAGTGCGGCCGCCGCGAGGAGGCCCCTTTCGCGTTGGCCCCCGCAGCGGCGAGCCGAGCCGCCGGAGGTGCTCTATTCCGGCG
>CAJOCS010000011.1 GCA_905233655.1 uncultured Bacteroidales bacterium | reverse complement strand
AGCTTTCCTTCGGAATGGATGTCACCAAGTACAATATTGAACCTAAGAAAAAGATCGTTTAACAATGAGACACAATAGAGCAGTCAATCATCTTGGTCGAAAGAGCGGACACCGCAAGGCTATGCTCGCCAACATGGCATCCTCCCTTATCCTGAAGAAGAGGATCACCACTACCGAGGCCAAGGCCAAGGCCCTGAAGCCCTACGTAGAGCCCCTTATCACCAAGTCCAAGGAAGACACCACTCACAGCCGCCGCGTCGTATTCAGCTATCTGAAGGACAAGCAGGCCACTGCCGAGCTCTTCCGCACCATCGCCCCCAAGGTGGCAGATCGTCCCGGCGGATATCTCCGTATCCTCCACACCGGTTTCCGTCAGGGTGATGCAGCCGAAATGGTCATGGTAGAATTTGTGGACTTCAACGAGGCAGCCCTCGCCAGCAAGAAAGAGGCCAAGAAGACCACCCGCCGCAGCCGCGCAAAGAAGGCCGATGCCGCTCCCGCAATTGAAGCCGCTCCCGCAGCAGTGGAAGAGGCCCCTGCAGCAGAAGCAGAGGCTCCCGCAGCGGAATAATACCGCAGCTTTATGGAATAAAAACCGGCCGCGCCGTCAAAGTGGCCGGTTTTTTGTATATTTGCAGAAGTGTTATTCAAAATCGTCAGACTATGAGAAGAGCATTCTGGATTTTGACAGTTGTTCTGCTGTCGGTTCTGGCACTGGGTGCCTGTACCAAACACAATCCTCAAACCCGTCCCTCAATCGGAGAGGTCGTCAATCCCGGTCACGGCAATCATGATCCAGATCCGGTCGATCCGGTGAATACTCAGCCCAAGGAACGTACCGACTGGAAGGTTGAATACCTCGGCCGTAACAATTACACCGAGACCGACGGCAGCATTTCCCGCGTGGAAGAATTCCGCTTCACCTACACCGGTGACGCGTATTTCATCGTGCGTAGCATCACCGCCGCCGACTTCGAGGCCTTCTATTCCGGCAAGCTCGAGGACTTCCTCAAGGGAGAGGTCAAGGACGTGATAACCACTGCCGAGAACGAGAACCGCAAGTTCTACGAGAACACCAATTCCGTATTCGACAAGAGCCAGAAGGGCATCGTTGCCTTCGACATGCTCATCCATGGAGACTACACCACCTATATCATCGAGATATCGGAAAAGGGTGAGGCCACGCTCAATTATGCCAAGCTCTCGCACACGGTAGAGGAAGAAATCCCCGTGGATGAATTCCTCGCATGGATTGGCACCTGGCATGTGAGCGACGGATACGTTGGCTACGACATCGTGGTTTCTTCCTGCGAGGCCAATTACCTGTACTACATCGACGGCTGGGAGACCGGCCCGGCGGTGCAGGAGCAGATGAACATGGAAAGGGACTGGCTCTATGCCCGTTACCGCAACTCCACAGGCCTTCTCTATTTCTATGGACAGTACCTGATGAGCTATTACGAGGAATCGCTCGGCACGGACGTGGACCAGATGTTCGTGGGCACCTACCTCACCAGCACTTCCGACTCCAACGGAATCGTGGATGTCGAGGGGGCCGACGCCCAGTATGACATCGCCCACACCTGGATCGACGGCGAAACAATCACCGTTCAGCCGGAGGAATTCACCTTCGACAACGGATTCAAGGCCATCTATCACAGCATGCGCTATTCCCGTTACTGCTACGACGAGCAGAACTGGGCCCACTACAACAACAGCGGTGTTCCCTCCCTGCCTCTTACCATGCAGAAGTTGGATCCCACCAAGTCCTCGGTACATGCCCCTGCGGTTCGCACCAGGACCATCGGCACCCTTCGCCGCGAGCAGCTGCGTCCTCATGTGCCCGTTCAGCCCCGCACCTTCAGAGTAAACTAAACAAACAACGAATAAATGAAAGTTTTCAGAACCATTCTTGGCTGCATCGCAGTTGCAGTCATTGCGCTTTCCTGCCAGAAGAACAAGATAGTGATTCCCGAAGTGTCACTTTCCGAATGCACGGCGTTCAACGACAATAACAAGGCGTTTGTCACCGTCACTCTTTCCAAGGCTGCCGCAACCCCGGTACAGGTGTATGTCGGCCTGAAGAACGACACTCCCGGTTTTAAGGACGTGCTCACTTTCAGCGATGTAGCAACCGTGGAAGCCGGCAAGACGATGGCTCTTATCGAGGTTGTCGCCGAGCCTGCTACCCTTGAGCCCGGAACCTATGAGACCGATGTCTTTATCCGCGAGGCTGCAGGCGCAAACATTTCCGCCAGCGCTTCTTCCGTAAAGCTCAGCCTTGTGATTGAGAATAAGAATTACAACGACGACCCCAACAATCCGGAGAATCCCGAGAACCCCGGCAACACCAATTGGAAGATTGAGTATCAGGGTTATCAGATGGTCGATTTCGGCGAAGAGGAAGACTACGCAGAAGTTTTCCGCGTTACCGGCACCGGAAGCGAGAGCGCCTATTTCGTGATGGTTGAGGCCGGCACTGTGGCCTCGTATGCCAACAATATGGACGAACTCTTCGCCCAGGCGGAGGAGTGGCTCCAGGAAGACCTCGAGTTTTACAGCCAGTATGGCTGGACCATCGACGACCTGGTGTTCACCGAGGATCCCCACTATGAGTACTACGGTGCATTCTCTGCAGGTGAAAAGGAAGTCGTTGTCTTTGGAATGTCCAAGGAAGGCAAGGCCAGCGGCAAATATGCATATCTGGACTTCACCGTCGCCGAAGACCACGGAGAGTCTGAGGAGCCCGAGGAACCCGATATCATGGACCGCATTGCCGTTGAAGGCACAGGCAACAAACTGTTCACCTTCGACCTTCTTGAGCATGGAGTGATTACCGACGCCAATCTCGAGGATAGCATAATGGAGGTGGGTGAGTATCCTTCGTATATGGCTTGGCTCTACAACTCCTTCTTCGGTGGCAACTACTTTGATTTCACCGACTTCGCCAACGATGCCGAATATAATACTACCGACTTCTATGCCAAGGAGCTCGGTACCTATGATGTGCTCATCGTAGGCCTGGAGGATGACGGCAACCTGAGCGGTGAATACAACATTTCCACCATCGAGATAGACGGTCATGAGCTGGCCGAGGTTCTCTCCGTCAGCGCCCGTTCCCGTGTCGCCGCAAACCGCACGGTTAGAAGCGTCAACCATGGCAGACTCCGTCATCACGTCGCACGCCGCACCGTCCGTCCGAGGATTGAGCCTGAGGAGATGGTTCTCCAGTCCAACTGGACCATTACCATTGACGGCGAGCCTTATACCGATGAAGAAGGCTACTATGTGATTGATGTCAATGTGTCCCTCCCTGGTATCAAATACTATTTTGCCGAGGAGAACTCTGACGAGGACCTCGATAACTATTACGATGGCAGCATCGCCGGATTCGCGAACTACATGGAGAATAAGCTGTCGGACTATCTCGGCTCCTATACCATGGACGATCTTGCCTACACCGAGGCCGATCCCATCCCGAATGTTTATATCTATAACGACGGCGTGGAAACCACAATCTATGTGGTAGAGTTCGACGAGAACGGCAAGGCTACCGGCCGTTATGGCGCCGGAGTCGTTCAGATGCCCGCGATTGAGGGTGCGGGTGAATATGAGGGTGTTACCATCACCGGTCCTCTCACCAAGATGAATGCATGGACGGCAGTTTATCTTGGCCGTTTCGAGGAGGTTGCGGAAGAAAATGCACCTTCAGCCACCCGCCGCATCAAGGTTTCTGCACGAATCAGAAGATAAATGAGACCCTTATTTCTCACAAACACACTTTCGAGGAACAAGGAACTGTTCAAACCAATTCACGAGGGGCGCGTAGGCATGTATGTCTGCGGCCCCACCGTGTATGGTGACGCCCACCTCGGCCACGCCCGCCCCGGCGTTACCTACGACGTCCTGTTCCGCCTTTTGAAAAAGCTTGGATACAAGGTCCGTTACGTTCGCAACATCACCGACGTGGGACATCTCGAACACGATGCCGACGAAGGAGAGGACAAGATAGCGAAGAAGGCCCGTCTCGAGCAGCTCGAGCCCATGGAGGTGGTGCAGTACTACACCGAGCGCTACCATGAGGCCATGAGGCTCCTGAATGTGGAGTCTCCCTCCATTGAGCCCCGCGCTTCCGGCCATATAATCGAGCAGATTGAGGCCGTGAAGAAGATTCTTGAGGCCGGATATGCCTACGAGTCCAACGGCTCGGTGTATTTCGACGTGCGCAAGTACAACGAAAGCCACAAATACGGCATCCTTTCCGGCCGTAGCCTCGACGACACGCTCGAGGGTACGCGTGAACTCGACGGACAGAGCGACAAAAAGGCTCCCTACGACTTTGCAATCTGGAAAAAGGCCGAACCGGAGCACATCATGCGCTGGCCTTCCCCCTGGGGTGAAGGATTTCCCGGCTGGCATCTAGAGTGTTCCGTAATGGGTGAGAAGTACCTGGGAGAAGAATTCGACATCCATGGTGGCGGAATGGACCTTATGTTCCCTCACCACGAATGTGAGATTGCCCAGAATGTGGCAAGCCGAGGCACTCAGGGCGTGCATTACTGGGTTCACAACAACATGATTACCATCAACGGCCAGAAGATGGGCAAGTCGCTCGGGAACTTCATAACCCTGCCGGAACTCTTCTCCGGCAACCATCCCAAGCTGGATCAGGCCTATTCTCCCATGACCGTGCGCTTCTTCATCCTCCAGGCCCACTATCGCAGCACCCTGGACTTCTCCAACGAGGCGCTGCAGGCGGCCGAGAAGGGATATAAGAGGCTAATGCAGGCAGGCAGGGCTCTCGGTGCGCCTTCTTCAGAAGCGGGTGCTCCGTCGGCTGAAGTGTCGGCCCTGGTGGAAAAGGTGTGGGATGCGCTCTGCGACGACCTCAACACCCCCATCGCAATCGCTCATCTGTTCGACGCGGTGAAGCTCGTCAACGGAGGAAAACTCTCCGAGGCCGACCGCAGCGCCCTTGCCACTCTCTTCAGCGACGTGGTGGAAGGTGTGCTCGGACTGCGTGACGACGAGGCCGCAGGCTCCGGCAGGGCGGAAAAGGCCCTTGACGGCGCCATGTCGCTGGTTCTCGAGAGCCGCGCCCGTGCCCGTGCCGAGAAGAACTGGGCCGAGAGTGACAGGATAAGGGATATCCTCGCGTCCTTCGGCATCACCGTCAAGGACAGCAAGGACGGTTCAAGCTGGACTCTGGAATAATGCTCAAGTTCATTTCATGGAACGTGAACGGCCTCAGGGCCGTGGCCGGCAAAGGTTTTGCCGACATCTTTGTAAACCTTGACGCGGATTTTTTCTGCCTTCAGGAAACAAAGATGCAGGAGGGCCAGCTGGATCTGGAATTCCCCGGATATCAGTCGTACTGGAATTATGCCTTGAAAAAGGGATATTCCGGTACGGCCGTATATACCCGCCATACCCCGCTTTCCGTGAAATATGGCCTGGGCATTGAGGAGCACGACCAGGAGGGCCGTGTGATTACCCTGGAATACGACCGCTTCTACCTCGTATGCGCCTATGTGCCGAACTCTCAGGACGGCCTCAGACGGCTTGCCTACAGGATGGAGTGGGAAGATGCCATGCGCTCCTACCTTTGTTCCCTTCCGAAGCCGGTGGTATTCTGCGGCGACCTCAATGTGGCGCACGAGGAGATAGACCTTAAGAACCCCTCGACAAACCGCATGAACGCCGGTTTCACCGACGAGGAGAGGGCCAAGCTCACGGAGCTTCTCGGCTCCGGTTTCGTGGACAGCTGGCGCAGCCAGCATCCGGAAGAGGTGAAATATTCCTGGTGGAGCTACCGCATGAACGCCCGCGCAAGGAACGCAGGCTGGCGCATAGACTATTTTCTGGTGAGTGAATCTCTCAGGGAATCAATCGTTTCCACCGAGATTCACAATGAGATTTTCGGCTCGGACCACTGTCCGGTGGAACTGGTCCTTTCTATTTGACCAGCGAAATTGCCCCGAAAACGCCAAGAGAGGCGGCCAGCATAATTGCTCCTGCGAGCAAAACCCCCAAAAGCACCGCAATGGTGCTTTTTTTAAAATCCATATTCAGGATGCTTGCGGCAAGGGTTCCGGTCCAGGCGCCAGTGCCGGGCAGGGGAATGCCCACGAACAGCAGAAGGGCCCAGTAGAGGCCTCTGCCGGCTTTCTCCTCCAGTTTCTTTCCGCCTTTTTCACCCTTTTCCAGGCACCAGGTGAAAAAGCCTCCGATATACTTCTTGTCCTTTCCCCATTCCAGCACTTTGCGTGCAAAGAGGAAAATGAATGGGACGGGAAGCATGTTGCCGAGGATGGCCACTGCAATCGAGGGAACCAGCGGCAGCCCGAAACCCACGGCATAGGGCATGGCGCCGCGGATTTCAATAAGCGGAACCATGGCGATGAGGAAGACTATGAGGTATTTTTTCATTGTATCCGTTCGAGTATGCGGGTCATTTCCCGGAAGGCATCGGCCTCGGGAATCAGTTGTCCGGCAGGGTCCTGGACCACAAGGTCGAGAATCTTTCCGGGAAGCTCCACGCGCCCAACCTTGAAGCGGGCCCTGGAGGCTGCGGCCATATAGTTGATGGGGAAGTCGCTGTTGGGTAGCAGCGAGATGAACATGTCGGGCTCACCTTCCAGCATGAGCGAAACCTTCTCTTTCGAGGGTTTTCCAATCCAGTTGAGGTCCTTTTTCAGGATGGTGTTGGTGATGCTGGTAATAAGGCGCTCACCTTCTGTGAGGCGGCGGAAGTCGAAGAAGAAAATCTCTCCCTTGATTCCTTTCTCGCGGTAAAAGGCCATGAGCGCGTTCTTGCATTCGTTGAAGGAGGTGTCCTCCACGTCGATGAACGCCACTGCCGTCTTCACCTTCGCCAGGGGCATAAGGGAAGTTGCATCGGCCGAAAGTGCACGGCGGATGCTCCGGCGGCGGAGCAGATTCTTCAGCGAGTCCAGCATTTTCTATTCTCAGGAATTGGCGGCAATGAGTTCGCGTATTTCCTGCTTGGCGTCTCTCCAGCGGGGAATGTCTATCTTGGTGCCGATTACTTCGACCACCTTGGCTGCAATTATGGAGCCTACCTCACCGCAAACCTTCAGGGGCATTCCCAGCGAATGGGCATAGAGGAAGCCTGCGGCGTAGGTGTCGCCGGCTCCGGTGGCGTCGATGGGCGTTGCGGGCCAGGGTTCGATGAAGTGATACTCGTCTCCGGAGCGCACCATCGAGCCTTCCTTGCCCACTTTCACCACGGCTATCTTGCAGTGGCGTGCCAGCTCGTCGATGGCGGCGCGGGGCTCCATTTTGGTGAAGGCCTTGGCTTCGGACTCGTTGGCGAACACAATGTCCACGTAATTCTCGACGAGGTTGTGGAAGAAAGCGTCGTTGGATTCCACCACATTGTAGGACGCCATGTCGATGGAGATTATGCAGCCGGCCTCCTTCGCAAGCCTTGCGGCTTTGGAGATGAGCTCCTGGTTCTGCACCAGATAACCCTCGATGTGGAAGTAGTCGTAGCCCTGGAACTGTTCCAGCGAAAGGTCGTCGGGGCCGAGCTCAAGCGTTGCTCCCATATAGTCCGCAAAAGTGCGTTCGGCATTGGCTCCGGTGATGAAAACCATGCAGCGGCCAGAGGATTTCGTGCTGTAGAGCATCTGTGCGCGCACTCCGTACTGCTCCATTGTGCTCTTGAAAAGATTGCCGAGGTCGTCGTTGCCTATCTTGCCGAGGAAACCGGACGGCATGCCGAAAATGGCGGTGCAGGTGATTGTGTTAGCGGCGCTTCCGCCGGGGACATATTTCACGCCGTACTGCTTCAGGGCTTCCCAGATGCGGTCGCCCGTTTCCATGTCCACATGCTGCATGCTGCCAAGCGGAAGATGATACTTTTTCAGGAGGGAGTCGTCCGGGAGGACGGCCAGGATGTCGGTAAGGGCGTTGCCTATGCCAAGTATGGATTTCATGCTGCGAGGGTTTAACTCACAAATGTAGTCAATTATTGCGGAAAATCCATTACCTTTGTTCCCGTATGGATGCGAAAAAGAAAAATATTCTCACATACACGCTCTGGACCGTCATAGCGGTGGTGCTGCTGTACTTCAGTTTCCGCAGCGTAGAATGGGAGGAATTCGCCTCGGCCCTGTCTTCGTGCCGATGGGGATGGGTCCTCGTGTCCATGCTCACGGGTGCGCTCGTGATTCTCGTTCGGGCTCTGCGCTGGAGGATGCAGCTCCTTCCGCTGGACTCTTCCACCTCCCTTGTGACGAGCTTCAATGCATATTCCATCGGCATGGCGTCGAATCTTGTCCTGCCCCGGCTCGGGGATGTGGTACGCTGCGCCTACGTAGTGAAAAACACCGGAATCGGCTTTGACAAAAGCCTCGGGACCATGGTCGTCGACCGTCTGTGGGACGTAATTTCGCTGCTGCTGATAGGCGTGGCGCTGGTGCTCCTGTTCTGGACCCATTTCGGCGGATTCATAATTGACAATTACCTCGGAGCGATTGTTTCCAGCCGCACCCTGTGGCTCATTCTCGCCGCCGTTGTGCTTCTGCTCTCAGCCCTGCTTCTGCTGCTTTGGCGGCTTCGCGAAAAGGGCGGCTTCTGGAGCAGGGCATGGGCTTTTGTCCGCGGAATAGGAGACGGACTGGCGTCCTGCCTCAGGATGCGCCGGGGTTACCTTTTCATTGTCTACACCATCCTAATCTGGGCCGGGTACTGGTTCATGTGCTACTGTGTGATCATGGCCCTTCAGGATGTGGAGGCGTTCTCTTCGCTCGGGGCGGTGGACGCCCTTTTCCTAATGTTCGCAGGAACCGTGAGCACCCTTATTCCGGTTCCAGGCGGCTTTGGCGCCTACCACAGCGTGGTGGCCGGAGCAATCAGCGCCGTATGGGGCATTCCCTTCGCCACGGGCATGGTGTTCGCCATCCTTTCGCACGAGTCCCAGGTCATTGTCCAGGCCATTCTGGGATTGGGCTCATATGTGCACGAATCCTTTTTCCGCCGATGAGACGCTTTGCCCTCATAGGCCATCCTGTGGCCGGTTCGCTGAATCCCAGCCTGATTGCTGTCGCATACAAAGGACGCTATACCTACGACCTTCTCGACTTTGAAAATTTCGAAGATGCCTGGCAGGCCTTCCTGGACGGCTATTACGGCATAAACGTCACCGCCCCGTTCAAGCAGGACGCCTTTGCTAAGGTCGATTCCCTTTCGGCCCGGGCCCTGAGCACCGGCGCGGTGAACCTGGTTGTTCCGGACGGGAAAGGAGGCTTTGCCGGATACAACACCGACGTCGACGGAGTTGTCCTGGCTTTGGAGGAAACCGGCCTCCGCTTCCACGAAGCGCTGGTGGTAGGCACGGGAGGTGCCGCAAGGGCCGCAGTTTATGCCGCCCGCCATCTTGGATGCAACGTGACGGTTACCGGGCGTTCCCTTGAAAAGGCCGAGGCCCTGGGATGCCCTGCGGTTTCGTTCGAGGAGGCTGCCAGGCTCCGGCCGGACCTTGTAATCTACACCCTTCCTGGCCGCGCTCCCATTCCCGAGGGGCTGCCTTTTGCCGGCTCCGTGGTCCTGGAAGCGGAGTACCGCAATCCGGCCCTCAGCGCCGTCCGCTGCCGCAAATACATTTCCGGGAACAGATGGCTTCTGCATCAGGCTGTGGCGGCATACCGTATCTTTACCGGCGAGGAGCCGGATTTTGATGCCATGAATGCGCAGATTCTGAAAAAAAAGTTGTAACTTGCACAAAATAACAACAGTACCATGTCTCTCAATAAAGTAATGCTGATTGGCAATGTGGGTGTGGATCCCACTGTCAGATATCTCGAATCCGGCGCCCAGGGCCCCGTTGCCGGCGCCAAGGTTGCAACCATCCGTCTCGCAACCACCGAACGTTACCGCGACCGTGGCGGCGAGCTTCGCGAAAACACCGAATGGCACACCGTGGTCGCATGGCGCAATTCGGCCGATTACGTGGAGAAGTTCGTACACAAGGGAAGCCAGATCTTTGTTGAGGGACGTCTTCGTACCCGTCAGTGGACCGACCAGAGCGGCGCAGCCCGCTACAGCACTGAAGTGGTTGCCGACACGCTCCAGATTCTTGGCCGCAAGCCCGATGGCGCAGGCCAGGCTCAGGGTGCCGCTCCCGCAGGCTTTTCCCAGCCCCAGGGCTTTGCGCCCCAGCAGCCAGTAGGTCCCGCCCCCGCCGACGAAGGCGACGACATGCCCTTCTAGGCCTGTCGCTGGCGGACAGCTTCGTAAAGGAGGATTGAGGCCGAGACGGACACATTGAGGCTGTCCAGTCGGCCGAGCATGGGTATGCGGATGTGGGCATCGGCGGCTTTCCGCCAGATGTCCGTTAGTCCGGTGGACTCGGTGCCCATGACAATCGCCGTAGAGCGGCGCATATCAATATCGTAATACGCGGAGGAATCCTGCAGCTGAGCTGTGAGGATTTGGATTCCGCGTGCCTTCAGCCATGGAATGACATCGGCCGAGGCTGCCGCCACTACCGGGACGGTGAAAACGGCTCCTATTGAGGCCCGGATGAGGTTGGGGTTGAAGATGTCGGTAAGGGGGTCGCAGACAATCACGGCCGAAGCTCCGGCAGCGTCGGCGCTGCGCAGCACCGCGCCCAGGTTGCCGGGCTTTTCAACGGCCTCCAACACCACCACAAGCGGGTTTTCGGGGAGACTGAGCCCTTCCAGGGAAAGAGCCTTGACCTCCACTTCTGCGATTATTCCTTCGGTGCTTTCGCGGTATGCGACTTTCCGGTACAGCTGCTCCGGAATCTCGAAAACCGAGGGGGCGCCGGTGCCGGCGGAGAAAAGGGTGGTCAGATTGTGGGGCAGCAGCTCTTCCGGGCAGATTTCCGGGCAGATGAAAAGCGTGCGCACGGTGAAGCCGCCTTCGAGGCAGTGTTCAAGCTCCCGCCAGCCCTCCACCACGAAAAGCCCCTGCTCCCGCCGTGCCCTGGATTTTTCCTGCAACAGCAGCAAGTTCTTGATTTTCGGATTCTGGGCCGATGTAATGCTTTCCGTACGCATCTACGTTAAAGGCGTCTCTTGAGACGGAAAAATTCGTTAGAATTTCTCCGGTCTCATCATCGGGAAGAATAAGACATCCTGGATGCTCTCCTGGCCGGTCATGAACATGGTGAGACGGTCGATACCGATACCGATACCGGAGGTGGGGGGCATGCCGTATTCGAGAGCGCGGACGAAGTCGTAGTCCACGTACATGGCCTCGTCGTCTCCCTTCGACTTGAGGGCGGCCTGCTCTTCAAAGCGGTCGAGCTGGTCCACGGGGTCGTTCAGCTCGGAGTAGGCATTGGCGAGTTCCTTTCCGTTCACGAAAAGCTCGAAGCGCTCGGTGAGGGTGTCGTCGTAGCGGCAGCGCTTTGTGAGGGGCGACATCTCCACCGGGTAGTCGATGATGAAGGTGGGCTGGATGAGGTTCTTCTCGCAGTATTCGCCGAAGATGGCGTCGATGAGTTTTCCAACACCCATTTCCGGGCTGGTTTCAATATTGAGCTTCTTGCAGACTGCGCGGAGCTCGTCTTCGTTCATGCCCTTCACATCCACTCCTGCGAACTCCTTGATGGCGTCCAGGATCCTCAGGCGGCGGAAGGGGCCTTCGAAGGAAATCTCGTTCCCGCCAATAACTTTCTTCACTCCGCCGGTGGCCTCGGCAACCCTCTGGAGCATTTTTTCGGTGAACTCCATCATCCAGAGGTAGTCCTTGTAGGCGATGTACATCTCCACGCAGGTGAATTCCGGATTGTGGGTCTTGTCCATACCTTCGTTGCGGAAGTTCTTGGCGAATTCGTAGACGCCAGCGAAGCCTCCCACGATGAGCCTCTTCAGGTAGAGCTCATTGGCGATGCGCATGTACATGTCCACGTCCAGAGCATTGTGGTGGGTGACGAAGGGACGGGCGGTTGCGCCGCCGGGAATGGCCTGGAGGATAGGCGTTTCCACCTCGAGGCAGCCGGCTTCGTTGAAGCATTCGCGCATAGTGTTCACAATCTGGGTGCGCTTGAAGAACACGTCCTTCACCTGGGGATTAACCACGAGGTCCACGTAGCGCTGGCGGTAGCGGAGCTCGGGGTCGGCAAAACCGTCGTGGACGGTGCCGTCGGCATCGGTCTTTACGATGGGGAGCACGCGCAGCGACTTGGAAAGCAGTGTGAGCTCCCTGGCGTGCACTGAGAGCTGTCCGGTCTGGGTGAAGAAGGCGAAACCCTTGATGCCCACGAAATCGCCTATATCAAGAAGTTTCTTGAACACGGTGTTGTACATGGTCTTGTCTTCGCCGGGGCAGATTTCGTCGCGCTTGACATAAACCTGGATGCGGCCTTCGCTGTCCTGCAGCTCCATGAACGACGCTGCGCCCATGATGCGGCGGCTCATGATACGGCCTGCTATGCACACGTCCTGGAAGTTGCCTTCCTCCGGGCGAAAGCCCTTCTCAATCTCCGCACTGGTGGTGTTCACGGGATAAAGGGGTGCCGGATAGGGATTTATGCCCAGCTCGCGGAGCTTGTTCAGAGATTCACGACGTACGAGTTCCTGCTCGGAAAGTTCATTATATGCCATATACAAGTAATTTAAGGCGCAAATTTAACATTTTCGCGGCACATTTCAAACCCCCGCCCCCTTTTGCATAATCGACCGTCTGTCGGAAAAAGTCTTTCATTTGGCCGATGCCGGTTGTAAAACAGGGAAAATTTTCGTATTATTGTCAAGTTATAAACGAATATTCGCTAACCATGAAAGCCAAGTATTTATTCCTTGCGGCACTTGCCTTCGTTATGGCCGTTGCCTGCGAAAAGGACAAACCCGAAAACGACAATACCGGCAACGTCGTAAAGCCTTCCGAGTTCACCCAGAGCAGCCCGTGGACCATTATCGGCACCATCGGCGGAAGCTCCTGGGACAAGGATATCGAAATGAAATCCAACGGGAACTGGCACGCGGCGTTCAACGTTGCCATCAAGGCTTCCGACGAGTTCAAGTTCCGCATGAACCGCGCCTGGGACAGCAATTTCGGCTTCCCCGGCGGCAAGGTTTCCGTGAACACCAAACTCTCGGTGGTACAGGGCGGCGACAACATGAAAGGCCTTCCCGACGGGAACTATGACCTCTATCTCGCTCCCGCCAACTGCATCTGCTACATCCTGCCCGCCGGCGCGGAATTCACCCACGCCTCGGACGGCAATGCCGTGGAGGGAGGCATGCTCACGGGCGCTTACCAGCCCGGCCTTGCGCCTTCGTCCAAGCTTTCCGGCATCACCTACCAGATAAACGTCTACTCCTTCGCCGACTCCGACGGCGACGGCTGGGGAGACTTCCAGGGCATCATCGACCATCTGGACTATCTGGATGCCATCGGCGCCACCGGCCTGTGGCTGTCGCCCGTCCAGAAATCGCAGAGCTACCACGCCTACGACATCACGGACTATTTCGCCATCAATCCCGTTTACGGCGGAAAGAACGCCACTTCGGCACAGGCCGAGGCCAAGCTGCAGGAACTCATCAACAAGGCAAGGGAAAAGAATATCGACATCTACCTGGACTATGTCCTGAACCATTCCGGCGACCAGTGCGACTGGTTCAAGAAGGCCAAGTCCGGAAACGCCACTTACCAGGCATACTACGTGTTCTCCGACAATCCTGCCCAGGATGTGGCGAACAAGAAGGTGGACAACTTCGCCGGCCAGACAGACCCTCACATGGGCTCCTGGCATACTGTGGCCACCGGCAACGCTGGCTACAGCGGGAAGCTGCACTTCAAGCTTGACGTGAGTTCCGCATCGGCCCCGAAGCTTACCATAACCCAGACCACCGAGGCGGCCCAGAGCTCCAACAGCGACACTTCGGTGAAGTGGTTCATTTTCGACAACGCTGCCCAGAGGATGTACAAGACCTCAGACAACATCTACGAAATCACCCTCAACATCAACAATGACTGGGGCGTTCTGGTGAAGGACGATCCCACCCAGTGGGGCGACCACAAGTGGGGCGCGAAGTCTGGGGAGCAGAGCGTCACCTTCGGCTCTCCCAAGACCCTTATCAAGGGCGACTCCGCCAAAGACCTCATCTTCTCTTCTTCCGTCACCAACTACTTCGCCAGCTTCGACGGCTCCATGCCGGATTTCAACTACGGCCCCTACACCAGCTGCGCCTCTTCGCCCGCTTTCGTCCAGCTTGCGGCATCGGCCGACAAATGGATCCAGATGGGCGTCGCGGGTCTTCGTCTGGACGCCGTAATGTGGATTTACCAGTGCCATACGGATGCCAACGTGGCCTTCCTGAGCGCATGGTACGACCACTGCAACGCCACTTACAAGGCAAACGGCGGCCAGGGCGACATCTACATGGTGGGTGAGGCCTATGACTGGAACGCCGACGTCGTGGCCCCCTACTACAAAGGTCTCCCGTCGCTGTTCGACTTCGCTTTCTACGGCACCGTTACAGACCGCATCAACAAGGGTCGCGGCTCCGACTTCGCTTCCACCGTGGCCGGAATCCAG
The DNA here is from genome assembly GCA_905233655.1 of uncultured Bacteroidales bacterium. Taxonomy (GTDB): domain Bacteria; phylum Bacteroidota; class Bacteroidia; order Bacteroidales; family UBA932; genus Cryptobacteroides. The sequence continues at coordinate 12,464 of CAJOCS010000011.1, read as the reverse complement.
AACAAGAACAAGAATCAGTACGGCAACCGCAAATATACCCACAGCAGCGGTTTCTTCGACGCCATCAAGCTCTCCAACCACGACGAGAACCGCGTGGCTTCTGAGCTCGGCAACAACGACCAGAAGAAGCGCCTTGCGGCCGCGGTGCTCCTGACTTCTCCCGGCAAGCCCTTCATCTATCAGGGTGAGGAACTCGGCTACTGGGGCGTCAAGTCCAGCGGCGACCAGAACGTCCGCCAGCCCATCTACTGGAGCAAGGGCGGAAGCGTTCCCCGCGCCTGGTGCAGCTTCGACACCTCCATCCTTGCCGACGGCATGTCCGTAGAGGAGCAGCTCGCGAACGACGGCTCGCTGCTCATGCTCTACCGCTACTTCGCCTATGCCCGCAACACCAACGCCGCCCTCGCCGACGGCGTGATGGAGCCCGTATCGGCCGGAAACGACGCCGTTGCAGCCTGGTACATGAATTCCACCAGTTCGAACAAGAAGGTGCTCGTGATGCACAACTTTTCCGCTTCGACGGTGACGGTGAACCGCGCCTCCGACAACCTTTCCAATATCCTGGTGGCCAATGCCGGCGGCACCACTCCCATCTCCGTAAGCGGCCAGAACGTAACGCTTCCCGCCTACAGCTCAGTTGTATTTGCTTTGAATTAAACCGTTCCAGATATGAAGAAACTCATCTTTGCAGCGGCCGCGCTGCTCGTATTCGCAGCCTGCGACAGGACGCCTGCACACCCTGAATGGACCTACAATTCCGTGGTCTACGAAGTGAACATCCGCCAGTTTACTCCCGAGGGCACCTTCGCCGCCTTCGAGGAGCATCTTCCCCGCCTGAAGGACCTTGGCGTGGACGTGCTCTGGCTCATGCCGATGTATGAAATAGGCACAGTGGAGCGCAAGGGAAGCCTCGGCTCGTACTATGCCATCTCGGACTACAAGAAGGTCAATCCTGAGTTCGGCACCATGGAGGATTTCGAACACCTCCTGGCTGCAGCTCACGAGCAGGGTTTCAAGGTGATTCTCGACTGGGTGGCAAACCAGACCGCTCCGGACCATGTGTGGATGAGCGAAAAGCCCGCGGAATTCTACGAAAGGGACGCCGAGGGCAATGCCATCTGGGAATATGACTGGACCGACACCCGCAGCCTCAACTATGCCGACGAAGAAGTCTGGTGGGCCCAGGACGACGCCATGCGCTTCTGGCTCGAAAAGGGCGTGGACGGCTTCCGCTGCGACGCCGCAGGCGAGGTCCCGGCCGAATTCTGGTACGGCATCCTTCCCGGTATGAACAGGGACTACCCTGAGATTTACCTTCTCGCCGAGGCCGAGCGCGACAACCTGGCCGACCCTCGCAAGACCTTCGACTGCAACTATGCATGGGAACTGCATCACCTGCTGAACGGCCTCGCCCAGGGCAGCAAGACAGTGGACGACCTCAAGGACTATGTGGAGCGCGACGCCGCCCGCTTCCCGAAGGAAGCCTTCCGCCTTACCTTTACCTCCAACCACGACGAGAACTCCTGGGCCGGAACCGAATTCGAGCGTGAAGGCGCCGCCGCCAATGCATGCGCAGTGCTCTGCGCCACCCTTCCGGGTTCCCAGCTTCTGGTCTATACCGGCCAGGAGATTGGTCTCGACCGTCGTCTGGAGTTCTTCGAGAAGGATTCCATCACAGACTGGACACCCAACGCCTACACCGATTTCTGGAAGTCCCTCATTGCCCTCAAGCACAACAATCCCGCCCTTGCCGCAGGTGAGCGCGGAGGTAAAATCGTATGGTGGGAGGTTCCCGGTGAGGCTCCCGGCGTGGTGGCCTTCCATCGCGAGCTCGGAGACAATATGGTGGTAGTGATAGCCAATTTCGGCTCAGCCCCCGCATGTGAGGAGTCCTGCGACGGCTGCGAGAGTGCTCCCGCAGACGTTGCCGATACCGGTGACAACCGTCCCGCAGGCGAAGTGGCCGCACAGCCTTTCAAGAACCTCGAAGCCGAGCCGGTGAGGTTTACCTTCAATCTGAACGGTGTGTTCACCGACGCTTTCACCGGCGAATCCTTCGAAGGCCCGAAGGACCTTGTCCTTGCGCCCGGAGATTATGTGGTATTTGTCAAGTAATTATGCGTAAATCATTTATCCTTATGGCGGCAGCTCTTGCCGCCGTTCTTTCCTGCGGGAATCCCCAGCCGGATCTCAGCGCGGTTGCAGAAGCCTCGGCCGAACAGGTGCAGAGGGTTGAACCCCTCAGCTGGTGGACCGGTATGAAAACCGAGCTTCAGCTCATGATTCAGGGCCCCGACATCGCTTCCTACGCTATCGACTTTGTGGGCGCAGGCCTTTCGGTGAAGGAGATTCACCGCACCGACAGTCCCAACTTCGTGTTCGTGGACGTGAGAATCGGCCCTTCGGCAAAGCCCGGTACGTACTATCTCCGCTTCACTAAGGGGGAGGAGAGCTTCAAGTATCCCTACATTATCCGTGAGCGCCGCGACGGCAGCCGCGAGAGGGAAAGCTTCACTACGGCCGACATGATTTACCTCATTATGCCCGACCGCTTCGCCAATGCCGACCCGGCCAACGACAATGCCTTCTCCGGCGATGCCTACGACGACGGCTCCGCCCGCCCCTATGCCATTCCGGAGTTCCTGCAGACGGTGAACCGCGACAGCACGCTCGGCCGTCACGGCGGAGATTTGCAGGGCATAATCAACCACCTCGATTATATCGCCGACCTCGGCGCCACCGCCATTTGGTGCACCCCTCTGCTGCTGGACAACCAGGATTTCGAGTCCTACCATGGCTATGCCTGCGACGACTATTACCACATCGACCCCCGCTTCGGCGACAACGCTCTCTTCCAGAGCTATGTCTCCCAGGCTCACGAGAAGGGCCTGAAGGTGATAATGGATATCGTTACGAACCACTGCGGCACCGAACACTGGTGGATGCAGGAGGCTCCTTTCGCCGACTGGTACCACACCTTCGAAACCTATACCCAGATGAACGCCCTCTTCTCCGTCTACATGGACGAGCACGCCTCGCAGCGGGACCTGGAGAAGCAGGAAAGCGGCTGGTTCGTGCCCATGATGCCGGACATGAACCTGGATAACCCCTACGTTCTCAAGTATTTCCAGCAGTGGGCCGTGTGGTGGGTCGAGTATGCCGACCTCGATGGTCTCCGCGTGGACACCTATCCCTATAATGAGCCCATTCCCATGTCGAAGTGGTGCGCGGCCGTACTCAACGAGTACCCGAATCTGAACATCGTTGGCGAGTGCTGGGACATGAGCATCCCCCAGCTCGCATACTGGCAGAAGGACAACCCCAACAAGAACGGCTTCAATTCGAACCTGCCCTCAATAATGGACTTCCCCATGCAGCAGGCTATCTGGAGCTCGCTCAACGAGGACTACGTCAACTGGGACGAAGGCATGACGCGCATCTACAGCGTCGTGGCCCAGGATTTCGCCTATCAGGACCTGGACAACATGATGATTTTCTTCGCCAATCACGACCATGCCCGTACCGCCGACGTCCTTGGACGCGACCCCCGCAGGATGAAGCTCGCCCTTACGCTGCTTGCCACTCTCCGCGGCATTCCCCAGCTCTATTACGGCGACGAGATGATGTTCTCCGAGCATCCTCTTTGGTTCAACGACGGCTCCAAGCGCGTGGACTTTCCGGGCGGCTGGGAAGGTGACGGAGTGGACCTCTTCTCCGCCGAAGGCCGTGCGGCCGCCACCGGAGAGTATGAGACCGCGGCGGAACTGCACGACTACACCCGCACGCTTTTCAACTGGCGCAAGGGCTGCGAGGCCATCCATCATGGCAAGACCCTGCACTTCATCTCCCGCAAGAACGTGGGCCGTCGGAACATCACCGACAACACCTACGCCTTCTTCCGTTATACTGACACCGACGCAGTGTTCGTATTCATCAACAACGCCCTTGAGGAGCGCAGCCTCGACTGGAACCACTACCGTGAATTCGTGAGCGGTCCTGTTACCGGCCGCAATGTCCTCACCGGCGAGGAAATCACCCTTCAGGACGGAGTCGTGGTTCCCGCAAAGAGCGCCCTTGTAGTAGAATTCCAACGCTAAAGTATGAAAACAAGACATCTTATCACCCTCGCCGTCCTCTCGCTCGCCGCAGCCTGCGCGAAGCCGTCGGCCCCCGTTCTCGACCAGACTCTTGACAGCCCCGGAGGCAAGCTGGAACTGCGCTTCGGCGTGGTGGGCGGCGTCCCGGAATATGCACTCTACCATGAGGGCAATGCGGTTGTGCTGCCTTCCAGGCTGGGTTTCGAACTCTTCGGAAGGAAGAGCCTGGACGGAGGCTTCACCCTTGCGGGGGTTGAGACCGGCAGTTTCGACGAGACCTGGCAGCCCGTATGGGGAGAGGAAGCGGACATCCGCAACAACTACAACGAAATGACTGTCCGTCTCGAGCAGGAGGGAGGTGCCGTGATGTGCCTTCGCTTCCGCCTCTATGACGACGGCCTGGGCTTCCGCTATGAGTTTCCTCTGGAGAACGACCTCACCTACTTCAACATTAAGGAGGAACTCACGGAGTTTGCCATGACCGGCAATCACACGGCCTGGTGGATTCCGGGAGATTACGACACCCAGGAGTTCTGTCCCACCGAGTCGAGACTCTCTGCCATCCGTGGCATTTCGACCGATGCCCGCCGCGGTGGCGGCACCCCTCAGATAGGCTTCTCTCCCACCGGAGTGCAGACGGCCCTTCAGATGAAGACCGACGACGGCCTCTATATCAATATCCATGAAGCCGCAGTGGTGAATTATCCCACCACGAACCTCGACCTCGACGACTCCCGGATGGTGTTCCGCACCCATCTCACCCCCGACGCCCAGGGCGTGAAAGGCCGCATGCAGGCCCCTTGCGTGACCCCCTGGCGCACGGTTATGGTTTGCGAGAGCGCAACTGATGTACTGGCCTCCCGTCTCATTCTCAATCTCAACGAGCCCTGCGCCATCGAGGACGTGAGCTGGATCCATCCCGTGAAATACATGGGCGTATGGTGGGAGATGATTACCGGAAAATCCCAGTGGTCCTATACGAACGACTATCCTTCCGTACAGCTTGGAGTAACCGACTATTCGGCCTCCACGCCTCACGGGAACCATGGCGCCAACAACGAGAATGTGCGCCGTTACATCGACTTTGCCGCGGAGAACGGTTTCGACGCCCTCCTTATCGAAGGATGGAACGAGGGCTGGGAAGACTGGTTCGGCTGCCAGAAAGACTATGTGTTCGACTTCGTGACACCGTACCCCGACTTCGATCTGCCCGCCCTCAACGCCTATGCCCACGCCAAGGGCATCCGCCTGATTATGCACCACGAGACCTCCTCCTCCACCGTAAATTACGAGCGGCACATGGAGGCGGCCTACAACCTTATGAACCAGTACGGCTACGATGCCGTAAAGAGCGGATACGTGGGCGACATTATCCCGTACGGCGAGCACCATTACAGTCAGCCGCTCATCAATCACTACCTCTATGCCATCAAGGAGGCCGCGAAGCATCATATCATGGTCAACGCCCATGAGGCGGTGCGTCCCACCGGACTGTGCCGCACCTGGCCCAACCATATCGGCAACGAGAGTGCGATGGGTACGGAGTTCCGGGGCACCATACAGCCCGGGCACACCACAATCCTGCCCTTCACGCGTCTGCAGGGCGGTCCCATGGACTATACTCCGGGAATTTTCGAACCGGATATGTCGGTAACCGCCCCGGGCCAGAGCGGCATGATGCACCACACCATCTGCAACCAGCTGGGGCTTTACGTGACCTTCTATTCCCCGCTTCAGATGGCCGCCGACCTGCCCGAGAACTACGCCCGCTTCATGGACGCATTCCAGTTCATCAGGGATGTTGCCGTGGATTGGGACAGGAGCGTCTATCTTGACGCCGAGCCCGGCGCCTACATCGTCACCGCACGCCATGCAAAGGCATCCACGCTGAATTCCGGCCGCCTGAGCGGAGTCTCCGGAGCCTATGCCTTCGCCAATGCCGGCGGACGCCTTCACGACGTATGGTTCGTGGGCGGCGTCAATGACGAGAATCCCCGCGAGGTAAGCGTCGATTTCTCGTTCCTTCCCGAAGGCACAAGCTACGAGGCCACCGTTTATGCCGATGCCCCCGACGCCGCTTGCGACACCAATCCCCAGGCATATACAATCGAAAGCCGCGATATAGTTTCCACCGACAGCCTCCAGATAAGGATGGCCGCCGGCGGTGGATTTGCAATTTCGCTCAGAGAAAAGTAAGGAGATATGAAAAAGATTCTGATGCTGGTGCTTCTGCCGGTCATTTGTTTCTGCATGCCTTCCTGCCGCAGGGAGGACAAGGAACCGGACGCAACAGGTCCTTTCACCATTCAGGCCGTTCTTCCTGAAGACACTGCCGACGTCGATGCCGTCTACATCATAGGCGACTTCAACGGGGGCGAGGAATTCGCCCTCGGCAACCCCCTCTGGCAGCTTCACAAGGGCAGCACGAAATGGGCCGTGGGCCTTGATCCCGAAAAATTCATCGGCGGAAAGACCCTTGCCGACGGTTATTTCCTGATGCACGCCACCCGCGGAGTCGAAGTGGACGCTTCCGGCGCCCCCGTCGTGCGTACACTTGACGCAGTTGCGGGAAAGACATACGACATCGAAGTCGTCGCCTGGGAGAAGGAAGCCGGCAAGACCTTCGACCCGTCCGGCACCTGGACGGTGGTCGGCACCATCAATTCCTGGAACCAGGCCTCCGGTATTGCAATGGAGATTTCCGGCGACGTGCGCATTGCAAAGGGCGTTGCCCTGAAAGCCTCCGACGAGTTCAAGTTCGTCATGGACGCCAGCTGGGACACCAATTTCGGCGCCGGTGAGGCGAACACCAAATTCGCCGCCACTGCGGGCGAGGAATTCGCTCTCCAGGCCGATGGCGGCAATATTACTGCCCCTGCCGGGACCTACGACATCTATCTCTATCCCTTCGAAGCCAAAGCCAAGCTCGTGAAGGCGGAGGATGCGCCGCCCCAGCCGCAGGAAAAGCCCGTTACGGGCGTGTCCGTGGCTCCCACGAGCGTAACCCTCAAGGTAGGTGAAACCCAGACGCTTACGGCCACCATCACCCCCTCCGACGCCGACGTTAAGAGTCTCCTTTGGAGCAGCGCCGACGCTTCCATCGCTTCCGTTAGCCAGAGTGGTCTCGTGACGGCCGTCGCAAGCGGAGAGACTACGGTTACAATCACCGTGGACGGCTTCTCCGCATCCTGCGCCGTGACCGTGGAGGCGGAAGACCCGGGTCCCGGTCCTTCCTCGGATGCGACGCTCTATGTCTATGACGGCAATGCCTGGGGCTCAATGAGGCTTTGGGTATGGAACACTACCGGCAACCTCTATCCTGCATGGCCCGGTGCCGAGCCGGAGGGAACCGAAACCGTGGGCAGTCATTCGTTCTACAAGTTCACCGTGCCCGCCGACTGGTGCGGCGACGGCCTGTGCATGATATTCAGCGACGGTAACGGCAACCAGACGTCCGACCTTGCGTTCGACATCGCCCAGGGTGGGTCCTATTACTTCCATGTAAGCGGTGCAAGCGCCACTATTATTGATCCCAATAACTTCGAGCCCGGGGAGCCGCCCGTACCCGACGACTCCTGGGGTATTGCCGGCAACATGAACGGCTGGAATGCCGCCGCAGCCATTGAAATGCAGGTGGCAGGCGACTCCTATGTGGCCCATGGAGTAACGCTTACGGCCGACACCGAGTTCAAGTTCGTCCAGAACAAATCCTGGACGGTGAACCGCGGCGGCACCTTCGTGGCAGTGAACCAGGATTTCGCCGTATACCAGGACGGCGCCAATATCAAACCCGGCCTCACCGGCACCTACGACATTTACATCAAGGCCGACGGCAGCACCGCCTGCATCGTGACACCTTAGACAGCATGGATTCAATCACAATCACCATCGCTCCCTCCGGGGAGAAAATAAGCGTGGAGGCGGGGCAGACCCTCGCCTCCGTCGCGCCCAAAACCGTCACCGACGTAAAGACCGGCAAGGAGTATCCGGTGCTTGCGGCCCTCGTGGACCACGAGCTGCGCTCTCTGGATTTCACCATTTTCTACCCTCACCGGGTGGAATTCATCGGCTATAATCATCCGGAAGGGAAGCGCACATATCTGCGTTCTCTCTGCTTCCTTGCCCAGGCTGCTGCCAGGGAGCTCTATCCGGAGAGGGTGTTCAAGATAAACCACTCGCTTCCCAGCGGAATGTACTGCAAGTTCCGCGGCGACAGAATCACCGACGAGCAGATTCTCACCATCCGCGAAAGGATGCGCACCCTGGTGGAGAACGACCTTCCCTTCACCCGGACGAAGATGCTTTCATCCGAGGCCGAGGAGATTTTCATAAAGCAGAACCAGCCCCTCAAGGCTGCGCTGCAGCGCTCTCTGGAAAAGCCCTTCTGCACCGTGCATTTCCTGAACGGCATTCCGGATTCCTTCCATGGCCCCCTTGTGCCATCGACCGGACTTCTGAAGGTGTTCGACCTAATGCCGTTTCATCATGGATTCTGCCTCCAGTATCCTTCCGACGAGGATATTTCCCGCACCATCCCGCGCATGAAACAGATGAAGCTTACCAACACCCTGAAGGACTACGGCAAATGGTGCAAGACCACCGGAATCGTGAGTGTGGGCGCCCTCAACAAGGCCCTTCTCGACGGCAAGGCCATAGAGCTCATCAACCTCTGCGAAGCCCGTCAGGAGCGCAAGTACGCCGAGGCTGCCGACCGCATCTATGCCGAGCGCGAGCGCATCCGCATAGTCTTTCTCGCGGGCCCTTCGTCCAGCGGAAAGACCTCCTCTTCCCTTAGGCTCGCCCAGCAGTGCAAGGTGCTCGGCCTTAACCCGAAGGTGATTGAGCTGGACAATTACTTCGTGGAGCGTGAACGTACTCCCCGCGACGAAGACGGCAACTACGACTTCGAGGCTCTTCAGGCCATGGACCTTGAGCTCCTCGGAAAGCACCTCAACACCCTTCTGGACGGCGGTGAGATTGAGATTCCGCGCTACAGTTTCAAAGACGGGCGCCCCTTCTTCGAGGGCAATATGATGTCTCTTGGACCGGACGACATCCTCATCATGGAGGGTATCCATGCCCTTGATCCGGACATGGTCCCTTCGGTAGACAACAGCAGGATATACAGGATTTATGCATCGGCCCTGACTTCCCTGAAGCTGGACGAGAACTGCTGCATTTCCACCACCGACAACCGTCTTCTCCGCCGTATGGTGCGCGACAACCGCGTCAGGGGCATCACCCCGGAAGACACCATTCTGCGCTGGCCGTCGGTTCGCCGCGGCGAGGGCCGGTGGATTTTCCCCTTCCAGGAGAATGCCGACGCCCAGTTCAATTCGGCCCTTCTCTACGAGCTCCCGCTGCTGCGCTATTATGCCGAGCCGCTTCTGAGGCGCATCCTGCCTTCGTCGGCCGCATACAGTGAAGCCGCGCGTCTGCTGAAGTTCCTGGACTACATAGTCCCTCTCCAGCCCTCCGAGATAGCGGCGATTCCGCCCACCTCCATCCTCCGCGAATTCATAGGCGGACAAACCCTTTAGGCTATGAAAAGACTGCTCTGCACCATCGCTGTCTGCTTTTTTGCCGTGGTCCTGTGCCACGCCCAGTATCCCGCCCGAAAGACCGTGAGGGAGTTTCTCCGCATGTCGAAAAAGGATACCACCACCTGCCTCGTTACGGGCGTTGTGGACAGGGTTTCAAGCGTTTCCGGCGGCAACCTCTACATCACCGACGGCACGGGTACGCTATACATCTACGGCGTCCGTGACTCGCTCGGCCACAGCGTGAGTTTCCGCAGCCTGGATGTCCGCAAGGGCGACACGGTCTCTTTCCAGGGCCGTCGAATCCTCTATCACCGCACGGTGGAAATGGTGGCCGCACGCCTTATGCGGAAGGCCGACGGTCCGGATCACAATGCCCCCGTCCTTAACGATCTGGACCGCCAGCCTTCCTTTAAGGGACAAAGCGGCAGAGATGGCCTCGCCGCTTTCTGCGTATGGGTGGAAAACCATGTCAACTACCCTCAGGAGGCCGTTGACGCCGGAGTTTCCTCCGCCCACGTCACCGTTCGTTTCGTTGTGGGCCGAAACGGCCACGTTATGGAAGTGGAGATTCTCCATGGCTCGCATCCTTCCATTAACTCCGAGGTGATGCGCGTTATGAACAGCGCCCCGAAATGGAAGCCCGGCAGGCTCGGCGACGGCACCGTCCGCGTAACCTACACCGTCGGCCTTGATCTGGAGCCATAATCGTTTCTACGAGAAAAGGGTGGGCTGCGCCCCTCGGTCAGAGCCGGCAAAGGCTCCTCTCCGCTCTCTCCGGGAGGGAATGGCGCTCCGTAGGCAGTTAAAAGGCCGATGCCCACGTCGCGCCATCCTGCAGGCGCCCGGCGGAGGGCGTGTCCGAGGGCTTGTCCCGAGGACATACTAGCCCGGGAGCCGCAGGGGGTATTTATGGGGGCAGCGCCCCCAGCAAACGGCCACCCACCCCGTCTCGCTAGGGAAAAACACTTACTCCTTTTTGCGTAGTATAAACTGCCAATAATCAATGCGGCAAAGAGTTGTCGGAAGGTGTTGGATTTCGTCTATAATAAAAGAAACTCCGTTTTATTGTGTTGTAGTGCTTATAGGAGTATGGCCGAACCTTTTGTTGTATATACTTAAGTTTATCATTGCTTAGTTCTCCATCAAGATCAATGGAGTCGAAAACGAATCGCCAGAATAGTTTGTTCTCACGTCTGCTTTTTGTATTCAGATTCTGAACGAGAAGCTCTGGTTTATCGATCAAAGATACTGCTGCACGTCCTAAAAAATACAGTTGGTCTGCTCCTCGATGGGCATTGATAGAAATATCAATAACTGTCTCTGTTAAATCATCGGCACAAAACGGATTTTCGTTAAGCAGATAATCGATGAGATCTGTTTCAACATAAGGATTTATGGAATCGTTTTCGTTGAAACCGCAGAATTGCATGTAATCTTCAAATGAATGCGGAAGAGTCTTCAATAGGAGACTGTCTATTCTGGATATCCGAATAACGTACTCAGTGATACATGTCTGGCAACTTGAACCAGAATGCAACTCGAGTACATCTGTAGTCCTTTCTTCGTATCCGGTAGAAATGGCATCTAAATAAAGGTATTTAGTGTGAGTCTTGACATACTGTTGAAGTCTCTGCACTTCCGATATGCTCATGAATGAATCAGGTCCACTGAAAACAAATCTCCAAAAACTGACGTTCAATTCTTCACCCTTGGAATTGAGTAATACAAATAGAGGATGACTATGATCTCTTACATACATGCGTATGAGATCCTGCAAGTAGTTGTAATCCTCTGGTAGGACTCTTCCTGAAATAGATAACGTAATTATTCTGTCAAGGAACGCGTCCTCGTTCCGCATTCCATTTCTATGAATGTGAGAGTAATCCGATCGGTTTAGATGGAGTAGAAAATTAAATCTTCGCAGTGGCTCGGGGATATCTGACATCAAAGAATAATACTCCTCAAACGATTCTGGAATCGCGTCAAACAGAAGACTGTCTATAACATATAGTGAATCAAGTTGTTCATTTGCCGTTTCAACGGATTCCACTATATTCCATTGACTATGACCGAGGTTTTGACAACTGATAATAATTGTCAAGACAAAGGTGGATAATAAACGATAATTCATAAGAATAGTTGAAAAAAAACTATCAATAATAACTCGCCTCTCTATTAATTATCAAAGGGACACTTTGTTTGTTATAGTAGAATTTCCTAAACGATTCCATTGTAGCGGCACTTCTCGTTATCGGTGCCTTCTTTGAATCATGCCTTTTCCCAAACAATATACATCCAGTACTATTTTTAGGAGTGTTGCCGATATGTCCAAGAATACCTCTGCTCATAGGAACCGCCGAATTATAAATACGGAATGCAAAGCCCCCTGCAAAATCACCCTCCTGTCTAATACACGTGTTGTATATTCCATAAGGAATAGGTAAACCTTTGTTTGCCTCAGTGCTGGGGGGTCCTGGACGTTCCATGGTCGCTCCTTCGAGTCCGTTTTCCCCCACTGCAATAAAAGTACCCACTGTATGTTCCTCAGTTTCTTCGTCTCTGGTTACTATTATTAATCCATCTACGCTCTCGGCGTTCTTTGAAAGAGTAGTTTTTATAGAGATAGAGTTTCGTTCTTCTTCAGATAATTTATCATAGTTTGTAATTGCAAGATCATCTACCAGATAGACTTGATTATCATTTATCCCATCGGATGCAACAAAGTATCCAAAATAGCTATAATAATCCCCAACATCTTGCCCATCCCTATCCACTAGATTGACGGGATTATTATTGCAGAAGGCGTAGGGAGAGATGCCGTAGT
>CAJOCS010000010.1 GCA_905233655.1 uncultured Bacteroidales bacterium | reverse complement strand
CTGCGAAATCTCGCACTGGTAGGGCGTGTATGCAGTGAGGAATTCGGAACGCTGGGTCAGGTACGGGATCACAGAGGGCGTGTAATGGTCATAGGCGCCCTGGCCCACGAACACCTTCAGTTTGGCGTTCATGGCTTCGAGGGAGTCGAACCACCCGCGCAGCTGCTCCTCGCTCATGGCGTCCGGGAGAGCGTATTCTCCCTTTTTCAGGAATTCCCTGGGAACGTCGCTGTAGAGGTCCTCAAGCTCCTTTACGCCAATCCTGTCCAGCATTGCCCGCACATCCTCGGGAGTGTGCGGGAAATAAGGGAAAGCGGCCATATTATTCTCCGATATGGGCTTTGTATGCGGCGGCGTCCATCAGGCCTTCGAGTTCCTCGGGAGCGCTCATGTGGATCTTGATGATCCAGGCGCCGAAAGCGTCTTCGTTGACTTTCTCGGGGGCGTCTTCAAGCTCTTCGTTCACTTCCACCACGGTGCCTGAAACGGGGGTATAGAGGTCGCTGGAGGCTTTTACGCTCTCAAGGGCGCCGAAGACTTCCTCGGCCTCGAACTCGTCGTCGGGGGCGGGCATATCGACATAGGTGATGTCGCCCATTTCCTTCTGTGCGAAGTCAGTTACACCAATGACGGCGATGTCTCCGTCCACCTTTACCCATTCGTGCGACTCGCTGTAGCGGAGTCCTTCAATGATTTTAGACATAGTTCAGTTGTTTATTTTTTGTAGTTAGTTTGATAAAATCTCTTTTTCACCACTTTGCCGGGGAATACCTTCTTGCGGATACGGATCTGAACCGGAGTGTCCAGGGCGCTCATTTCCTTTTCCACGAGGGCGAAGCATATGCTCCTGTCAAGGGTGATGGAGTGGTAGCCGGTGGTTACAACGCCGATTTCGCGGCCCTCAGGTGTTTCCACAGGGTATCCGGCACGCGGAATAGCCCTGTCTTCAATCTCGATGCCCACCAGTTTCTTCGCAAGGTTACCGGCCTTCTGGTCGAGCAGCGCTTCCTTGCCGATAAAGTCCTTGTCGTACTTGCAGAACATCCCGAGGCCTGCCATGACGGGGGAAATCTCCGGGGAGAGTTCATCGCCGTAGAGAGGCAGTCCTGCCTCGAAGCGGAGGGTGTCGCGGCAGCCAAGGCCGCAGGGCTCTACACCTGCCTTGAGCAGGATGTCCCAGATCTCGACTATCGATTCGGGGCTGGTATAGAGTTCGAAGCCGTCTTCACCGGTGTAGCCGGTACGGCTCAGGATAAGGCGCTTGCCCTTGTACAGAACGTCGCAGAAGGTATAGAATTCCAGCGAGGCGGCCTCTTTGTAGCCGAGAGCTTCAATAACCACCTTTTCTGCCAGGGGACCCTGGACGGCAATCTGCCCCCAAACGGGAGATTCATTGCGCACGGTGCACTTGAATGCCTTAGACTGCTCCAGAATCCATGCGAAGTCTTTGTCGATATTGGCTGCATTCACCACCAGAAGGAAGTGCTCCGGGGCGAATTCACGGTACACCAGGAGGTCGTCCACAGTGCCGCCGTCTTTCTGGCACATCATGCCGTAGAGCACCTTTCCGGGCTCGAAACCGCGGATTTCGTTCGTGAAGATATAATTCACGAAGGCCTCGGCCTCGGGACCCTCGACGAAAATCTCACCCATGTGGGAGACGTCGAACATGCCCACTTTACCGCGAACGGCATTGTGCTCCTGGGTGATGGAACTGTACTGGATAGGCATCATGAAGCCGGCGAAGGGGCTCATCTTGGCTCCCATGGCTACGTGCCTTTCATAGAGACAGGTTTGTTTGAGTTCCTGATCCATAATTGATTAATGTTTAGTTATGTGGTTGTTTATCGTTTTCAGAAGTTCGAGGTTGGTGGCAAGGTTCACTGCGCGGTCGCGCTCTCCTGCCCCTTTTGCGTCCGAGAGTTCTCCGCATATGTCCACTGCAACGCATTCCATTGGGCCGCAGAGCATCATTTCCAGAAGCCCTTTTACCTCATCGAGAGTATAAGAGCCATGGGACCAGTCTGTCCTGGCGAAATCTTTTCCCATTATATCCTTGTCGAGGGAAATGTAGAGCCTCTCTCCGCTTCTTTCGGCCATCCACTCGTCCAGGTCGGGCGCTTCGCACCCCTCCGGGCCGATGGTGACGCTGCTTCTGAGGAAAGGGTTCCCCTCCAGGCGTTTCATCCAGTTTCCGCAGCTCAGCACCGGGCCGAAGGCGGAATCCTGGTTGTCAGGGTGATTGTCCAGCAGGACGAAGTGGAAAGGGGCTTTCTGGAGCGATGCCAGTATGCAGCTGAGGTAGTGATAGTCTCCGCTGTCAATCCAGCGTACGGGCGGAAGGGGCTCCGGAAGATGCTCCCTGAGGAACGTCTCCGATGCGGGGCTGCAGTAACAGCTGGTGCCTTCCATATCCTTGAAATCCAAAAGTTTGAAACGGATGCCTGCGGCTTCAAGGGCTTCCGGGAGCCTCTGGGTCCCGTAAACTCCCGACATATCCGCTATCAGTACATCTGTATTCATCTTTCAAATGTACGAAAAAAAACGGAGATTTCAAATTATTTAAGGACGAGCCGGCTGATGTATCCAACACTGCGGTTGTCGTCGGTGAAAAGGCCGTCGTTGGAGAGCCAGAGGTTCATTTTTTCCACCAGAGAGTCGCTCTGGAAATAGAGCTGGTTGCGAACTACCGACGACGAAAGGGTAATGTACAGCGTACCATCCCTGAAGAAGCGCTTGAGAGTGAATGGAGCCGCCCCTGAACAGGCGTCCCACGCGGCGAATATGCGCTGGGTGTTGAGTCCGGCGGCCAGTTTCATCTGCTTGATGAAGCGGTCCACCACCTCTTCCATGCTCAGGGCGTTCTTCCTGTGGATGCGAACCGGGTCTGCCATTATTCAAGAATCTTTCTGAACTCCCCGGCCGAGGCTTCGAAGTAGGCTCTCTCGTCGGTAATCTTTTCGACTATTCCCTGCAGCCGCACCTTGTTGGAGTCGGTGATGAAAATCTGCCCGAATTCGTTGCCCGCCACCATGGAAATAAGGTGCGAGATGCGCGTCATGTCCAGTTTGTCGAAGACATCGTCGAGGAGCAGGATGGGCGGGAAACCATAGCCGTCCTTCATTATCTCGTACTGGGCGAACTTGAGCGAGAGAAGGAAGGATTTCTGCTGCCCCTGGGAGCCGGCCCTGCGAATGGAATGGCCGTTCATGGTGAACTCAAAATCGTCCCTCTGCAGGCCTGCATAGGTATATTTCAGTATGCGGTCACGCTCGCGGGAGGCTGCGAGAATCTCCGTGAGCGGACCTTCCGAAAGGTCCGAGCGATAGCGGATGTCCACCTCTTCCCCGCCCCCGGAAATCATCTTGTAATACTCTTTCACCACAGGACGCAGCTGCCCGCAAAGTTTCTTGCGGGCTTCGAAGACCGGAATTGCGGCGTCTTCCATCCGCTTGTCCAGGACGAAGAGCAGTTCGTCGTCGGGGCTCGGGCTTTTCAGGATGCGGTTGCGGTCTGAAAGCAGCTTAAGGTATGTCTGGATGGAATAGAGATAGCTCCGGCTCATCTGCGAAAGGACCGCATTGGAAAAACGCCTTCTTCCTTCTCCGGATTCGCTTATGAGGCCGATGTCCCCCGGGCACACCATAACAAGCGGCAGGATGCCGATGTGGTCGGCCGCCCTGGGGTAGACCTTGTCTCCCCTTGCGATACGCTTCCCTTCCGGGCCCACATGCACCGAAAAACGCTCTTCCAGACCGTTTTCCATACTATATGTTCCCCCGATGGAGAAGGCATCGGCCCCATAGCGGATATTGGCCTTGTCGGGGAGCGGAAAGGCGCTTTTGGAGAGGGAAAGATAGTAGATTGCGTCCAGCAGATTGGTCTTGCCCGTGCCGTTGTTCCCGCTTATGCAATTGATGTTAGGCGAGAACTCAATTTCCTGGAATGAGATGTTCCGGAAATCCTGTACGAGTATTTTACTCAGTGACGGCATTGTGGCTTGTGTTTCGATTGCAAATATAAAGAATTTTTCCTACTTTTGCAGACTGTTATGCCCGCCAGGGCAGGAAAAAGGAAATAATAATACAAAACTATACTATGGCAAAGAAAGTTAAAGAAGAGGAAATCCGCCAGCAGAACGTTGCTGAGGCGGTTTCCAAGACGGAAGAGTTTTTCAACAAGAACAGCAAATACATCTATGGCTGCATCACCGCGGTCCTCGTTATTGCCCTTCTGGTAATCTGCTACAACCGTTTCATCCTCCAGCCCAAGAAGGCCGAGGCCATGGAGCAGATGGTGCAGGCCGAGACCTGGTTCGCCCAGGGCGATTATGAGACTGCCCTTAACGGCGACGGCAACTTCCTCGGTTTCCTGGACATCATCGACCAGTATGGTGCCAAGGGCGGCCAGTCCGTGTATTTCTACGCCGGCGTTGCCTCCCTCCAGACCGGTGCCTACGACGACGCCATTTCCTTCCTCAAGAAGTACAAAGGTGAAGATCCCATTCTGCTCGCCCGTGCGCAGAGCTGCATCGGCGACGCCTATGTGAACAAGGAAGAGGTTGAAACCGCCATCCAGTGGTTCAAGAAAGCCGCCAAGACTGCATTTGACACTCCCTATGCGGCTGAGTATCTCATCAAGGCAGGTATCGCCGCCGAGTCCCTCGGCATGAACGACGAGGCCCTCTCCTTCTACAAAGAGGTCAAGGACCGTTACGCCACCTCCCCTGAGGCCGCTGAAATCGACAAGTACATCACCCGTATCCAAAACGCTCAGTAATCATGGGAAGAGCATTTGAATTCCGCAAAGAGAGAAAACTCAAGCGCTGGGGCCACATGGCCAAGACCTTTACCAAACTCGGTAAGGAAATCACCATCGCCGTCAAGCAGGGCGGTCCCGAAGTAACCGGCAACCCCCGTCTCCGCGCCCTCATCGCTGAGGCAAAGAGCGAGCAGATGCCCAAGGACAATATCGAACGCGCCATCAAGAAGGCCACCGAGGCCAAGAGCGGCGACTTCAAGGAGATTGTCTACGAAGGCTTCGGCCCCTTCGGCATCGCATACCTCGTAGAGGCTGCAACCGACAACAACACCCGTACCGTGGCCAATGTGCGAAGCTACTTCACCAAGTGCGGCGGCTCGCTCCAGACCAGCGGCAGCGTTGCCTTCATGTTCGACCACAAGTGTGTCTTCCGCATCAAGGAAGATCCTGCAAAGCCCATCGACATCGATGAACTCGAGCTCGAACTCATCGACTTCGGAGCCGAGGAAGTGTTCAAGCAGGAAGTCGAGGACGAGGACGAGAACGTGAGCGTGGAGATTTCCATCTATGGAGACTACACCTCCTACGGACAGATCCAGAAATACATCGAAGAGGCCGGCTACGAGCTCATTTCCGGCGGCTTCGAGCAGATCCCCAACGTGGACCTCAAAGAGGTTACCCCCGAGCAGCGTGCCACCCTCGAGAAACTCACCGGCCTCCTGGAGGACGACGAGGACGTGACCGCAGTCTACACTACTATGGCTCCTGCAGAGGAGTAGCGTTTTCAACGGTTATGCACAGGTGCTTGTACAGACCACGCGGCACCCTGGCCCGATTGAGCTTCAGAGCCGTCAGTAACTTAACGGATTGGCATAGATTTCAAGAAGAACTGCCCGGAGACCCTCCGGGTATTCTTTTGTCTGCTCTTCGAGACGTGCTGTGAATGCATCCCACTGGGCGGGGGTATAGCCTTCTCCGCTGCGTTTTCCGGACAGAATGTCCTTTGCGATGTAGCTGTTGGGCCAAATCCTGTAGCCGCTTCTTATGCGGCTGTCGATAATGGCCGCCACTTCCCTGTTGAAACCTCCTGTGGACATGTTTTCGAAGGGAAGAATGTCTTCTGCCGTAAGAACGTCGCAGACCTCCATGTGAACCCGTCCCTTGGGCTGGCGGATGCCGGTCAGGATGCTGTTAAGGTCTTCTCCGGGCTTTTTGATATAGGGCTGCCCGCTCTGCCTGGCATAGAGCTCCAGGGCTTTCAGGATGTCGCAGGGCTCCCATTCGTAGGAGATGGAAAGCGGCACGATATTGAGCTCCGCAAGGGCCTGGACTCTGTCTTCCCCGCCGCTCATTCCGAACATCTTGATTATTCCCTGGTCGGTGGCGTCCAGGCCGTCCTTGGTGCGTCCGTTGCGCTGTGCAATCCACACCGACTCGCCCTTCTGCGTGATGGTGTAGCGGATATATGCCGAGAGATACTGCGAGCGAAGCAGAAAATCCCTTGCCGACGACACTGTATTTGGCCTTTCCACCCGGAACATCTTGTTGGAGCGGCCGAAGTCGATTACCAGCTGCCCCTGCATAAGATTGGCTCCGAATGTGATTTCACTCGTCTTCAGGCCGGCGTCCACAAGCAGAATCTGAAGGAAGGCAGCGTCCAGCACAATATCCCTGTGGTTGGAGACGAAGAGGTAGCTCTTGCCTTTTTCCAGCTTGTCCATGCCGTTCACGCTCAGCCCGTCGGTGGTCTTGTCCACCAGCGAGTAGATTGCAGGGTGCATGAATTTGAGCTGGAACTCTTCCGCGCTGCGGCAGGAAAGAAGAGTAGAGGCTATATCGGCCTGTTTCTTTTCCGGGAAAAGGTAGTCACATACCAGAGGAAAATACTGGTCGGCCACGATCCGCTGCATTGCGGCAGGGATCTCGGAGTCGTTGTAGGGGCGAATATCGTCAAACATCCTTCTTGCGTAAATCTATGAATTTAACGGGTTTGCGGGATTTGGAGGGGTACATTATGCGGGCTATGTCCTCCTTCGGGGCTATCTCCACCCTCGGAGCCACCCTGATGCGGGAACGGAAACGGTCCTTCAGGTCTTTCACAGGGTCGAATTCAGGGGTGTACTTGAGGCCGAGCTTCACCAGGACGTCGTCGGTGCCGGCATCGCTTTCCTGCACATATACGACGTAGTTCTCCACATAGGGAGTGTTGTCCAGCACATCGTTTACAGCCGGCGGATAAAGGGTGGTTCCCTTGAGCTTGATCATATTGTTCTTGCGTCCCACAAGAGGGGTGAGGCGGTAGCTCCATCGGCCGCATTTGCACTGCTCCGTGACCTTTGCGGCGATGTCTCCCGTACGGAAACGCAGAAGGGGCATCCCCTCGACGCCGAGAGTTGTCACCACCACTTCGCCGGGCTGTCCGTCCGGGACGGGAAGGTCGTCTTCGCCGATTATCTCGACTATTATGAGCTCCGGGTGCACATGGCCGCCGCAGCCGTAGGGGCATTCGGAGAAGGTGGCGCCCATTTCAGTGGAAGAATAGGTTGCAAACAGCTCCACATCCCATTTTTCCTTGATTCGGCGCCCCAGCAGATTCAGGCTGAAATCCTGCTCCCTGAGCCCCTCGCCGATGCCGATGATGCGTTTCACGCTGGAATTTCTGTAGTCGATTCCGTGTTCCTCGGCATACTGGATAAGGCGAAGGATAAATGAGGGCACGCACATGATGGTGTCCGGCTTAAGGCGCTGGATGGTGTCCCACTGAAGCTCCGGGATGCCGTTTCCAACCCTTATAACGCTTGCGCCCATCTCCCTGATTCCCAGGAAATATGCCAGGCCTGCCATGAAGCGCTTGTCGATGGTGGTCATCAGCTGGACCACGTCGCCCGGCTTCACGCCCGCACAGGAGAAACTCTTCTTCTCGTTGTAGGCAAGGCGGTCGAGGTCTTTGCTGGTGCAGCCGAAGGTCACCGGGTCGCCAAGGGTGCCGGAGGTGGTTACATAGTCCACTATCTTCTCCCTGGGGCAGCAGAGGAACTCATCGTTGAACAGCTGGAGGTCCTTCTTCTCGGTGAAAGGGATTTTCTGCAAATCTTCTATCGTCTGAATCCTGTCGATGTCTATCCGGTAGCTGCGGAATATCCGCTGATAGTAGCGGGAATGCTCCTTAAGGTACTTCAGGGCCTCTTTCAACAGGCCTTCCTGGAAGAGTTTTATCTCTTCTGGACTTTTGTACTCAATATCCATATTCATTTAACCAAGCTATAAATTCGGCCTGCCAACGGGAGGTTTCCTCACCCATCTTTGAGGGATTGGCTCCGAAGCCGTGGCCGCCGTGAGTGTACTGAACATATCTGTGCGGAACACCCCTGCTGCACAGGGCACTGTCCAGAAGGACGGAGTTCCGGTAATCTACAATGGGGTCATCGAGGCAGTTAAGGAGGAAAACCGGCGGACAGTCGGGACGGACGTGTCGCTCCAGCGAGAGGGAATCCCTCATGGAAGCTTTCAGGGAGGTCCATTCCCCCAGCAGGCCGAGCCTTGAACGGCGGTGAACGCAGCTTTCACGGAGTGTTACCACCGGATAAATTGGAACCACGAAATCCGGCCTCAGGCTCACCTCAGGCTCTATTCCGTAGCGGGAGAGGAAAGGCGTATCCCAGAATTCCGCAAGGCTCATAACAAGGTGCCCTCCGGCCGAGAAACCCATTACTCCAACCGGGCCGTCGAAGCTTTGCCTGACAAGCTGCATCGCCCTCTGGAGGTCGCAGATCATGTCCGGGTGACGGTGCCCCCGGATAAATGTGCGGTATTTGGCCGCGAATTCGAACTTCCCGGCCACCCTATAGCGGAGCACATAGGCCCGGATGCCCTCCGAGGCAAGCCAGCGCCCCACCATCTCGCCTTCGCTTTCGTAATCCAGCCAGTGGTAGCTCCCTCCGGGGCACACTATCACTGCGGCGCGTGCTTCCCCTTCCGGAAGGAATTCTTCCAGGGTCACGCCGGGAGCGAAGCAGCCTGTGCCGCTCCAGATTTGTAGCGTAAGCAATATTCCAAGCAGCAGTCTCATCTTTCGTAAGTCAGGTTTTCGGGAAGGGAGCAGCGTGTAGCGGTGAGGAAACGGTCTTCATCCTTCTCGCAGGCCGTAACCCTGGTATTTGGATGGCTGAGGGCAAGAAGCAGAGCATAGACTCCGCATCCGGCTTCTTCAATCCGGATTTCTCCTCCGTCCGGAATGGCGTCGAGCTGCTGGTAGACGCTCTTTCTCAGATACTTCCTGCATTCAGCCCTGGCATCGGCCCCCTTGTAGAGGTATTGGTTGCGAACGAAAGGCGCGCAGTAGGACGCGCTTTCCCTTTCGGCCCGGATTCGTGCGTATACGTCCTCGTATATGTGACGCATATTGCGAGTGACTTCCCGGATGTCTTCGTCGGCCCCGATTCGGAAACGTTCCCCCACCTCCATATAGAGAGGAGCCCTGCGGAGCAGGAAATCGTGTTTCGGAAGGGTGTAGCCGAAGCCATGGATATAGAGAGGAAGTATTTCCAAATCAAGCTCCCTGGCGGCAAGGAAGGCTCCGCGGTGGAAGCGGCCGATGCTGCAGTCCATGCTCCTTGTACCTTCGGGGAAAATGGCAATGGAATAGCCTCTCCGGACGAGGTCTTTCAGCTGCTCGCTCCCCTTCTCATAACCGTAGGATGCGGGGAGGAACTCGGCCTTCCGGATAACATAGCCGTAAAGCGGGAAGTTCCATGCCCATTCGTTGGTCATGAATATCACTTTCGGCGTAAGGGAGAGCACCGCCAGGACATCCAGGTGCGACTGGTGATTGCAGATGTAGACGGCGCTCTTGCTGAAAGTCTCACCTAGGGGATTCGAAACGGTATATTTCCCGCCCGGAACGAGCCTCAGGGCCGATTTCGCCACCCACTGGATGAGCCGGTGGAAATGGCGCCGCTTCCGCTCAGTGTTCCTGCCGGTATGGAAATAGACGAAGGCCCAGCAGCTCAGAAGCACCATCGCCACAACGAATACCACGCTGATATATGCGGTTGAAATCACGTTTGCGAAAGTAAGTGGCAACGCCCTTTCCTTCCCTTTTTGGGTGGTTATGAAGCGGAACAGAACCGGCGGCAGATAGAAAGCCATTACCACCACTATGAACATTCCCAGCATGGTGAGGCTGCCGAGCGAGCGCATTGCAGGGTGTTTTGCAACCACAAGGGCGCCTATTCCGGCGAACATAAGGATTGCGCTCAGAGCCACGGCGTTCTTGAAAGAAGGCAGAATCTTCTTTCCGGTGGCCCTTTCATACATCAGGCCTTCTGTTATAAATATGCTGTAGTCGTCTCCCTGGCCGAAAATAAAGCTTGCAAGCACTATGTTCACTATATTGAACTGCCAGCCCAGCAGCCCCATTCCACCGAGTATCCAAACCCAGCCTGCGGCAAGCGGAAGGAAACTCACCAGGGCGAGTTCCAGCCTCCCGAAGCTTAGCCATAGGAAGAAGAACACGATGAAGCTGCATACAAGCCCAATCCGGTTGAAGTCCTGCTGAAGAACGTGGGCGAATGAATTGCTCCTGGGAAGGGCTGCGGCGACCAGGACCCTGTATCCGTCGTCGAATATCAGATTCTTGCCAAGGCTTTGGGAAAGCGGGGCGAAGTCTTCATAATCAAGTACTACCGCTTCTGTCGAGACAACGCCATGGAAGGGTTCGAAGGCCTTTTCGGTGAAACCGGCCGCCACTGCGGCATCCCGGCAGTCGTCCCAAAGGGAAGGATGCCTTTGAAGGAATTCATTCCAGGCGCTGAGCCTTTCCTGCTGTACGCTTGAAGGCGGGATGAAGTCCCCTATCCATGCATATCCTTCCGGAATGGCGCTCTCTCCGAGTTCCAGAGCTTCGTTGGCCGATGGTGCTTCCGCCACTATGCAGAGTTCATTGTCGGAAGCGCTCCCGAGGGCGGCCAGACGGGCGAAGCCCTCTTCCTGCTCGGCGCTCATGTAGTTGATATTGTGAAGGTCGGCATCGAAGCCCACCCTGTCTTCCAGGAAGGTGAAGAGCATGGTTACTGTGCAGAAGGCCGCAAAGATGCATTTCCTCTCCAGAGGAGACAGGTGAATGTTCCTGTCAAGGTCAAGCTTTATGGTATTCCGCGGCTGCTTTGCCTTCTGAACGAATACCGGAAGGAAGATGAGGGTAAAGATAATGGTTCCAAGCAGCATAGCGGCCCCTATGAAGCCGAAATCCCTGAGCGCCGGCGCCCTCATAAGCAGCAGGCCCAGGAAGGCGCCCACCGTGGTTATATTGCCAACCAGCAGAGGATTCACCTGTTGCGCCAGGGCGGTACGCTTGTCGCCCTGATATTTCAGGTGATCTACATAGTGAAGCGGATAGTTCACCGCAATGCCTATTATCATGCTTCCGATTCCAAGTATGATAATAGATACGGTGCTCTTGAAAGCAGCAATGAGACCAAGGGCGAAGAGGGCTCCGCAGAGGATGGTTATAAGTATCCAGAGAACGTCGGCAAAGCGCTTGTAGCTAAGCCAGAGGACTATTGCAATGAGAATGGCGGCAATGGCAAGGGCGAGGAAACTGTCCTTTTTGATTCTGGATGCATTTCCCACGGCCACTTCCGCAGCCCCGGTGGACGTTATCGTCACAGCGGGATACATGGCCCTCACCTGCTCCTTCGCATCTTCCAGGAGAGCCATCAGGGCGGCGTTATTTCCGCTTTCGCTGCTGCCGTAGGGCGAAGTCAGAAGCAGGATCCCTTCATCCTCCGGGTTTACATCCCCTGCCGGATTCAGCTGGCGAAGCCTTTCCAGCGCAGGTGTAAACACGCCCAGGGGGTCCGAACGGAGATATGCCGATACCGCCGAAGAGCCAACGCCCGAGAGTATTTCCCTGTCGGCGGCAAACTTCGATGCGATGAAGCCTTCTTCCGAAAGCAGGGAATCGGCCCTTGAATAGTCTTCAGGCTTCATGAAATACGGCCAGTGGCTCATTATGAAGGCCGATGCATCGGCATAGCCGCTGTCTTCCTGAGAGGCGTACAGGCCTTCGGGAATAAGGTCCAGAAAGGCGTACATCGCGTCTTCCCTGTCTTCGCCGTCGAAGAAAACGGCTATCCTGTCCTGGCTGAGGTGCTCGTAGACTTCGCTGAGGCGGCGGGTCTCCCCGCTTTGCGGAAGGAAGGCGCTGATGTCCTCCTCGAAGTCCAGCCGCAGAAGGCTCCACACACACAAGAGCATCGCACACAGGAGCACTGCCGCAGCCGTGCCTTTGTGCGAGGACAGATAGTCGTATATGCGAAGAACAAGCCTTTTCAAGGGAAAGTGGTTTATTCTTCAAATATACAATTTTATTTTCGGAGAATCAAATTAAGAAGCATCCGTGGATAGCCGTATATTAGGGCAAAGATGCAGAGGACGGTGTTGAGCACGCTTATGCGGAAGAAATCGGCAAAGGGGCGGAAATGGGAAACGCGGTCTTCGGGATAGGCTACGCGTACGGGTACCGGTTTGAGTTTCAGGCCCTTCCATGCACTGAATACGAGAAGTGTGAGTTCGGCCTCGTAACGTGAGGTGAGAAGCCAAAGGCCCGGAATTGAAGAGAGCGGGTAAACCCGGAGACCGGTCTGCGTGTCCGGAAGGTTGTGAAGCGTCTGGAGGCGGAACCAGAAATTGGAAAACTTGTTGGCGAAACTGTTGCCGGAAGGCATTCCGTCGGCCTTGAGATTGCGGCTGCCCACGACGAGCGTCCTCTCCCCTTTCGCCTCCAGAAGGGCGGGAATGTCCTCGGGGTAATGCTGGCCGTCGGAGTCGATTGTAACGGCATAGCGGTATCCCTGTTTCCGGGCTTCACGGAGTCCTGTGCGGAGGGCTACCCCCTTCCCCCTGTTCTTCTCATGGGTAAGGTGCTTGACATCAAGCGTTTCCAGTATACAGGCAGTGCCGTCGGTGGAACCGTCGTCAATCACCAGAAGCGGAAGGCCGAGCTCAAGGCAGCGCTTTACCACATCCTCCAGGGTGAGGGCGTTGTTGTAGGTCGGGATTATGACGATGGTGTCGCTCATGAGAGGGTGAAGCGCATTTTGGCAATCTGGGTTCCTTCGGGCGTGGTTACGCTCGCGCGCCATTCACCATCGAGATTTTCAAAACTGAAATCCAGGACTGGCGTTTCCTCGGGGATTACCCTCGAGAGGAACTTGATTTCTTTTGCCGAGCTAAGTTTCAGAGGACTGTCGAGCAGTTCCAGGGCAATCTGCAGAAGGCATACGCCGGGAGTAATGGGATAGCCTGGGAAATGCGCCCTGTAAATGACGCTACCCTCCTTCAGGACTATCCTCGAGGCCGAGATCCGCTCGTATAATTCCCCTTTCAGCATGTCTTAAAGATTGAACAGAGAATCGTCAATGGGTTCATCTATCCGGACTGAACTGAACTCGATGAAGGTGACATCGCCGTTTGTCTCTTCGAGCGTGAGGGCGCAGAGCGAGCCGTCGGCAGGGTCAACTTTCAGGACTATGCGGGTGAAAAGGCGCTTCAGGTCGTGCCTCGAAGGCAGGAGAATCAGCGTGTCTTCACCTTCCTGGGTGATATTGAAACCCTTCAGGCCGGCCACATCCGGCATTTTCCTGCGACTGGAGGGGTTCATAACGAAAACGCTTCCGCCGTCCACTTCCCAGCGAAGGCAGTCGGGGGCGCGGAAGGCCACGGAGCCCGTGGTCGTTACGGGGGCGGCAAGCAGCTCGGAAGTCTTGGTGGAAGTGAAATTCGCCTGAAGCGTATCGAAGCGGCTGGCCTGCAGAACTTTCTGAAGGAGCTCCTGGCCGCTTGCAAACAGCGGGAGAAGGAGCATCAGGGATATGAATGTGATTCTTTTCATTTCGCTATGAGTGCACAACCTGTCATTACAAGAAACACGCCAACCCACTGTACCCAGGTGACGTTTTCACGGAAAATAAACACCGCGGCAAGCATTCCGAATACATAGCTCATGCAGGAAAGCGGATATGCTATGCTGAAGGGATAGTGCTTCAGGATGTAAAACCACATTACTGTGGCTACTCCGAAACTCACGCCACAGCCAAGGTACCACCAGTTGGTGAGCTGTGCCTTGAAAAAGGACCAGCTCCAGCTGAAGGGGCCGCTCACCTTGAGGCCGAGCTTCAGAAGAACCTGCCCGCCGCAGAGGAAAAGGCTTTGCAAAAGGGCCAGAGGGACTAATTTCCACATAATTCGAGGATTGTATTATCGTTAAGCTCAGTTTCGCCCTTGGACGACAGCACCACGGAAATCGCCGTATCGGAGCACTGGCATTCAGACTCTTCCAGCCTGGCGGTTTTTTCGTCGAACCAGCCCACGAGGGCCGTGTCGATGTCTCCGAGCCTTATCTGGATCGCCGCGTCTTCCAGGGCGTCGCGGAAGGATGAACCGCGCTGGGAATAAGTGGCATTGTAGCCGTGGCAGCCAAGGCGTATTGCAATGGCAGAACTTATGGTATTGTGCGTGGACTGCATGAAATGAACGGGGCGCAGCGCATCTGCAGCCTTGAGTGCATCCAGGAAGGCCTCTGAATTGCTTATGCAGCCCCAGTCGGTGGCGGTAATCACTGCATCCGGCATATCAATTCCGGCCCTTTTCAGAGCTTCCATCGAGGTCCAGACCGCCCTTTTGAGAAGCCTTCCCATACGGCGGGATTCAAGGGGCGAAAGTACGCTCCTGAAGTCGGGGTCTTCTGAACCAAGACGTATCACTGCTTTGACGAAAACCTTTCTCATAGGGCCGAAAGTATTATGGATGAGTCGTTTCCGCCGAAGCCGAAGGCGTTGCAAACGACATGCTTCAGCTGTGCCGGCGCGGAACCCTTTCCCCTTGCGGGTGAGATGCAGGCGGGGTCGTCGGTACCGGGTGCCTGGAGCGGAATGAAGCCCTCCTGCATTGCAAGCATGCAGAATACAGCTTCAATCGAGCCGGAGGCGCTGGTGGTGTGGCCTGTGAGAGGTTTTGTGGAACTCACCGGAGGAAGCTTTTCGCCGAATACCCTGCGCAGGGCCGCGCTTTCGGAAGCGTCGTTGTTCGGGGTGCCGGTTCCGTGGGCGTTCACGTAGTCTATTTCTTCCGCTTTGAGCTCTGCCATAGCGAGAGCCTTTTGCATTGCGAGGAAGGCTCCTTCTCCGTTTTCGGACGAGGCCGTCTGATGGAAGGCGTCACAGGCATTGCCATAGCCGGAGAGCTCGCAAAGCGGCTTTGCACCGCGCTGCAGGGCACTTTCCATGCTTTCCATTACCAGGAAAGCGGCCCCTTCGCCCAGGTTCAGGCCGGCTCTCCCTTCGGTGAAAGGAGTGCAGCGATTCCTGTCCAGAATCATAAGCGAATTGAAGCCGTGAAGATGGTAATCCGAAAGGGCTTCTGTGCCTCCTGCCACAATAATTCCGGCCTTTCCGCTCCGGATGAGATTCGCTCCGAGAATGATTGCGTTCGCTGCCGACGAGCATGCGGTGGAAAGCGTTGTAACGCAGCCGAAACGGCCGGTAGCCGCGGCAATTTCGTTTGTGATGGAGCCGCAGTCGTGTGAAGGATTGTAGCGGGGCCAGGACTGCTCGGTGAGGTCCATCCCTCCTACGGTGGTTCCGCTTATCAGATAGTCGGCCCCGGAGATTCCGGCCTGCTGCATCGCTTCCCTGACGGCAAGTATACCCATCAGGGATGTTCTGGAAAGCAGGGGGTCATTTTCGATTGGCACTTCGCCCACGGGAAGCTCCCGGAGCTCTGTGCGAAGGTATCTAACGCTTCCCACACCGCTCCGGCCGCTGCGCAGGGCTTCCAGGTTTGCGCCTTTGCCCAAACCCAGTGCGCTCACTACGCCTGCTCCGCTTATGACAATCCTGGGATTCACTTGCTCCTGTGTTCAGCCACGTAGGAAGCCATTACCGCAAAGCTCCTGAAGACGGCCTTTCCCTCGGCGGGAGTTGCAAGGCGGATGCCGTAATTCTTCTCCAGAAGGACAATGAGTTCAAGCACGTCGATTGAATCCAGACCCAGTCCGTCGTCTCCGAAAAGAGGGGCGTCGTTGTCGATGTCGTCCGGGGTCATGCCTTCCAGATTGAGGGCTTCGATTACCTTGGTTTTTATTTCGTCAATCAGTTCCATATTTAATCAAGTATTTGATTTTCAATTTCTTCTTTATCGATGAGCCATGCCTTTGCCACCCACTCCGTGTCTGAGGGGCAGTCTATCCAGGCAAGGAACAGGCTCCGGGTGCATTTGTCCTGGAAAGCTTCGCGTGCAAGTTCGCTTAGCCTTTCCCTGTCGAATTCTTCCATCACGAATGCGCTCGTCTCCCCTCCCCATTTGTTCCGGATGGCTATCTCTCCCGTCACTATGTTCGGAAGGGTGTAGACGAAGAAGGCGGGTGAAGGGAAATCTTCCATGGAGGCGGCGTAATGAAGGTCGTTCGCAAGGCAGCCTTCCCTGCTGCAGACTATAATCGCACGGTCTTCGCGGGGAGTGAACCGGCCCGGCTCATCCTTGCAGAGTGTTTCGGCAAGAAGGAAACCAAGCTTGGAGAGGGTATCCATCTTGAAGAACTTGGGATAGTCTCCCGCGAGGCTGCGGTAGAGTTCCGGAAGCGACGCTCCGGAAGGTATCACTGCATGCTTCATCTCTCACCTCCTTTTCTGAAAAGCAGGGCTCCGTTTACGCCTCCAAAGCCGGAAAGCAGCTTTATGAAGGCCTTTTTATCTGTCTTTGAGGCCGATGCCGACACTTTCACGGGCCGGCTCACCCCGAGCGTGGAGAAGCCTCTGGTGGGAAGCACGACTCCCCTGTCAGCAGAGAGCATCGAAAGTATGCTTTCGAGTACGCCGGCGGCGCCCATAGTGTGGCCGAATACGCCCTTTAGGGCATTTACGGGGACATCGGCAAGCCCGGCACGGTCGATTGCGATGGCTTCCATCTCGTCGTTGTAGACGGTGGACGTACCGTGTACGTTAATGAATGCAAGATCTTCCGGATTAATACCTTCAAGCACCTGGCAGAGGGCTTTCCAGCTGCCTTCGCCGGTGCGGGACGGGCCGGAGATATGGTTTGCGTCGTTTCTAACGGCACCGGAAACTATCTCCCAGGGGCCTTCCTCCGTGCTCAGCAGAATGGCCGCCGCGGCCTCTCCGAGATTAAGGCCGTCACGAGCGGCGTCAAAAGGTTTGCACTGCTCCATGGAGAGTGCCTTCAGGCTCTGAAAACCGGTGACAATAAATTTGGACTGCACCTCGGCTCCGAGAACCAGGACTTTGGAGTATCTGCCGCTCCGGAGCATCCTGAAGCCCTGAACGAGGCCTGCCAGGCCTGAAATACAGGCGTTCGACACTACCAGCGGCGGAATCTCCATCCCAAGCGCATCGGCAATTCTGCGGGCCGACGCTGCAAGCGAGACGTCTTCGCCGCCAATTTTCTCCACATTGCCCTTGATGCTTGCAAGAACCAGTGCAACTGAGGCGCTGTCAGTGCCCGCGAGGGCGTCTTTCGCGGCTTCCACCGCTATGCTTTCGAAGAAACTCAGGCCCGGGGCGGATGCCCTGTCTTCGAAAAGGGATGCCACGAACGGGACAGGGCAGCCGAAGACTCCAGTGTGGAGTTTCAACGCCGTCCTGCCTTCAAGGATGCATTGCAGCAGCTCCCCGGCATTGTTTCCGAGGGGCGTGCGCACTCCGTATCCGTGACAGTATACTCTAATCATCTTTCAACGCTGTCTTTAACGTTCCCCTCGCCACGAGCTCATCTCCGCAGTAAACGCTCACCCTGCAAAGGCTTATTCCAAACACTTCCTGAACGAAATCGACCTCCGTGCGGAGCTCTTCACCGAGTTTCGGGAAACGCCTGATTTCCAAATCCCTGACCTGGCCGATGTAGCCTATGCTCACCGGAATGTGAAGGATATAGACGCAGATGTATCCGGTCCTTGCCGCGCACGACTGGGCCATGTGCTCCACAATGGCTCCCGCGCTCATTTCGCCGCCGTCCGTAATGGGCGATTCCTTTACTTCGAAGGTGGTGCAGGTGCGTTCCTCTGTGAAGGATGTGACCTTGTCTACGAAGCGAAAAGGCTCCTGCTGGGGCAGCAGCCGGGAGGCGTCTATGGGAAATACCGGCGTCATTGCTTCCAGAAATCAAAAAAGTTGTACCATTGCAGCGGATATTTCCTCACAGTGCGTTCCAGCGATGCGCAGTAGGCATCGGCCATCTCCTGTGCTCCGCCATCGGCGGGCATGCGGTCCATATAAACGCGATAGCGGCGAAGCCCTTCTTTCATCACATGTACGGCGTAGACCGGCACATCCCTCGATTTCGCAAGCTTGAAAGGGCCTGCCGGGAATGAGGCCTCTTCGCCGAGAAAACGGCTTCTGACCGTTTTTGAAGAGCCGTAAACCCTGTCGGCCGGAAGGGAGACGAACTCCCCCGAAGCCAGGGCCGCATTCAGCTTGAAAAGATGGGACATGTCTTCTTCCACTTTCACCATGCGTATGCTCGTTTTGCTGAAAAGGCGTGAGCGGTTCTCCATCACCGTCGAAGTTTCTCCGCCGTAGACGAGCACCGACATCGGCTTGCGTGAAGGAAGCAGGTATCCGACCATCTCGTAATTGCCCGTGTGTGCGCTCAGAAGTATGGCTCCGTTTTCCCCGCGGGACATTCTGTCGTAGATTTCAAGCCCCTCGCCCACTATCTCGAAACTTTTTCCGGCATAGGCGGCAAAGCGGTCCAGGACAACTTTACCCATGTTGAACATATTGAGCCATGCCATGCGAAGGGAGCCTGCACGGGAATGCCCGAGGCGGCGGTAGAAGGCGCGCGAAGCCCTCCTGCCCTTTGAATCGATGAGGACGTAGAACGGAATGACAAGGCACATCAGGCCGTAGAGCAGCCATAGCGGGAGCAGCTTGAACAGGCCGATGAGGCAGCGCTGCATCCAAGGAGCTCCGTCTGTGGCGCCCTTCCATTCCATATTCTTGTCTTTAGGCAATACGGGAGGCTATGAAATCGCAGAATTCATTCATGGTATGGAGCTGCTTGAAGTCTTCGGGTTTCATCTTGAAACCGAACTCCTGGTCTACCATCACCACGACGTCCACCACTTCCAGAGAATCTATGCCCATATCCTCTTTGAGGCGGGCGTCTCCGCTTATGCGGTCTTCGTCAATCTCGAGTTCTTCGACGAGGAAGTTCTTTACCTTCCCTTGGATTTCTTCAATTGTCATATTCTATTTCTTTTTGCAAACCATTATGCTGTGTCCCTGGCCGATTCCATCGTGGATTGCTTCAATCTCAAGGCCGGCCTCTTCGACGAGGCGGGACATGTCGTCGCTGTGATACATCTTTGAATTGCCGTTCGCCATTACCGTGAAATAGAGGCTTGTCATGGTAAGGCAGAACGATGCCGGTTCGTATTTCTGGCGGTCCCAGAACGTCTCCATTATGAACAGACGCGTCCGGGAGTCCATGACCTTTACCGCACGCTGCAGGATGCTCAGTATCTGGGGCTCTGAAAAGCAGTCCAGGAACTGGCTCATCCAGATGGCGTCGGGATGAATATCTTCGGGGAAGCCGTTTTCAGGATCCAGCAGATTGGTTCCGAAACCGTGGATTCTTCCGGCATTGGGGTCTCCGGCCGTGGCAGCCTTCATCAGGCCTATCTGCTGGGGCAGGTCCACAATCGCCATTTCAACAGCGGGGTCGTAGGCCACGCACTGCTGGGAGAAGCGGCCCGTATTGCCTCCCACGTCCATAATCCGGCGGGGCTTGTGCTCAAACACTATGGGAAGAGCTTCGGAGAAGGAGTGGTCCGAGTAGAAGTGGTCGAAGCCGAACCAGCTGTCCTGCACCTGCTTGGGAAGCGAAGACAGGCCTTCGTAAATGGTGGGCCAGGGGCCGAAATGCTCGAGCCCGGCGGGACGGCCTTCCTTCAGCGCCTCCTCCATGCGGAAGAAACCTTCGTAGTTGACATCGTGGTTGAAGTCAATATTGGCCCGGGTGGCGGGATCCGTGAGCAGGAACCAGCCGGTTTTGCTCAGATGATACTCGTCCGTAGCGGCATCGATGATTACTGTGCCGATGGAAAGGGATGCCTCGAGCAGCACCTTGGCCGCATACTCCGAAAGTCCGGCAGCCTGTGCCACCTCCTGGAGTTTCATCGGCTTGTCCCTGAGGCGTTCCAGAATGCCGAATTTTAGCATCAGCCGGCTTGCCTGGAATACGATGGGGCCGAAGGCGATGAACTCGGCGAGCCGCTGTGCATCGCGGGCGCTCAGGGTGTCCTTCGTATAGGCTTTCTCAATGCTTGGGAAGAGGTTCATATAATGCTTAAAAATATTTCACAAATATAGTGTTTCTCGCGTTTTTTTCCTAATTTTGCATGGTCTGAAAAGAACATTTAAGATTAATTATTTCATACAATGGAAAAGGGACCTATTTCTCAGTTTATCACTCATCACTACCGCCATTTCAATTCCGCAGCTCTGGTAGACGCTGCCAAGGCCTACGAAGACCTTCTTAACAAGGGAGGCAAGATGTTCCTTGCCATGGCCGGTGCCATGTCAACTGCCGAGCTCGGCCTTTCCCTCGCAGAGATGATCCGTCAGGACAAGATTGCCTTTGTGTGCTGCTCTGCCAACAACCTTGAAGAGGATATCATGAACCTCGTGGCCCACAGCCACTATTACAGGGTTCCAGGCTACCGCGACCTCACTCCCAAACAGGAGCAGGAACTGCTGGACAACCACTATAACCGCGTAACCGACACCTGCATCCCCGAGGAGGAAGCTTTCCGCCGCCTGGAGAAACACCTTGTGGAAGTCTGGGACAAGGCAAAGGCCGAGGGCAAGCGCTATCTCCCCTATGAGTTCATCTATCAGATGATCCGCAGCGGTGTCCTCAAGCAGTACTACGAGATTGATCCCAAGGACAGCTGGGTTGTGGCAGCCTGCGAGAAGAACATCCCCATCATCTGCCCCGCATGGGAAGACTGCACCACCGGCAACATCTTTACCGCACACGTGATTCGCGGCGAATACGACCCTCACATGGTCATCCAGGGCGTTGAAGTTATGATGTTCCTTGTGGACTGGTACAAGAAGAACGCCCCTGGAGTGGGCTTCTTCCAGATTGGCGGTGGCACCGCCGGAGACTTCCCCATCTGCTGCGTTCCCATGATGGAGCAGGACCTTGGCTGGGAAGGCACTCCCCTCTGGGCCTATTTCTGCCAGATTTCCGACTCCACGACTTCCTACGGCTCGTATTCCGGTGCCGTCCCTAACGAGAAAATCACCTGGGGCAAGCTTGCACCCGACACACCTAAGTTCATAGTCGAGAGCGATGCCACTATAGTTGCACCTCTCATCTTCGCCTATGTCCTCGGCTGGTAATACATCCGAAGGATAGTTTTACAAGAGCCTGTTCGAAAAGACAGGCTCTTTTTATTATATATTAAGGCTCGTCCGCAAGATAGTCGTGAAAAAAATTGAAAAATAATTTGCAGATTAAAAAATAGTTTCTACCTTTGCGGTGTACTAATAAACTAATACACGCACGATATGATCAAGGTAGAAAATTTAGGATTCAGTTACGGGAACAAACTCGTTCTGAAAAACATCTCCCTGGAGTTGCAGAATGGCAACATTTACGGTCTCCTTGGCGAGAACGGAGTGGGCAAGACCACCCTGCTCACCCTTCTGTGCGGCCTCAAGAAACCCGCTGACGGTTCAATCGTGGTCGATGGCATGGATCCCTGGGATCGCTCCCCCATCCTTCTCGGAGAGCAGTTCTACCTCCCCGACGAGGTTCCTTCAGTACATTCCACAGCTTTTGATTTCGGCCTTGAAACCGGTTCGCTCTGGCCTTCCTACAGCCATGTGAAGTTCCTGGAAATCCTTGCCGGATTCGAGGTGGACCAGAACCAGAAGATGGATGCAATGTCGGCCGGCCAGTTGAAAAAGACCTGGATTTCATTCGCGCTCGCATGCAATGCGCGCTATTATTATTTGGATGAGCCCACAAACGGTCTCGACATCCCTTCCAAGGCCCAGTTCCGCAAGGCCGTCACCGCCTACACCTCGGAAGAATCGGCAATCGTGATTTCCACCCATCAGGTGAGGGATCTTGAGAATATCATCGACCCTGTAATTATCCTCGACAGCCAGGAAGTCCTCGTGAACGCCAGCCTCGAGAAGATTTCTTCCAAACTCTTCTTCGATTACGGTTCTGAAATCAAGGCCGACGCCCTCTACAAGGAATTCACGCCAGGCGGCGCCATCCAGGTTTATCCCAATGAAAACGGAGAGGAATCAAAGGTGAACCTCGAAGCTTTCTTCAATGCTGTTCACTCCCACAAGGAGCTGGTAAAATCCCTTTTCTAAACCTTCCCAGCCATGATTAACCAGACTTTCGACTTCAAGCGCTTCTGCACCTATTTCAAATACGACATCAAGCAGATGTGGAGAAACCACTCTGTTGCAGCCATTCTCATCGGCGCATCAGGTCTAATTGCCTATGTAGCATGGGTACTGCTCAGCCTGGTGTTCAACCAGACCTGGGTCTCTCCCACCCTTCCCGTGAGAATCGTCGTATTCCTCATAGCTTTCACTATCCTGGAGTTCTACCAGACACGCACCTACGGATATCTCACCGAGAAGCAGGCCGGCAGCTCTTTCCTGATGCTTCCTGCCTCCACCACCGAGAAGTTTGTTTCGATGCTCATTATGACTACGCTCATAATCCCCTTCCTTTTCATTGTGGTTTTCTTTGCGATTGACTCTCTTCTGGTTCTACTCGATCCCACAATGGACTCTGCATTGATTACCGGACTCGGGAGTGGTCTGAATTCCATATTCGAAACTCTTGGAGAGAATGGATCTTCTCCCATTATCATTGTTCCCGGAGCCTTTGTGGTAAGCTGCATTATGAGCATCTTCTGCAATTTCCTCTACTTCCTTCTCTGCGGTATCTGCTTCAGGAAGAACAAAGTTGGAAAGGGTATTGCAATTATTGTCGGCATTTCGTTCCTGAGCTCCCTTATCATGGGCTTTTTCGCTCCTTCAATCGCCGAAAACATGGAAATGTGGAACCCCGGCCCTGATGAACTTGTCGCCTATGCCAACAGATTCTACTATATCATGATGGGAGTAACCCTTCTCATTATCTTTGGCCTTGGATGGGGAGTCTACCGCCGAATCAAAACCCTTAAGCATTAATCGTTATGGAATTCAGTTCAACCAAGCCAATCTATCTTCAGATTGCCGATGTCATCTGCGACCGCATCCTCTCCGGAGAGCTCAAGGATGAAGACCGCATCCCTTCCGTGAGGGAGTACGGCGCCAGCCTTGGAGTGAATCCCAACACCATGATGCGCTCCTACGAAATCCTCACCGACGAGGAAATAATCTACAACCGCCGTGGAATCGGCTACTTTGTGGCAAGCGATGCGAAGGATAAGATCCTCCAGGCCCAGCGCAAGGAGTTCCTTGAACACGACGTTCCTGTGATAAAGGCTCGCATGAACCTTTTAGGCCTTGATT
This sequence comes from uncultured Bacteroidales bacterium, assembly GCA_905233655.1. Taxonomy (GTDB): domain Bacteria; phylum Bacteroidota; class Bacteroidia; order Bacteroidales; family UBA932; genus Cryptobacteroides. Next base: position 18,951 of record CAJOCS010000010.1, on the reverse strand, counting down.
ATGAAATTTTTAAATAGAATATAATTATGAAAAGAATGCTTATTTCCCTTGTCATACTGGCAATAGTCGGTTTATTCTCCTCATGTGTTTTCCGTGTGAACAATTCGTTCACCAACGGTAAAAACGTACGCTGCAAAGGTGAAGTCGTAACCACCGACATGCAGCTCAGCGGTTTCGACGCTATCCGTATCGACGGCAAAGGTGACATCGAGTTCGTCCAGGCGGAAGAAACTTCAGTTGCCGTTACGGCCAACAGCGAGGTTTTCGACCATCTCGATTTCGTCGTCGAGGACAGTGTTCTTGTCATCAGGACAATCAACAATGTGAATATCGTCGCCGAGGAGTTCGATATCCGTGTTTCGGCCCCTGTTCTGAAGGACATCTCCGTGAACGGTGCGTCCGACTTCGACATTCCCCTATCCTACATCAGCGAAGAGCCGCTTTCCATTAATGTGAACGGCGCCGGAGACTTTGAAGTCAAGAACGTTCAGGTGCCTGCGTTCTCCGTTTCGGTGAACGGTGCAGGCGATCTCGACGCCGAGAATCTGAATGTCGGCTCCCTCAGCGTCACCGTGAACGGCGCTGCGGATGTAGAGCTCAGCGGAACTGCCGCATCGGCCAGCTTCTCCATCTCCGGAGCAGGCGATATCGACGCCCGCAACCTCAGCTGCGAAGACGTTACCACCACCAAGAACGGAATAGGAAAAATCAAGCTCTGAGTTAGTTGAACATATATGAAAAAGGCCCGTAGTCCTTTGTGACTGCGGGCCTTGATGTTTCAGCGAGGCTGATTATTCTTTGCAGGAGCATTCTCCTTTGCAGCAGCAACAGCCGGCAATGCACTTCCATACGGGAGCGGCGAGGGCGCCACCCACGAGAGGAGCGACGATGAACACCCAGACATCCTTGAGAGCGTCTCCACCTGCGAAGATTGCAGGGCCGATTGAACGGGCGGGGTTCACGGAAGTTCCGGTGAGGTTGATGCACACTAGGTGAATGAGGATGAGGCTGAGACCGATTGCAAGGCCTGCAGGCTTGCCTGCGCCGTATTTGGCGTCGGTGGTGCCGAGCACAACCAGAACGAAGAGGAAGGTGGCTACTACCTCGACGAGGCATGCACCCCATACGCCGCCGGCGTGTGCAACACCGTTGGTACCGAGGGCAGCGGGATTTGCACCCTCAAAAGCGCCAAGTTCTGGAGTCATCACATTTGCAAATGCAAACAGAAGGGCGCCGGCAAGGATACCGCCGATGATCTGGCCAATCCAGTAACCGCAGGCCTCTTTCCAGCTGATACCGCCCTTGATGGCAACGCCGAGGGTGATTGCGGGATTGATGTGGCAGCCGCTGATTTCACCGATGGTGTAGGCCATGGCGACAACTGCAAGACCGAAGGCGATGGCAGTGCCCACCACTCCGGCGGGGGTGCCACAACCCAGGAACATGGCTGTACCGCAGCCAAGGAAAGTGAGGAAGAAGGTTCCTACACACTCTGCAATGTACTTTTTCATAATTGATTTGATTTTGGTTATAGGTTAGAAGTTGAAATTGCGTATGTTTTCGGCCATCTCATGGGCCAGCCTGGCGCGGGCTTCCACCGACGCCCAGGCTATGTGGGGGCTGAAGATGATGCGTTCGGGATGCTTCAGGTGCATAAGGGGGTGATTAGCGGGAATGGGCTCCCGGACATAGACATCCAGTGCGGCGCCCTTCAGGATACCCTCGTCAAGAGCGACGGCAAGGTCTTCTTCCACCGCTATCCCTCCCCTTCCGGTGTTCACCAGAACGGCCGAGGGTTTCATCCGTTTCATCTCTTCCAGGCCGATAAGCCCTGCAGTGCGCTCATTGTAGGGAGCATGGATGGAGATTACGTCGGATTCCCTGAGAAGCGTTTCCAGGGGAACTGAAGGATAGTCCTTGCAATGGCCCGTCCCGGAAGTGGAGAAGTATATTACCTTCATTCCGAAAGCCCGTCCAATTGAGGCGACCTTCTGGCCGATGGCTCCCATACCCACTATTCCGAGGGTCTTGCCCGCAAGCTCCGTAAAAGGATGCGTAGGGTCGGTATGGATGCTGGTGGTGGAATATTCCCCGGATTTGACCTTCCTGTCGAAGTAGAAGGCATAGCCCTCGAGATTGAGGATGTGCATCCATGCAATCTGGGCAACCGAGTCGGTGGAATATGCCGCGACGTTGCGTACTGCAACTCCCCTCTTTTCGCACAGGGCGACGTCTATATTGTTGATGCCGGTTCCGGCTTCGCAGATTAGCCTGAGCTTAGGGGCTGCATCCAGAAACGCCTCATCTACAATAACCTTGTTGAGTATGGCCACCGTCGCGTCCCTTACCCTGTCGCGAGCCTCCGCCGCAGTGGAAGAATCGTAGCACACGAATTCCCCCAGGGCCGATATCTCATCCATCGGGGTATTGCCCATAGTGAGCGCATCCAGAAACACTATTTTCATTTTTCCTGCTTAATTTGTATATTTGGGGTCAAATTGAAACCCAGTAATGGATCTTATGGCCAAAATAGCCCTTGACCGGGACCGTCTACTCGAAGGCATTTCCTCCGAAAAGGACTATTGCGCCATTGCCGCATCACTTCTTCTCTCTCCCACCCAGGCCGCCCTCTGCTTCGACAATCCCCTCGCTTCCTGGAAAGAGAACCATGAAAAGGAGCTCCGTGAAAAGCGCTTCAGTAACGAGCGCTACTGCATGGCTCTTTATTCTCCAGAGAATGATGCCTTCCTTGCCGATGCCATTGCCGACCTCGCTTTCGCACAGCTCACCCGCCTCCAGGTAAAGGCCCCTATTTCAAAGGACGATGACGTGGACCAGCAGGCAGTTGCCTTCGTTGTGGCAGTCTACGTGGTCTTTGCCCTCATGCTTCATGGCCGGGACGACTATGAGGCCCTTTTCCGCCACGCCTGGTACAATTACGTGGAACTTGAGGGTTCCCGGAGCGTGCGGGAGGTCTACGACGCTGCACGGACAAGACCTATTACCCTCTCTAGTTCACGTTGATTCCACGGAATGTCCAACCACCGTCGCCGGGCTCGATGAAGTCCAGCTTGTGCACGTTTGCGGGCACCGACGGGAAGTAGAGCTGGAATTCCAGGATTTCACCCGGGTCGAGACTTACCCTGCCCGGATCCAGACTTATGTTGCTCGCACGCTGTACGGTATAGCGGCGGTTTGTCGCCGGATCCTGCAGGTATGCGTTCGCTGCAATATAGAACTCTACGGGGCCGTCATAGGGGTTGATGATGGCGAAGCTTACGATTGTCTGGTTCTGGTCTACGATAATCCTGGTGACAATGGCGTAATTGGTGTTTGCCTGGTCCACTGCAGGACGGTCCACGCGGATGGGATAAGTGCCTCTGGAGCCGTATCTTTCGCCCTTGCCGTTGGAGGAAATACCACCGGAACGTGAACCTCCTGAACCGGAACCCGATGCGCTTCCCGATCCCGAACTCGAGGAGGAACCCGAGCCTGAGCTGGATGAGGAACCACTGCCGGAACCCGACGAGCCGGAGCCGGAGCCACGGGAAGTACCTGAACCTGAACCGGATGAACCGGAGCCGCGGTTGGTGCCGCTGCCGGAAGAACCGCTGGAGCCTCCGCGGGATACGTCACTTCCGCTTCCCGAGCTCGAAGAAGAACCTGAGGAACCGGATGAGCCGGAACCGCCGCTGCGGTGGTCTTCACCGAATTTCTCGCTGTCTGAGCGTCCGGGAGCGCCGTCGCGTCCGCCGTCGTTCCAGCTGCGCTTGCCGGAGGAGGATGTCACGGGCTCATCGTCGGCGGTCATCATCACTGTGAAGGGAATGACTTCGTTGCACTTCTGGGCCAGTGTCATGGACGAAATCTGGGACCTGCGGTTCATGTTGATGTTCACTCCGGCGCTGCTCACGAGCGTAGCTCACGTTCTCCACGCCGTCGGTGTGCTTTGCCACGATAATGCCTATGAGTTCACCGTTGTCGTTGAACAGAGGACCGCCGCTGTTTCCGTTCTGAACAGGCGCTGAAACCTGATAAAGAGAGACATCTCCCTGATAACCGCTGCGGGACGACAGAACGCCCGTGGTGAGTTTCACTTCCTCACCCATGGTGGAGATTCTCGGGTAACCCAGCACGAAAACGCCCATGCCCACGTCTTCATCGGCCACTTTGAAGCCGAAACGGGCGTTGGGGAAACCCTGGAAGGCAGGGTCGCTGATGCGCACTAGGGCAAGGTCGTGTTCCTCGTCAACCGTTATGACTTCGCAGGCGTAGCGGGTACGGGTGTCCGAGAAATAGACATAAACGTGAGTGGCACCTTCCACAACGTGGTGGTTCGTGGCCACGGTCCGGGAGTCGAGGGCAATGCCTGAACCCGACCAGTAGGAGGACTGGGCCCGCCTGTTGGGGAACGGACCGCTGCCGTCGTAGTCTGTGTCGCTTCCGTTTCCGGAATGCTGTGCCAATGCTGTCATTGACATGCAGGCCATGAGGATGAAGCCTGCCAGGAGCTTACGTTTCATATCTTAGTGTTACAAAATATTCATTGACTGTTCCCGAATCTTCTCGAGCTCGTCTTTCATTTTCACCACCAGCCTCTGGATACCGGCATGGTTGGCTTTCGAGCCGGTGGTGTTTATTTCGCGTCCCATTTCCTGGATAATGAATCCCAGCTTCTTTCCGGGATATTCTTCCGTGTCGATGGTCTCCATGAAGTAGCGGCAGTGCTGGCGCAGGCGCACTTTCTCCTCGTTTATGTCGTACTTCTCGAGGTAGAAGATCAGTTCCTGCTCGAAACGCTGCATGTCGGGCTTCTGGGCCAGTTCTTCGAGGTTTTTCAAAATCCGTTCCTTTACCGCCTCAATCCTTTCCCCTTCGAGTTTCTCCACTTCGGAATAGAGCTCCAGAATATTGCCCACACGTGAGGTTACGTCCTTGTAAAGGGCCTCCCCTTCCGTGGAACGGTAGGCGCAGATTGCGCCCAGAGCCTCGTCCACGGCCGTTTCCACCAGTGGCCATGAAGCCTCGTCGATGATGTCGGCCTTCTTGTTCTCCACCACGTCCGGAAGACGGAGTACCGATGCCGCGACTACTGAACGGTCCAGTTTGGGGTCGAGACACAGGAGTTCGTTCATGTAGGAACGGAACATGCCGGAGTTTATCTGAGCCACGGAAGCGTCGTTTCCGGCTTCCCATGTCATGTACAGGTCGATGGTGCCCCTTACCAGTCGCTCCTGAATCTTTTTCCTGAGGGCAATCTCCTTGTCTTTGGGGATGAGGTTCGTTTTGATGTTGATATCGGCACTCTTGGAGTTGAGCGAACGGATCTCCACGGTGAGTTTTCCTCCCGGGAGAGCCGCGCTGGCCTTGCCGTATCCTGTCATCGATTGTATCATGTGCTATAGCTTAATATGCATTTCTCCCATATATACGCCCTGCCAGCCGGTCTGGACGACGGGTATCTTTTTCCCGTCGAGATTCGGAATCATCGCGGCTTCTTCCATGAATGTATGGGAATGTCCGCCGATAACGACGTCGATGTTCCTCGTCTCGGAAACCAGAATCGGGTCGATCAGGTCTCCGGGATTGTGCTCTTCGTAGCCGATGTGGGTAAGGGCAATCACGAGGTCGCACTCTTCGTGGAGCATGTCGGCATAAGACTGGACCGTGGGGATGAGGTCGAATTCCGGAATACGGTCGGAGATGTCTCCGTTCACCATATCCTTCAGAGAGCAAAGCACGCCGATTATGCCAATCTTCTTCCCGGCTTTCTCTACTATCACATAGGGCTTTATGCGCTCTCCCCAGGGGAAGGGCGAAAAGTCGTAGTTGCACACAACAATGGGTACTTCAATCGAGGAAACCATCTCTCCAAGGCCTTCCAGGCCATTGTCGAACTCATGATTGCCAAGGGTTACGGCGTCGTAGCCGATTGCGTTGATGATGCTGGTTTCAACGGTTCCGCGGAACTCGGTGAAGTAGGCCGAACCCTGTACGAAGTCTCCGGCATGAAGAACGAGGACGTTATCCGCTCCGTCGGCCTTCCGGACCGAGTCGATGTAGGCCACCCTCTCGAGGACGCCGCCCATGCCGGCGGAAGCTCCGCTGCGAAGGGGCTCCATCTGGGAGTGGGTGTCGTTAACGTGGATTATGGTAATCTCCGTCTTCTTGCCGTTTTTGACTGTCTTGACGCTCAGGCACACCACGCCGGCGAGTATTGCAACGGCAAGCGCTGTAAGCAGAATCTTGATATTGCCTTCCATACTAGCTTTCCTCCATTACAACGCGGCCGTCGGGTTCGGAATCAATCACAATCCCCTGTGCCTCGCATTTTTCAACATATTCGAACATGATGTCCTTCAGAAGGACGTGGGTGAGCACTACGTCGCTTGCAATTGCGCCGATGGCAATGCGGTCTCCGCCGCCCAGCAGGAAGTCGATGGTGGTGACGTTGTAGATTCTCTCCGGGTCCACAGGCTCCCCGCCTATCAGGGCTTCCACCAGCTGGTGGTCGCGTACAAGGATGCGTGCGCCGCTCACCGCCTGGAAGGCTTCAGTCTGCGCCAGCTGGTTGAAAAGGCTCAGCAGGCCTTCGCCGCTAACCTTGGCATATACCATGTAATTCTCGAAGGGAAACATGTTGGAGATATCCTCCTTCGTGATTGCGCCCTTGGGCATGGGTACGCGTATGCCTCCGTAATTTGTGATGGCGAAATCCATCGGCACGCCGAAATACTCGCTTCCCTTGGCCCTCAGGATGTCTGCGAAGAGGTTGGGAAGAGGAAGGTCGGGCTGGGTGCGGAGGTTCATCATCATCTTCGCGCTGTGCCCCACCACTTCCTTAAGGGGTGCGAGCCTCCCCTGGCATTCCATGAGGATGGCCGCGCACTCGGCGAGGGGGTCGTCAAGCTCGGTTACAAGGCCTGAAGGGGCCGTGTACATGTCGTCGTCGAAGACGCCGAGGGCCGTGCCCACATTGTCCTGAGTCACGCTCTCGATACCAGTACGGGAGCCGTCCATGGCAACTCTTTTCCAGCTGAAGGCTCCCTCGTTCAGTGCTGTCATCCAGAAATACAGGACAATGCACAGAATCATTTCGGCGAGCAGCACCAGCAGCTGAATCCGTTCTTTCTTTACTTCTGCTTCAGCCATTTCCAAAGGTCTTTGAATGAAGATTTCTTACCGTACATGAGGATTCCCACCTTGTATATCTTGGCCGATGCCCATGCGCAGCCTATAAAGGTTCCCACAAGCAGAACCAGGCTGAGTATCAGCTCCCAGGTGGCCACCCCGAAGGGCAGGCGTGCCAGCATCACGATGGGAGAAGTGAAAGGAATCATCGAGAACCAGAACACCAGGCTGCTGTCCGGGGCCTTGAATGCATAGAGGGCCACGAAGAATCCCAGCATGAGGGGAATCGTCACCGGCAGCTGGAGCTGCGTGCTGTCGCCTTCGTTCTCGACTCCGGAGCCTATTGCGGCGAACAGCGATGCATACAGCAGGTATCCGAAGATGAAGAAGAGCAGGAAGGCAAGCAGGATCTCTCCGAGTTTGATGTTGCCGAGGGTGCTCATCACAGCCTGCATTCCGGTAGGTTCGGCGGTGGCAACGCTATCGGAGGGAGCAGCCATGGCATCCTGGATGGAAGCCATATCCACACCCATATCCATACCCATGTCTGGATGCACGCCCATGGGAGTCACTTCCACGCTCTCGCTTCCAACGGCAAGGATCTTGTCCATGCCGATTATGCCTCCGGCAATTCCGAGGATGGCGGCGGTGAGCACAATCCAGAGCAGGAACTGAGTGAGCGCCACGAGGGCTACGCCGATTATCTTTCCGAACATGAGCTCGGTAGCTTTGACGCTGGAAACCAGCACTTCCACCACCCTGGAACTCTTCTCTTCAATCACGGACGACATGACCATGCCGGAGAACAGAGCGATGAATATATAAATCATCATTCCCAGTATCATGGAAATGGCCATGTAGACGCCGGATTCGGAGATATTCTCGTTTCCGGATTTGTCTATCGTGTAGCTGTGCACGTGGACGTTGGAGTGCACCGACTGCATTATCTGCTCGAGGTCGTCAATTCCGTAGGAGTCTATCCTGTAGGCCTCTACGGCGTCGTTTATCCGTCTTTCAATTCCGCTGCCCGTATCCATGCCGAGAGGCTTTTCCGAGTAGGTGTCGGCAGTGACGGTCTTTTCAAGGCTGTCGATGGGCGAAATGCTCAGCAGGACGTCGATTCCGGCGGCGCCGAGGTCGGCCTTGAAGGAGTCCACGTCGGCATCGGGGCCGAGGTCGGTAAACTGGAGCACGTCGTTGTCCTCAAGGAAGGGCAGCACGATTCCGGAACGGTCCACCACGCCCACGGTCTTGGTGTCTTCCTTGGCCCCGAACATGATGAGGCTGGGAAGGATGGCGATGCCCGCGAAGAGGATGGGAGTGAGGAATGTAATGAGGAGGAAACTCTTCTTTTTGACCTTGTTAAGGTATTCCCTCGTGATGATGATGCCAAGTTTCTTGAAATTCATAGCCTACTCCTCCGTTACCAGTTTAATGAAAATGTCGTTCATTCTGGGAATGACCTCCCTGAAAGAATTGATGGTTACATCCTGGGCGATGAGTTCGCCGAGGCGCTCATTGACTTTGCTGCGGTTCACCACTTCCTTCCTGCGCTCGAGCGAGGAGTCCGTGTATTCGATTTCCACATTGTCTTCTCCGTAGCGGTGACGGATTTCGTCGGTGCCGCCGGTGATGACCATCTTTCCCTTGTTGATAAGGGCTATATTTTCGCACAGAGCTTCTACCGACTCCATATTGTGGGTGGAAAGGATGATGGTGGCACCCTCGTCCTTGAGACGGAGGATTTCCTGGCGGATGAGTTCGGCATTCACCGGGTCGAAACCGGAAAAAGGCTCGTCCAGAATCATCAGGGACGGTTTATGGACCACCGTGGTGATGAACTGGAGCTTCTGAGCCATACCTTTCGAGAGTTCTTCCACCTTCTTGTTCCACCAGTCCTGGATGCCGAAGCGGACGAACCACGCCTTTAGTTCGCGGGCTGCGTCGCGTGACGACATTCCCTTGAGCTGGGCGAGGTACATGGCCTGGTCTCCCACCTTCATTTTGCGGTAGAGTCCCCTCTCCTCCGGCAGATAGCCAATCTTGGAGACGTCCTCTTCCGTGATGGGGTGGCCCTGGAAGAATACCTCGCCGCCGGAGGCGATGGTGATGCGGTTTATTATTCGGATCAGAGTGGACTTGCCGGCTCCGTTGGGGCCCAGCAAGCCAAAGATCGTTCCTTCGGGAATCTCCAGCGACACATGGTCCAGCGCCACTTTTTCCCCGAAGCTCTTGCTTACGTCTTTGATTTGAATTATGCTCATATTACCAATATTTTCCCAACAAGTTCCGTGAGCAGCTCGCCCTGGGTGGCTTCGCCGCCGTCGCCCTTTCCCTTGAAATCGTAGTCTGCGAGAAGGTTCATTATCCTCAGGCACTTTTCCGGAGGATAGTTCCTCACCGCGGTGTCGTATTCGCGGTAGTAATAGGGGTTCACCCCCTGAAGGGCTGCGGCCTTCGCCTTGGGATCATGCGCGTCCGGAGAGCGCAGCAGAAGGCCGTAACGGATAAGTTTCATAAAGTGGGTGTGGAGTGCACCCATAACCATCTGGAGCATGAAACGTGCTCCGGAGCCCATGTATTCCGCAATCTTGAAAGCCTGTGCGGCATCTTTCATGGAAAGGGCCTTCGTGAGCTCGAAAATGCTGAACTGACGGCTCATGCCGACGTTCTTTTCGATGTCCGCTATCCTGACGTTCCTGCAGCCTTCCGGAAGGTTCTTCAGGAGTTTTTCCGTTTCAACTGCAATCTTGCCGAGGTCCGAGCCTGCATATTCGGCGAGAAGCACCGCGGCGTCAGGGTCTATCTCAAGGGAGCGCCCATGATAGTAGTCTTCTATCCAGCGGGGAATCTCATAGTCCCTAAGCTGCTGGGAATCCACCACCACTCCGTTTTTCAGCACGCTCTTGTAAAGGCTGCGGCGTTTGTCGGCACTTGCTCCGTGCATCAGGATCACTAGCACGGTGCTGTCCAGCGGGTTTTCACAATAAAAGGAAAGGTCCTCGAGCGATTTCATCTGCTGGGCTTCCTTCAGCACTACGAGCTGCCTCTCGGCCATCATGGGAAAGCGCCGGGCGGCGGTAATCACCTTTTCGGCATCCACTTCCCCGCCGTAGCAGACAAGCTGGTTGAAGTCCCTTTCCCACTCCTGAAGGCAGTTTTCCTCGATTGCGCTGCATAGCATGTCCGGATAATATGGCTCCGGACCCATGAGCAGATAAATAGGCTTGAAGATGCCACTCCGGACATCTTCAAGCAGTGATTGGACCTGACGGTCTGTTTCTATGTAACCTTTGGCGGCCACTAGCGGTCAAACTTGCGCTCCTTAGCACGGACGATGCGCTCTTTCAGTGCATCCGCTGCTGCGGTAACGGCTTCTTCGAAGGTGTCTGCCTGCCTCTCCACGATAAGGTCTTCCCCCGGGATGCGGGTCTGAAGCTTGACGCATTTGTTCTGGGCGTCCGGGAGCAGCGAGAGGGTAACATCCACATCGCCAAGATTGTCGAAGAATTTCTCAACCTTGCCAACTTTCTTGTCCACATATTCGAGCAGTTTGGCGTCTGCGTCGAACTTCAAGGACTTCACGTTAATCATGTCTTCCTTCGTTTTTTGCCCTTGGATGGGCGTTAATGTATTGAGACTTGAGCCGTTCAATGGAGTTGTGGGTATAGACCTGGGTGGCGGCCAGGGAACTGTGCCCCAGCATCTGACGGATGCTTTCAAGGTCTGCGCCTTCTTCCAGCAGCGCCGTTGCCAGCGAATGCCTGAGTATGTGCGGAGACTTCTGGCCGCTGATTCCCGCTTCCGAGAGTTCCCGTTTTACCGCACGGTCTACATATCCCGGATAGAGGGCTTTTCCCTTTTCGGTGACGAGCAACGCCCTTTCGGGCCTGCTTTCCACTCCTGTCATTGAACTTGCTGCTTGTAAATATAGCGAAATTTCCTGAATAAGCGAAGAAATGAGGGGAATTTCTCGCATTTTGTCTCCCTTGCCCCTCACGCGAAGCGTGGAGCGCGAAAAGTCTACGCTTGAGCAGCTGAGGCTGAGCAGTTCGCTGCGACGTATGCCGGTGCCGTAAAGAAGCGAGACTATGAGCCGGTTGAGCCTTCTGCGGTACATCTCGACGGCCACTTTGTCGGAGGCGCCGAGAGATAGCATCATCCGGAGGTTCTCTTCGTCGGCATTCGCTGCCGTGGCCTCAAGATAGGCATCCATCCACTGCTCTCGATAGTATTTCGGAAGGCGCTGTTCGGTTTTGGGGCGACGGACCACCTTTACCGGATTGGAAGCAAGCACTCCCCTTTTCATCAGATAGCTGCAGAAGCCGCTCAGGGCGCTCATTTCAAGGTGGACGGTACGGGCTTTGAAGCCCTTTTCGAGCAGCTGGCCCTCCCATTCGCGGATTCGGGACGGAATCAGGTTATCGATTGCGTTTTCACCCTCGCAGAACGCTTCCCACTGCTCCAGGGCGCGCCTGTAGATGTCGAGCGTGCGAGGGGAATAGCGCCTTTCATCGGCAAGATATGAGAGGAAGGCCTGAATCATTTTACCGGGGTAAGCCCTTCTTCGGCGGCGAGTTCGCGCAGCAGGGCGTCGGCCGCCTCGAAGGTATATGGAATGCGTCCGTCGAGTATCGCGTCCTTGATGGCTTCCTTGAGTTTGCCGATGGTGTTGCACGGGCCGATGCCGAAGAGTTCCATAACGTAGTACCCCGTTATTGGATTCTTCCAGTTGCGGATTTCGTCCTTTGCCTCCACCTCGGCCATTTTCTGCTTCACGAGTTCGAAGTTCCTGCGTAGCCTTGCGACCTTTGCGGGGTTCTTGGAAGTGATGTCGGCATTGCAGAGGAGCATCAAATCGTCGATATCCTCTCCGGCGTCGAAAAGAAGGCGGCGCACCGCACTGTCGGTCACTTCGTCGTCCACAAGGGCGATGGGCCTCAGGTGCAGCCCGACCAGCTTCTGGACGTATTTCATCTTCTCGTTAAGGGGCAGTTTGAGCCTCTGGAAGATCTTCGGAATCATGCGCTCGCCTATCACCTCGTGCCCGTGGAAAGTCCAGCCCATGCCAGGGCTGAATCGCTTCGAAGCGGGCTTGCCGATATCGTGCAGAAGTGCGGCCCAGCGCAGCCACAGATTGGGTTCCAGTCCCTGGGCGGCTTCGGCCTCGGCCACATTGTCGAGCACCTGGAGGCTGTGGGAGAAGTTCTCCTTATGGCCCTTTCCGTCCACGGTTTCCGTGCCTTTGAGGCGCTCGAGCTCGGGAAGGAACTGCTGCAGTATGCCCGTGCGTTCCATTATGAAAAAAGCCCTTGAGGGTTTCGCCGTAACGAGCATCTTGTTGAGCTCTTCCACTATTCTTTCGCTGGAAAGGATTTCCATCCGGGAAGCCATGCATTTCATCGCTTCCAATGCCTCGGGAACAATCGTGAACTCCCTTTCAGGTGTTGAGAGCTGGACGGCGAAACGGATTGCCCTTAGCATGCGGAGAGGGTCGTCGGAGAAGGTCTGCTGAGGCTCTAGCGGAGTGCGGATTATACCCTGGTCCAGGTCGCGGATTCCGCCGAAAGGGTCCACAAGAGCACCGAAGTCCTCTTTCTGGAGGCTGAAAGCCATAGCGTTTATTGTGAAATCGCGGCGCAGCTGGTCTTCTTCCAGGGTGCCGTCCTCAACGCGCGGTTTCCGTGAATTCCGGTCATAGGACTCTTTCCTCGCGCCCACGAATTCCACTTCTATTCCGTGATAGCGAAGCATTGCGGTGCCGAAGTTGCGGAATACGCTCACTCTGGAGCCGCACTTTTCGGCGACTGCCTCGGCAAGGGCGATTCCGCTCCCTTCCACCACTATGTCTATATCCGTGTTGGGCCTTCCCAGGAAGCAGTCCCTGACATATCCGCCGATAACGAACGCCCTCAGGCCGAGAGCCTGGGCGCATTCACTCACAAGGGCGAACACCGGGTGGTCCAGATATCCTTCAGCTATGCTCATTTTGTCATTTCTTCCCAAAGAGGGGCTTTTTCCATGAATTCAAACGCATCCCCGCGCCTTTCAAAGATGAAGCTTTTGAGGCCGTTCGTAATCACTATGTATTTCACTTCCAGTTCCCTATTGTAGCGGAGGGCCTGGTCTACGACCGTCTGGTCCAGCGCAACTTCCGCCCGCTTGCACTCCACCACCATCAGAGGATGGGCATTCCGGTCGAAGACCAGGATGTCGGCCCTGTAGCGTTTCCCGTTATGGCTAAAGGCGACCTCGGAGTTCATCATGTGCTCGGGCACGTGCATACCCTCGTGCAGCACCGAAATGAACCACTGGCGCACTTCCTCCTCGGGAGTACGGGCGACGCTCTTTTTCCTGAGCGGATCCCAGAGAAACTCACTCATCTGCTTTTCCAGTAAATTTCAGCCTTAGCGTTTAAGTGTGGTAAATATACGAAAAACCCTCCGTTTTTCCTAATAATACATATGGAACGGGAAAAGACGGCCGGGAGGCAGGAGGGCGCGACGCGGGCGTCGGCCTTTTATTCGCCCGCGGAGCACCTTCCTGCTCCCGGGCGTTGTTGAAAGTTGGAAAGGCGCAAAGGCCGCAGGGGGTATTTATGGGGCAGAGTCCCCAACAGAGTGGAGGTGAGCGGACTCGAACCGCTGTCCAAACGTCGCCCCAGGCGGCTTTCTACATGCTTATCCTTCCTTTGTTTGTAGGGAAGAGCCAGCCGGAAGGCGGGCAAACTCAACCTTAGCCTTTAATCTTAGCCGGCTTTAAAGGCGTCCACCGGAGCGGCCTCAAATTGATGATACCCCTTGACCGGTCCTTATGAGGCGGAAGGCCCGAGGGATACTCGTCGGCGTCGCAGCCTAGGCGACGCGGATTAAGCTAATTGCCTTTGGCTAATTAAGCAGCGAGTGCGTAGTTGTTGTTGGCAACTGAATTTAGTGAGCTTGAGATTTACGGGCTGGAGCTCGACGCCCGGCATGCTTACCGTCCAAAACCTACGCTGTCAAAACCAAAACACCCCCATTTTCTGAACGTGGCTGCAAAATTACAAAAATTATTCTATATTTGTTCCCGCTATGAGTGGTAAAAGCGTAATTATCGTTGGTGGTGGCATTTCCGGGCTTACGGCGGGAGTGTATGCCGCCCGCTGCGGATTCAAAACCCTGATTCTGGAAAAGTGCGCCACTCCCGGCGGAGTGTCCACCTGCTGGGTGCGAAAAGGTTACCAGTTCGAAGGCGGAGTTCACTGGCTCACGGGCAGTGCTCCAGACAGACCTCTGAACCAGGTCTGGAAAGGTAACGGAGCCCTCAGGGACAACAATCCCGTATACAACAAAGACCCTTTCTTCGTGCTTGTGCTCCCTGGCGGAGAACTTCCCCTCTACCGCAACCCGGAGAAGATGAAAGCCACCCTTCTTCAGCATGCTCCTGAAGACAGGAAAGCCATCCGGAGACTGTACAGGCACATAAAATGGTTCAAGAACTTCCACACCCCTGTAACATACCTCAGAGGACTCCGGACCGATGTGAAGACACAGTTCAACCCGATGGAATTCATCCGGATGTTCCCTGCCCTTACGCTTACTCCGGGGCTCTGGGCAAGGAGCGTGAAAGGATATGTGGAGCGCTTCCGCAACAAGGATTTGAGAGCCCTGCTTGGCGGGATAATGAATCCCGAGCACAATGCCCTTTCATTCATAGTGACGCTAAGTTCCTTCGCATACGGCGACAGCGGATATCCGTCCGGAGGCTCGCTGCTGATGGCAAGAAACATGGAAGAAACCTTCCTCCGGGAGGGCGGCGAAATCCGTTACAACACCATAGTAAAGAACGTAAGGGAAAATGCCGACGGGCGGAAAATGGTGACGCTCCAAAACGGGGAAACGCTTGAATGCGATGCCGTTATAATAAGCGCAGATGCGCGTGCCGCCATCGACCATCTCTTTGACGAACCGCTTCAGGATGGCTGGGCCAGAAAGATGCGAAAAAAGCTCAGGACCGGCCAGTGCATGTTCATTGGAATGGGCGTAAAGGCCGACTTGAGAAACCGCCCGAAGTCGATGGTCTTCCCCTTGGAAAAGCCATTCGAGGCCGGTCCGCTGAAGTTCACTTCCATTACCGTACACAACTATGCCACAGACGCTTACGCTCCGGAAGGATGCACGGTCCTGAGCGTCCTTCTGCTTGGAGACTGCTACTCCTACTGGAAGCAGGCCAGGGAAAACGGAAGCTACAATTCCTGCAAGGACGACATCTCTCAGCGATGCTGCGCCCTCGTCGAAGAGCTTATCCCGGAAGCCCGGGGCTGCATAGAAATCTGCAATATGGCCACTCCCCTCACCGTACAGCGTTACTGCCTCACCCATGAGGGCAGTTACATGGCCGTTTGGAACAGGAGAACCATGCCGTATATTGCGCCTATCCGTTACAGGAAGGGCATTTATTTCGCCGGACAGAGGACCTCTTTATCCGGCGGTTTGCCGATAGCGGCCCAGACAGGCCACAAGGTTGTCCAGTACCTTTGCAGGGATTTTGACGAGGTGTTCGTTACTGGTCTTCGTCAGGAATAATGCGGCCTGCGCCGATGTAGCGCATCATGAAGTACGGGTGCGTTGAACTCTCTTCTGTAACGCCCTTCGACACGGAAGCGTGAATAAAAGAAAAGCTTCCCCTTTCACGGTCGATGCTCACCACTATTCCGACATGGCTGATATTCCGGATATCCCTTCTGGAGCCGAAGAATACCAGGTCAGCTACCTGAAGGTCGGCATAATTGTCGATTTTACGGCATTCCCGGTACTGTATGCCGGACTGGTGAGTGAGAGTGTAGCCGAATTCACGGAAGACATAGCGGGTGTAACCGCTGCAGTCAAACATCGACGGGCCTGCCGCACCCAGCTTGTAGGGCACTCCGGTAAAGGTTCTGGCATATTCCACAATCCTCTCAGACAGTTTTCTGTTGTCGGGTGCAGTGGCCGAAGGAGTCTGGCTCTGACCGTTTTGTGTGGTCTGGGCAGAGACGCCGCCGCTCTGGGGGGAGCCCGAACCGGAAGACTGTGAGGTTGAAGGCGGGACTACCACCGTTTGAGAAGTGGGCAGTACCGGCTGCACAGGGGCACGGCGGGAACTCCCGCAGCCCGTAATGAGCAGCATGGAAAGCAGGAGAGCGTATGTTTGACCGCGTGTCACGGTGCAAACATACGCAAAAAATATGATAATTACCAATCACGTTGCGGCTGGATGCGTTCTTCCTCCTTCGGAACCAGTTTGACGCTCCTTGCTACGACCTCCGTGATATAGCGTTCCTCCTCGTTCTGATTGCGGTAGTGGCGGGTCCTCAGGCGACCGATGACTTCCACCCACTCCCCTTTTCGGATCTGTTCCAGAGGAAGAGAATTTCGACCGTCCCAGGCCACCACGTTAAACCAGTGCGTCTCATTGACGCTTCCGTTCGTCTCCTTGTCGCGGCCGGCGTTGTACTCCGTTACAACCGAGAAATTGCACACACGGCTGCCGTTGACGGTGTTGATGTCGGCCTTACCGACAACACCCCTTAATTCGATTCTGTTTTTGAATTCCATTGCATTAGTTTTTATTGATACTGTATTCTTCCGCAGCGGGCGCGCTCCGTCTGGCGGTGGTGCAATATATGCTTTCGCAAGCTTTATTTCCAAACCACCGGATGCAGAAAGTGGTGTTTCCAACCTGTTTTGTATTGTTTCATTACTGTTTTGTCAGGAAACGGAAGGGGCCGTGTAAAAATTTTTACACGGCTTCATTTCCACACTATTTCCGGAAACAGGTAAATCTTAAGAATCTTTCCGTATTGTCTTGGATTTGTAAGCGCCGGATGCCATTTTTGCATTTGCCATGAGCGAGCAGACATACAAAATACCCGGGGAAACTGAAGAAGCTCACTGCCTTCAGTGCGGCGACCTTCTTGGATACGGGAGGGCAGGACGCATCTTCTGCTCCGACTCATGCCGTCACCGCTGGCACAACGACAAACGAAAGGAGGACATAGACCGCATCCGAGTGAGATTCATCCGGATTATGGACAGGAACTATCGGATACTAAGAGATGCGGTGGAAAGCGAAAAGACCACGCTGGACAAGGCCATTGCAATAGACAAGGGCTTCAATTTCAATTATATGACCTCATATACAAAAAGCGGCCGACATGGCCGCTATACCTGTTATAACATACGCTACGAAGTCTCCGAAAGCAAAATATACAATATCGCTTTTATTCGGAGACTCCGGGACTGAGAGCAGACGCTTTATTCTTCCGGCTCGGTGACGAGGGCGTCGTAGTCCTCTTCACTTATCATTTTGCAGCAGCCGTTGAAACGGGCGTCGAGTTCAACCTGAAGTCGGCGGACATTGAGGTCGCCGTCCACGGTGCAGCCGCTCTTGAGCGAAAGGGTGTCCTTCACGTAGAAATTGCCTTTCATGCTGCCGCAGAAGTCTACGTTCTGACAGATGACGTCGCCTTCCACTACGGCCTTCTCCCCCACTACCACGCGACCTTTCGAGAATACCTTGCCTTCGACCCTTCCGTCGATGCGGATGTCGTTGGGAGAGGAAATTTCACCTTTGAATATGGTGCCGGCCGAGATGCGGCTCACATCGTTTACGTTAATGCTGCTTTCCATTGCCTTTGACATAATATGGTTTGGTTATAGCGTGTTAAACAAGTCCTTTTCCGTGGCAGTTCTTATATTTCAGGCCGCTGCCGCAGGGGCAGGGATCGTTGCGGCCGACGCGTTTGTCGACACGGACGGGAGTACGGGCCTTCTGCTCGCCGTTGGTGGAGAGCTGTGAAGGGTCGTTGGTTCGCATCTGCTGCATGTCCCGGCGGGGCTGGGGCTGACGTGCCTCACGGGCGTCGGAGGCATCCCTCAGCGGGATGAATGCGCGCAGCAGGAAGGCAAGCACGGCTTCATTCAGCTGCTCGAGCATGTCGGTGAAGAGGTTGTAGCTCTCGAGCTTGTAAACCACCAGAGGGTCTTTCTGCTCATAGGCGGCGTTCTGTACGCTCTGACGGAGGTCGTCCATGTCGCGCAGATGCTGCTTCCAGTACTCGTCGATATTGTAGAGAATCACACTGCGGGAAAGCGCCTTGGCAATCTCGCGGCTTTCGGTCTCGTAGGCTTTCTTGAGGTTTACTGAGAGGTTGAGCTGGCGCTTGCCGTCGGTGATGGGGATGGCAATATTTTCGTAGATCTTGCTCTGCTTCTCGTAGACCTGCTTGATGATGGGATTCACCTTCACAATCATGGTCTCCATACGGCGTCCGTAGACCTCCTGCATGTGTTCCGTAAGCTTGTCGGCAATCTCGGAGGGCTTGGCGTGGGCGTAGAAATCGGCATCGAAACCAAGGTCGATGGAAAGTTTCGCGATTACGAATTCCTCGAATTCCTCGAAGCTCATACCCTCGGCGCGCTCGGAGATGATCATCGCGGTGTCCGACATCATGTTCTGAACGTCGATTTCAATCCTCTCACCGGAGAGCGCATTGCGGCGGCGGGCGTAAATGGCTTCACGCTGGTAGTTCATTACATCGTCGTATTCGAGGGTGCGCTTGCGGTAGCCGAAGTGGTTTTCTTCCACTTTCTTCTGTGCGGTCTCGATGGACTTTGAAAGCATGCCGCTCTCCAGGGGCTCATCGTCTTTCATGCCGAGTTTGTCGACCACGCCGGCAATCCTTTCCGAGCCGAATTTACGCATCAGGTCGTCTTCGAGGGAGATGTAGAAGGTACTGGAACCAGGGTCCCCCTGACGTCCTGCACGGCCACGGAGCTGACGGTCAACTCGGCGGGAGTC
>CAJOCS010000009.1 GCA_905233655.1 uncultured Bacteroidales bacterium | reverse complement strand
ACCCGCTGGGGCTCTCGTGCGTGGAGCTTCTGGAAGTAGGTGCCAACGGACTCGTCGTAGGCGGGGCCGACCTAATGGACGGAACGCCGATATACGACATAAAGCCGTATGTACCCTATGCCGACAGTTTCCCCGACGCCCCGTCAGCCTACGCCTCCGAAGCCCCGCGGAAGAGTCTGGAGGTGGTTTTCGAGCCTTCCCTCAAGCTTCAGGAAGGGGAGAGAAAGGCCCTTGAAGAGGTGCTCTCGCTGGATCCCAGACCGGCTGTACAGAGCGGCAGCGACAAACTGTACGGCTTCCCCTTCGGCGGAAAGGAAGTCCGCTTTTATGTTAGAGACGGTATACTGCACGTAACTGAATATGCTTAGAGTAATTGCCCTTGCGGTGCTGCCCGCCCTGATTCTGCTGATGTATGTGGTACAGCAGGACAAAGCGCAGCGTGAACCCGGACGGTGGCTTGTAAAAGGCTTCCTGTATGGCTGCCTTTCGGTTTTCGTGTCCTTCCTCTTCTCGGTCCCTGCAATGACCTTCGGCCTTTTCCCGGACAGCATCCAGACGGTTGAAGACGCTTTGAGGACGGCCTTTTTCGGCGCCGCAATTCCGGAGGAGACAGCGAAGCTTATCTGCCTGATGCTGCTTCTTAGGAAGAATCCCCATTTCGACGAGAGAATGGACGGAATAGTCTATGCCGTGTGCATCGGCATGGGCTTCGCGGCTTTCGAGAACATCGAATACCTTTTCGCTTCCGGTTCCGACTGGGTTACCACCGGCATCGGCCGCTCACTCACCGCAATCCCCGGGCATTTCGGCTTCGCGGTCATCATGGGATACTATTTCTCCCTCGGCCATTTCGACGCCTACAAAGCCCCGGGAGCCAAGCTTAAGATGTGGCTCTATCCTGTACTCGCACACGGGGCATACGACACCGTCGCCATGCTCTCCGAGGTTGACGAGGGCCTTGGCGGCGTTGTTACCATAGCCATCCTGCTGTTCTGCTTCTGGATGGTGAAATGGGCCCGCAGCCGCATGAAACGGCATCTGGACGCAGACCTTGCCGACTCTCCCTCAGGCACGTTTATTGATGAACTGTAGCGCATTATGAAGAAAAAACTCGTTATAGCGTTTTGCATCCTGTTTGCATGCGCAGCCGGCCTCAGGGCTCAGGACACCCAGCAGAGAATTAACAAGAAGAACCTTATCATCAAGGAATGGAATTCGGATCCCCGCGGCGGGAACCGTACCCTCGACCATGTGACCACGTATTCTCCCGACGGTAAGAAAATCGAAGAGATAGAATACAATTCCGACGGAATCAAGTGGATAAAGCGTTATGAGTACAATGCCGACGGCAAAGTCTCCAAAGAGCTTGTCTACGACTCCCGCAGGCGGCTTCAGACCTACAAGACCTTCGAGTACAACGAATTCGGCCGAAAGAAGGTACAGTATACCTACAATGCCAGGGGAAGGCTCATCCAGGTAAAGAATTTCGAGTACATAGCCCAGGATGCCAGCTAGGCCTCATATCGACTTCGAGGCTCTCGATGTGGTGAAATCCATCGGCCCCATAACTCTTGGGGAGATGGATTCCATCAAGCTTCTGAACCGCATCGACACCAAGTATCTCACGAACGAAAAGGTGCTCGTTCAGGTGCTGGAAGACGCCCTGAAGCACGGATACCGCATACTGGTGGCGGAAGGGCTCAGGGTAAGCCCGTA
This sequence comes from uncultured Bacteroidales bacterium, assembly GCA_905233655.1. GTDB lineage: Bacteria > Bacteroidota > Bacteroidia > Bacteroidales > UBA932 > Cryptobacteroides. The sequence continues at coordinate 54,338 of CAJOCS010000009.1, read as the reverse complement.
CAATTCCCTGTACTACGACACTCCCGCCCTTAAGATGTTCATGGACCATCACAACCGTCATCTGGTAAGGCAGAAGGTGAGGACCAGGGTGTATGTATCCTCGGGCGAAACCTTCCTTGAAATCAAGCGCAAGAACAACCACGGGCGCACCAAGAAGAAACGCATCGTCATTGCCCCCGAGCTGTTCCAGGACTTCAGGGCCGACGAAACCGCCGCCCTCTACCTGGCCGGCCATTCATGGTTCACCGCAGGGGAACTGCTTCCCCAGATGGAAACCATCTTCAACCGCATCACCCTTGTCAATTCCGCAAAGACAGAGCGTCTCACGATTGACTCCCGTCTCCGCTTCGTGAATCACACAAGCGGAATCGACGCAGACCTCGGAGACGCCGTGATAATAGAGCTCAAGCAGGACGGCAGAGCCCCTTCCGAAATGAAGAAAATCCTTCTGGACCACAGGATAAAGCCGATTCGCGTTAGCAAATACTGCATAGGCACCACCCTCACGAGGCCCGATGTAAAGAGCGGCCGCTTCAAAGTTAAAGTGAGGAGAATAGAGAAAACACTCGGATATAAAATTTCAGATATATGATTGACAGATTATTCCGCTTCGTCCAGGACGACCTTGCGGCCTTCGGCAACGCCGACCTCAACGACGACATGCTCTTCGACGTCCAGACTATCACCGACGCCATGATGACCACGTCGCAGAAAATGTGTGAACTGGGGATACGTTTCGCCATGAACCTGCTGGTATGCTGGATTCTGGTACAGTTCTTCTATTACAAGAAAAGCCGCAGGCGTGACTACTATTTCACCTTCATGATTTTCTCTTCGGCGATGCTCCTGCTGCTGTACATCATGGGCAACGTGGAAGTGGGCGTGGGCCTCACGCTCGGCCTGTTCGCCATATTCGGCATCATCCGCTACCGCACGGAAACGGTTCCCATCCGGGAGATGACCTATCTCTTCGTGATAATCGCCCTTGCGGCCGCAAACGGCCTGGCGCCCCTGTACCAGGTTATCGGCCTTGCTACGGACACTCCGCACTATGCGCTGATTACGGGCAATATCTTCGTCATGGCAGCGGTGAACGCCCTTATAGTAGCCCTCATTGCCATTTTGGAAAGCGACCGCCTGGTAAAGCATACCACCACGAAACTGGTGCTCTACGACCGCATAGAACTCATCGTCCCAGAAAAGAGGGAAGAACTGCTGCAGGACCTCGAGAACAGGCTTGGAGTGAAAATTGACAATGTGGAGATTGGCCATGTGGATTTCCTCAAGGATGCCGCATTCATAAAAGTGTATTACCGCCTGGGAAAGGGTGAGTCGAACAGCGTTAACACAATCACCAGGGCCAAGGATTATGTCGAATAGTATGAAACGTCTCATTCTCATCTGCCTGGCGCTGCTCCTGCCTCTGGTTCTTCGGGGACAGGATACGGATTTCGGTGCAAGAATCAGCGCTGGAGTGGATTATAAGATTGTGAAAGGATTGCACATAAACCTGGAGGAAGAGCTTCGCCTGGAGGACATGTTCCAGTCCGTGGACCGGCTCCAAACCACCCTGGGGCTCAGCTGGAAGCCGCTCAGTTTTCTGAAACTCGGCGCCGGCTACATTATGATAAACCCGTTCAAGGACGGTGAGATGCAGGATATGCGCCACCGTCTTTATGCCGATGTAACCGCCTCCTGGAAAGTTGGGGATTTCACCCTCAGCTGGAGGGAAAGGCTCCAGTATACCCACCGTACGGGCACCTTCAACGTGTACCAGAACACCCCCGACGCCTTTGCGCTCAAGAGCCGCGTGGGGGTAAAGTACAGAGTGAGCAAGGATTTCAAGCCGTCGCTTTCGTTCGAAGTGCGCACAGCCCTCAACGACCCCTGGGGCTCGGCCGGCACAACCACCCAGGTCACCGCTTCCGGAAAGACGTATTATCCCTACACCCATGAGGGATATACCCACATGTACATCAACCGTTACAGGCTGAATCTCGGCTGTGAATGGAACATCACCAAGCATCATTCCCTGGAACCTTACGTGCTTGTGGATTCATGCAGCGATTATGAAATCGATACCAACAGCGACGGCACAAGGCTGTTTTCCGCCGCATACGAGGATTCCATCAACATTATTGCAGGCATAGGCTATGTCTATTCATTCTAAACTAGGCGCTCTCGCCGCGGCCATACTGCTTTCCTCGCTTCCGCTTAACGCCCAGCGAAGGGCCACCGTCAGCGGATACATCACCGACGGCGTGAGCGGAGAAACCCTTATCGGCGCCGGCGTTCTGGTGGAATCCACCTCCGGAACGCCAGTGGGCGCAGTGACGAACGTATTCGGCTTCTACACCCTTACGATTCCGGCGGCTGAGGTGTCTCTGCAGTTCAGCTATGTTGGTTACGAGAGCCAGGCCCTTACTGTGGACCTCTCGCACGGCGACGTTTCCCTCAACATCGTCCTCATGCCCAGTTCCCTCCAGGAAGCCGTGGTTGTGGCCCAGAAGGACGCCGGAGTGCAGTCGACCTATCTCGGTGCGGTGGAGATTCCCATCGGCCAGGTTCAGCACACTCCTGTCCTCTTCGGCGAGGCCGACGTTCTGAAGGCCATCCAGCTCATGCCCGGCGTACAGGGCGGCGGGGAAGGCTCCACAGGCCTCTTCGTGAGAGGAGGAGGCCCCGACGAAAACCTGATTCTGCTGGACGGAGTGCCCATTTACAACGTAGACCACATGCTGGGCATCCTTTCGGTTTTCCAGACCGAGGCCGTGAAGAAGGTAACTCTGTACAAAGGCTCTTTCCCGGCCCGTTACGGCGGCAGGGTCTCGTCCATCGTGGATATCCGCACCAACGACGGCAACATGAAGGAGTGGCACGGGAGCTTGGGAATCGGCGCGCTTACCGACAAGCTTCATCTTGAGGGCCCTGTCATCAGCGACAAGTTGAGTATGAGTTTCAGCGCCAGGGGACTGCATTCTCTGCTCTACGACCCCATTATCCGCCTTGCCCTGAGGAATTCAGACACCGAGTACATCAACTATTATTTCTACGACCTCAACGGCAAAATCACCTGGAGACTCTCCGACAAGGACCGCTTCATCCTGGGCGGATACAGCGGCCGGGACAACGGCGGAGTTACCATGAAGGAATCCTACAGCGATGTCTTCTCACGCACGAAAATGGGCATTGCCTGGGGCAACGACGTGGCCTCGCTCCGCTGGAACCACGTTTTCAGCAGCCGTCTTTTCGCCAACACCACTGTGGCGTTCAACCGCTACCGCATGCTAATGAACGTGGAAGCCAGGGAAAAAGGCGACGACTATACCTATAAATTCGATATCGATTACATCTCCGGAATCCGCGACTGGAGCGGACGCATCGACTTCGATTTCGTCCCCGGGCCGCGTCATCTGGTGAAGTTCGGAACGGAGTACATCTACCACACTTTCATGCCTCAGACACTCTCGGCCATCACGCTCGACAGCCGGGACAGTTCCGAGGACATGGACCAGACATATCAGTTCGGCTCGCCCCATGGCTACTACGGGCACGACATTTCCCTCTATGCCGAGGACGACATCTCCGTCTCCGACAACCTGACGGTCAATCCGGGCGTATACGTGTCGCTGTTCGTGACCGATTCCAAGCCGTATTTCAACATTCAGCCCAGACTCAGCGCCAAGTACCGTCTGGACAACGGAATCGCTTTCAAGACGGGTTATGCCAGGATGGCGCAGTACGTACACCTGCTCTCGTCGTCCTCGATTTCCCTCCCTCTGGACCTGTGGGTCCCCATTACCCGCAATATCAAGCCTGTGACTTCCGACCAGGTGTCGGCGGGCGTCTATTACGACGGCATCCAAGGATGGGAATTCAGCGTCGAGGGCTACTACAAGGCCATTAACAATCTGCTGGAGTACAAGGACGGCACCGTTACCATCGGCTCGTCCACCGGCTGGGAGAACAAGGTTGTGATGGGGCAGGGAAGGGCCATTGGCCTGGAATTCCTTGCACAGAAGAACAGCGGAAGACTCACCGGCTGGCTGGCCTACACCCTTGCGAAGAGCGACCGCATCTTCCCCGACGGCTCCATCAACAACGGCAAACGCTTCCCCTATAAATACGACCGCCGCCACAACCTGAACGTGAACGTCACATTCAAACTGAGGAAATGGCTGGACGTGAATGCGGCATGGTCGTTCGCCTCAGGAGGAACCACCACCGTTCCCATGAGAAGGACGACGGTATCCGATCCTGAAACCGGACAGCAGACCTCGGCCGACTACGTGGAAGCCCGTAACAACTTCCGCCTGCCTTCGAGCCACAGGCTCAACCTGGGTATGGATTTCCATGCCGGACGGCGCTGGGACCTCAATCTGAGCATCTACAACGTCTATAACCACATGAACCCCAACTTCACCTTCGTGAGTAACCAGAAGGTGAGGACGGCAAACGGGACCTATGAAAACAAGCTCGTGATGGAACAGATCACCATCCTTCCGTTCTTCCCGTCATTCAGCGCCACTTATACATTCTGAACCCTATGAAACGTTTATTATATTTCATGATATCGGCCTTATGCACCGCTTCCTGCTACGGAGAATGGTGCATGCAGACTACGGAAATGGATATTGAAGACCAGTCCGAGAGAATAATAATGAACGGTCTTCTGAACACCGAGCTCACTTCCCACAGCGTGTACCTGTACTGGAGCGGAGTCAGCGACACCAGGCCCATGAACGGAGCCACTCTAACCGCCACGGTGAACGGGACTGTCTATGTAGCCACCCCGTCGGACGACCCTGAGAGCGGCCTGTACACTCTCAACTGCGCTCTGAATCCAGGAGACAGGGTATCTTTCGAAGCCCGTCCGAGCGGGGGAGGCGCAAGCGCAACTGCCCAGACAGTGGTTCCCTCAAGGGTTGAACCGATAAAGGTAGATACCGCCAGGGTATCCATTGATTACGGCTACGAAAAGCTGACCGCCCTCCAGTTCCGTGTAACCATTGCCGACGACCCTTCCGTAAAGAACTACTACCGTATCAGGGGAAGGAGGATAAGCACTGTGGACAACGGGGGAGGAAGCACTACCGAAGTGGTAACCCAACTGCATTTCGACGGCTCTTCCGATCCCATTATCAGCGAGGGCAATTCTATGGATGACGAACTGGGCCTTGCAAGCCTCTTTGCAGTCCAGAACACCTCCTGCGTGTTCTCCGACGACCTTTTCCCCGGCGAAACACGCCGAATCAGGCTCAATCTGACATACCTCGACTTCTTCGCCACAGAGGATAGTTCCGGAGGCTCCACAGTCACGGGCAGCCGGATAGAAATCTGGCTCGAACATATCAATTTCGACCATTATCTCTATCTTAGGGCTATAAATAATCTGGAATCGCTCGGCTACGACGCGAACTTCATCTTCGAGCCCACTACGATACCCAGCAACGTGGAAGGCGGAATAGGCCTTATCGACATTGCTGCGAGCTCACAGATATTCAGTTTTACTGAGCCTGACGAGTAGGAGCAACGCTTTTCCTGTAGGCGGACGGGGTCATTCCCGTCCGTTTTTTGAAGAAGCGGGAGAAGTATGACTGGTCGTCGATTCCGCATCGCGACGAAACCTCGTCTATCGGGATGCTCCTGTCGGCAAGGAGGGATTTGGCGATATTGATCCTGGCGACCTCAATCCAGTCTATGGCAGTGTGGTGGGTGTGGTTCTTCACCGCCTTGTTCAGGTAGTTGGGCGTTACTCCGAGCTCCTTTGCATACTGCGAAACCGTCATGGGAAGCTCGTCGCTCCGGAAAACCAGATTCAGGAAACGGTCAGGCACGGCCGACACCGGGTTGTTCGGATTCAACTGGCTCAGGACCAGATCCACGGCGCTTCTGAGGAAGGCCGTATCCTTGTCTTTGTACGCTATGCACATACGCTTCAGAAGTGCGGCCATAAAGACGGCGTCGTCGAACCAGAAGCTCTGGTGCAGGGGCTTGTCTATCAGAAGGGAAGGGGACGAAGGGTCCTTTACGAAATCCCTCGAAAAACAGCCGTCGAAGCCGATGCAATCCTTCAGATGCTTGATTCTGATATCCCTGCCTTCGGGGCAGAGTATGAACTGCGAGGCGGTGCATAGGTAGTTGTGGCCGTCTATTTCAACAAGCACCTCGCCCTCAAGAAGGAAGAGGAAACAGAAAAAATCCAGTTTGTAGGCTTCTGCGCTTACTCTTTCGTCATTACCCTCGCTGTTCAGAGGGTGGATTGTCATTATGGTCTTGTTCTTCATAGTCTAGAATTCCATGTCCAGTCCCACATTTATTGTAAAGTCCCTGTTCGAGCCGGTGCCGCGGTGCGTAAGGCGCCAGTATGCATCTATCCTGAACAGACGGAAAATGTTCGATATGCCGATTCCGGCTTCCACATAAGGCACTTCCAGCGTATTGGTAACAACGGGAAGGATGAAGGGCGCATCGGCCAGATTATGGGCCGATATCGTGCCCCAGGCGCCCCTGATGGTGGCGACTTCGCGCAGGTCGAATTTCTTTAAACCAGGAATCTTCCCAAGCAGGAGTCCGTTGAAATTGTGCTCGTAGAAAGCGGTGAGCCAGCGGTCCGAGGCGAACTCATAGTAATCCATGCAGGCGAAGGCCGTACGGTCCAGGAAATAGGTCTGGTTGCCTTCGTGCAGTTTTAGGAGCGGGTAGGGGACCTGGCCCAGGATTCCGCCGCCGTTGATGTGCAGCTTGCCGAAGCCGAGCGCGCCGGCGGGCACATTCCAGTCGACGGAAAGCTCACCCCTGAGGTAGTTGAACGAATCCTCGGCGAGGCCATTGAGGTTGAAGCCGCCGATTACGTCGAAATTCAACACGGGATAGCGCGTGAAAATGTAGCTCTTTTCGAAGAAACCGCGATTGATCCTTTCGTCCCAGGAGAGGCGGAGGGTGGCATGGATCTCATTCAGCGAGAAACTCTCCTGGAAACTGAGGTCCTGCCTCTGAAGCGGAATCGCATCGTTTCCCCAGAGGCGGAAATGCCTCATCCGCAGCGTTGTGTTCACACCCTGGGCGAATTCGTGGTCGTAGCGGATTATCCCTTCGCGGACAAGGCTCTGCTTGTCGGCATGGCTGCGCGCGAAAATCGAAGAGAAAATGTTCTGTTCGTTGAATATACCCGCGCCACGGCCCATCTGGTCGTAGTCCTGCTTTACGTTGAAGCTTATCTTCCGCGTCTTTTCCCTGTTGATGACATACTCAATGCCGGCCCGCCACTTGAACTTCTGATCCTCGAATCCATAGGCCAGCGAACCTCTGAGACGCAGCTTTGGATTGAATTCCTTGGTGGTGCGGAAACCCACCTGAAGGCGGAGGCCCTCGGTGTCGTTGAAACTTATAGTACGTGCCCAGGGGCCGTAACCGAAGCCTATCGAAGGGAACTCGGCATAGCCGGTGATGAACATGTTGGCAGTGCCATACAGGAATTTGAACGCGGGTTTTTCCTTCACGGATTCCACCATGTCGAAGACTCCCGTTTCACGCTGGGAAAGGGGATAGGGCCTTGCCTGAGCCCAGTACAGGGAGTCTCCGGGCTGCGACAGGCGCATCACCACGGGGTCCTCGGCCTCGAGTACCACCTGGTTGGTTACCGGACCGAACTCCGGTTCATCCCAGACAAGCTGCCTGCGGCCAAGGAAAGAGAGTACGCGGGAATCGTCGCTTACGGATATGGAGAAGTCGATGAAAAGGCGCTCCTCGCCCCAGAACCAGGTCCCGTCCGGAAGACGGCGGTTCTCGACGTCTATGTTGATATGCCTTATCCAGTTTACGTTGGAGGCCGACGAGAGGGCGGCGTGGACGGTTCGTATCCCGAAGTCTTCGGCGTCGATCTGCATTTCACCGTCGAGCACCGGTGAGGTGACCAGCGATTTCGGATGGAAGCGCAGGACATAGGTCTTCCGCCCCTCCACCTGAAGGCTGTCTACAAGGAAATAATTGTAGAACATGTGGGACGACGACGCCACCGGATTGGGAATGGTGAGGTTGAAAACCGAAATCGATGCTTCGTAGAAATTGGTCCTGAGAAGGTATGTACCGGTGAACTGCCTTAAAATATTGTCCTGGTCCAGGCCCGAGACCCGGCTGGAAAGCATGAGCTCCCGGTCGAATTCCGGCTCTGTGGAATGGAATTTCCGGGAGACGTTCTCGGAAATCATGAAGGGGATGAACGGTTTTCCCGTAATTGCCGAGGTGTCCGTGTATTCCCGCACGAAGCCCAGGCTCCTGTCCACTATACCCAAATCCAGAATGGGTTCATAGTCGGTCATGTCCAGTTCCATCTTGGAATAGAGGCCGGCCTCCCATGAAGGGGCCAGGTCGGGATTGGTGGCCGCCCTGTGCCTGTCTATCTCCCTGAGAATCGAACGTATGTAGCGGTTGTTGGGGCGTACCACCGCCGCCGAGAGCCGGTTGACATCCTGCTGGAGCCGGAAATTCACCTCCGAGAAGGAGCCGTTCACAACCACAAAGGACTGGCTGTGGTAGCCGATTAGCTGGGCGGTGAGAATATGGGCGTCGGGGGAGCGGGTTTCAAGGCTGTAGTGCCCTTCAAGTAGTGCCCTTCAAGGTCGGTGGATATGCCGATGGTGGTTCCGTCGAAATACACGCCCACAAAAGGGATAGGCTCGCCGGTTTCCGCATCCGTGACGGTTCCGCGGACACGGGTTGTCTGTGCCGGTGCTAAAACACAGGCAAGACAAAAAAGGACAAAAACGAGCCAAATCTTTTTCATTGAATCCAAAGATAAGGCTTTTCTTTTAATAAAACAAGATTGAAATTAGGACTTTTTTGAAAAGAAATCGTCCTTCATCTCCGAACGCAGAAGGAACTTGTCGGGGATGGCGGTGCCGTACAGCCGCTCCCGGAGGAAAGCGCCGAACTGTTCCAGGTCTTCGTACCGGGCCTGTTCTTCAACGCCTATGGTTTCGCCTATCACTACCCTCGGAGTGCTGCCCCTCTTGTTGTACATTTCGTGAAACAGACGCACAAAACGGATACGGTAGTCTACCAGTTCCAGGAGATAGTAGAAAATGGAGTTCCTGTCCGGGAAATACAGCGGGACCACCGGGACACGGGAACGCTGGATGAGTTTCAGCACCGAGCTCTGCCATTCCCTTTCCTCCAGGATCCATCCTTTGCGGGGTTTGATATCGGCAACGGCGCCCGAAGGGAAAAGTCCCAAAGGCAGGCCGTCGCCGAGTTGCCGGATGGCGCTCTTGATACCGTTCAGGCTGGTAGCCGTGGCTCCGCCCCCGGAACCGGTATTGGGGGTAACTGAAATGAAACTGGGCTCCAGTCCCTTTATCCACATCAGGAATTCATTCACAATTACCTTGAAACCCTCCCTTGCATGGCCGAAAAGGTCTATCATGCATATCCCGTCGATGTGGCCGTAGATATGGTTTGAAATCACTATGAACGGTCCTTCGGGAAGGGAGAGGAGCCTCTCGGGATTTCCCACCCTGAAGTCCACCTCGATATCGTCGAGTATTCCCTTGGCGAAATCGGCTCCATGGGGGCAGCCTGCGGCCTCCAGAGCATCGTGGGTACGGTTCACATTGTCGATTCCGGTAACGTGAAGCGCCCAATTCAAAAGGAGCTTTCCCTTGAATCCTTTGAAAATGGGGGAAAGCTCGTGTGCGTTGTCTGGAGAAATGACCGGCATCAGTCCTGGGATTTCTTGAGAGGGTCTATCCTGGAGAAATACCTGGCGTCTCTGAGGAAACTGACAAGATAGAAGCCCATTACCAGCAGGGCTGCTCCAACGGCGATAAAGTCGAAAAGACCTACATGGAACTCATTGTGGAAGAGATATATGGTCTTCTTCCAGGTGGAGAGCCAGGGGATATAGATGAAGCAGGTGTTCACTATTACCGTAAGAAGCCTGAATTCGGTTGGGCCGAGGCCGCCGTAAGTAAGGCGCATCTCACCTTTGAGATGGCAGTCGATGTAGACGTAGATGCTCAGCATGAAGTAGGCAACCAAGGCCAGCATCGCAAAGCTCATGTTCACAAGGGGGCTGGTGCCCACGCCTACGAACATTATGGTCTCGTTGATGACATCCACATTGTGGTCGATATAAAAGCCGTAGGTCTTGCGCTGGGTGTTGCGGACCCTCGCGAGAGAGCCGTCCAGCGAATCTCCGAACCAGTTCACCAGGAAACCGAAAGATGCAAGCCACAGCCATCTGAGGTCCAGATTGGAAAGGGCATAGCCGGTTGCGATTATGCAAGCCCCTAAGAAGCCCACGAAAGTGAGCATGTCCGACGTAACCCAGGAAGGCATCCTCTCCGCCATCCATACAAGGGCCTTTTTCTCGAGCGGATTGAGAATCGAGGTCTGAATTCTTGCCGCCTGTTTGTTTTCTTCGCTCATGATATTTTAAAAAATCGGGGCTGCAAATTTAACAATAATAATCGAAAATCACTATCTTCGCACCAATAATGGACAAGAAGAGAAAGTTGTATGTATCGGCAATAATGATTGCCGTAGGCCTGCTCCTCTGGGCGGGGGTGAGTATCCGAAGCTGCTCGGAGCAGAAGCGCTGGCTCGCCCTGGGCCCCATAGAGAACCATCCGGTAAGGATTTACGACGTGAATTACGCACGCGAATTCAACGACATGAACGACGTCCAGCTCAACGTCGCCCAGGCGGTCGGTGTGCCGCCGGTGGAAGACAGGGCTGCGGCGGAGCACATGAAAAGCAGGCTGGTGGAGATTGTCGACACCGATTCCTACATCGTGGATTCCCTCACTCATTCCATACCCTTCCTCATCCCGTCGGCAAAGGAGCTGCTGGACCGCATCGGCACGAATTTTCTGGATTCCCTCAGCGCCAAAGGCCTGAATCCGAACAAGCTGATAGTGACTTCCGTGCTCCGCACCGAGGCCGATGTCAGGCAGCTCCGAAGGCACAACATCAACGCCTCGGAGAATTCAACCCACCGCTACGGTACCACCTTCGACCTCTCGTACTGGCACTTCGTAAAGGTACCGGAACTGCGCGGACGCCCCTACGAAGACGTGCAGCCCGAATACCTGAGGGCCGTTCTGGGCCAGGTACTAAGAGACCTGCACCGGGAAGGCGCATGCTATGTAAAGTATGAACGGAAACAGGCCTGCTTCCACATCACCGTGAGGCGGTGATCACTTGAGGCTCTGGAATTTGCGGATTCTGGCGCGTATACTCCTCCAACCCTCCTTCAGGAAGGACGCTTCATGGCGCTCCTTCTTCTCCGGATACATCTCCTCGAAGGTAATCAGGATGCCGGAATCGAGCACGTCGGCAAATTCATCGTTGATACCGGTGCCGAAATACATCATGGAAGGGGAGAGATTCATATAGGTGTTCACCAGCGGGGGTATGCTCACCCCGAGCTTCAGGATCTCGGACTTGAGAATCTTGTAGTCGTCCTTGAAGGATGTGCCTGAAAAGAGCTTTGCAAAGCGCCTGGGATTGGAAACCTTGACTTCCTTGCGGATTCTGATCAGGCGGGAATTGGCTCCGAAATACAGCCTGAGGAAATACTGAATCATCTCGCGGGCTTCCTCATTGTAGCTCGGGTACATGGTCATTTTGCCGAAGAAATACTTGAGTCGGTCCTTGTACATTACGCCGAGGGCTGCAATGCCGTCGAAGAGGTTGTCCAGAGCATAAAGGCTCTTGGCTCCGGACTTGGAGCTCTGATATTCCACCGACACGAACGAGCGGCCGAGTTCCAGAGTGTAGGGGAGATACTCCCTGATGAAACGGCGTGAGAACTCAAACATGTGCGAAGAAGTGAGGATGGGCTGGCCGGCACGGTCGTAAACGCATGAATCGCAGATGCAGAAACGGTATCCGCCGATGATTTCCTGGGCCTCGGGGTCCCAGAGGACCAACTGCTTGTAGCCGTAAGCGGGATCTGTATCGAATTTGTCGATATCCAGCGGTTCACCGGTGCCTCCGCCGTCGTTGCGGAAGGCGATTTCACGCAGGCGCCCTATATCTCTGATAACATTGACTGCTTCAGGGCCAACCACATAGAGTTCATTACCGGCGCGGTTTGTATTACGCAGATGCCGTTTATCATTCAGTTCGGCCATGAGGAGTTCCCTCGGGACCGGTTCGATGATTTTTTTCATATTGTCAGGTTCAGTTTAGTACAGTTCGTCTTCAACTCGCTAAATTAAAACAATTTTCGCACTTTAACAATATTTTCAGTAACTTTGCCATCGAAAACGGCCACTGAAAATGTTCAAACGCTCGTTCAAGGAACTTATCCTGAAACTATTCATGTTCTCGCTAACCTCCATGGCGGGAACCATAGTGGATTTGGGCCTTCACTGGCTACTCAGCAACTGGGTTTTCCACGGAGAGTACTGGGGCACGTTCTGGATAGCGCCCACCATTTCGTTCGAAGTGGCTGCAATGACGAACTTCATAATTGCATACTACTTCGTCTGGAGAGAGAGAATCTCCAAGCGCTCTCCGCGTTCATTCATAAGGCATTTCCTCGCATACAACGCCGCCGGAGTGGGAGCCTACATCCTCAAGTTCATAGCAATGCAGGGCATACATTTCCTCTTTGTATCCTTGAACTTCCTGCAGGGCAACTCTTTCGAACCGGTGCTGTGCAACCTCCTGGCGCTGTGCTTCTCCGGACTGTTCAATTTCTCCATGAGCGAGTTCGTGATATTCAACAAGACCACAAAAAAGACGGATCAGAAGGACTGACCCGTCTTTTCTTTCAAACGCTTCCGGAACTATCTAATCACGCCCAGTTCCTTTCCAACCTTGATGAAGGCTGCGATTGCCTTGTCGAGGTGCTCCCTGCGGTGAGCGGCGCTCAGCTGGACGCGGATACGGGCCTGCCCCTTGGGAACCACGGGATAATAGAAACCGGTCACAAAGATACCTTCCTCGGCCATCTTGGCGGCGAATTTCTGTGAGAGGGGAGCATCGTAGAGCATTACCGCGCAGATTGCACTCTGGGTGGGTTTGATATCAAAGCCCGCGGCCATCATCTTTTCACGGAAATACACCACATTGTCCATCAGACGGGCATGGAGCTCATCCGACTCGCCCAGCATCCTGAAGAGCTCGATTCCGGCGCCCACGATCATAGGCGGCAGGGAATTGGAGAAGAGGTACGGACGGGAACGCTGACGGAGCATCTCGATGATTTCCCTGCGGCCGGTGGTGAAACCGCCCACGGCGCCACCGAACGCCTTTCCAAGCGTTCCGGTGAAGATGTCGATGCGGCCATAGCAGTTGAACTGTTCGGCCACGCCGTGACCGGTGGGGCCCACTACGCCGGCGCTATGGCTTTCGTCGACCATGACCATGGCATCATATTTTTCGGCAAGGTCGCAAATCTTGTCCATAGGCGCCACATTGCCGTCCATCGAGAAAACGCCGTCGGTTACAATGATACGGAAGCGGCAGCTCTGCGCCTCCTTGAGCTTCTCCTCGAGGTCTGCCATGTCGGCATTTGCGTAGCGGAAGCGCTGAGCCTTGCAAAGGCGTACGCCGTCGATGATGGAGGCATGGTTCAGAGAGTCGGAGATAATAGCGTCCTCAGCGGTGAAAAGCGGCTCGAAAACGCCGCCGTTGGCGTCGAAGCATGCGGCGTAGAGGATGGTGTCTTCGGTGTGGAAGTAGTCGGATACGGCTTTTTCCAGCTGCTTGTGAAGATCCTGGGTGCCGCAGATGAAGCGCACCGAGGACATCCCGTAGCCGCGCTGGTCCATGGTTTTCTTGGCGGCCTCTATAAGGCGGGGATTGTCTGCCAGGCCGAGATAGTTGTTGGCGCAGAAATTCAGCGCCTTGCTCCCGTCCTGAAGGGTAATTTCAGCACTCTGGGCCGATGCGATGTTGCGTTCGTTCTTGTACAGGCCGGCTTCCTTGATTGCCTTCAGCTCGTCCTGCAGATGGTTTTGGAATTTTCCGTACATATAATTATTGTGGTTACTGGTTCTCTTGCTTCTTTTGTGCTTTCAAATTTATGGATTTTCTTCGGATTTGATATAATAATTTCCAAAAAACTCATAAATTTGTATCACCAATTGAAACTAATAACCTAAAGACCGGACAAATTTAATGAAAAACGTACTTGTAATAGGTTCTACAGGCCAGATAGGCTCGGAGCTTACCATGAAGTTGCGCCGTGAAATTGCCGGCGGAACGGTAGTGGCGGGTTATATTCCCGGTGCCGAGCCCAAGGGCGAACTGCTTGAAAGCGGCCCGTCCGAGCTAGCCGACGTTCGCGATGCGAAAGGTCTCGCAGACATTGTGGGGAAATACAGGATCGACACCATATACAATCTTGCAGCCCTCCTGTCGGCCGTTGCAGAACGCAAGCCTCTGCTTGCCTGGGACATCCAGATGAACGGGCTAATCAACATCCTGGAAGTGGCCAGGGAGAACTCCGTGGCAGTTTTCACCCCTTCCTCAATAGGTTCCTTCGGCCCGGAAACACCCCGGGTAAAGACCCCTCAGGACACAATCCAGCGCCCCCGTTCCATGTACGGCGTCACCAAGGTGGCAACCGAACTGCTGAGCGACTATTACTTCCACAAATTCGGCGTCGACACCCGTTCCGTGCGTTTCCCGGGCCTTATTTCCAATGTAACCCTTCCCGGCGGCGGCACCACCGACTACGCAGTGGAGGTCTACTATGCCGCAGTGAAGGGGGAGGAGTTCGTGTGTCCCGTGGGCCCTGAAATCTACATGGACATGATGTACATGCCGGACGCCCTGAACGCCGCCATGCAACTTATGGAGGCCGATCCTTCCAGACTCATACACCGCAATTCCTTCAATATCGCCTCCATGAGCTTCTGCCCGGAAGACATATTCGCAAAGATTCGCGAATACATCCCCGGACTCCGTGTCAGATACGAAATAGACCCTGTGCGTGAAGCGATTGCAGAGTCGTGGCCGGATTCCATGGACGACAGCTGCGCCCGTGCAGAATGGGACTGGAAGCCTGTTTATGACATGGATTCCATGACCCGGGACATGATAAGCCATCTGAGAAAACGTTTCAATCTGTAAGAGATTATTGAATTTTACTTACAAATTGTAAAATGATATCCGTCTTTTGATAAAAAAGGCGGATATTTTATATGCTATTTGTTAAATAGCCGATTAAATTAATATTTTTAATAAGGCCCTGCTAACATAAAATAAGGGCTTATAAGACTGAATATCAGCGTTTATAAAAATATTTTCAAAAAAAAGTGCAAAAAAATTTTTAAAATAATTTGCAAATTAAAAAAAAAGCCGTACCTTTGTATCCGGATTGAGGAAGCAAGGTTCTCTTGACGTACTCAGTCTATTGGTTATTAGTTTTAGTGTTATTAATTATGTGGTTAGCAAGAGCGTCCGCCTGTGAAGGCCGACACTCTTTTTTTTTTATCCCAAATCTGCACTTCAGAACGACAGGAGAGCCCTGTAGAGAGCCTGGGTGGGAAGGCCCACCACATTGGTGTAGGAACCGTCCACGGAGTCTATCCCCACATAGCCTATCCACTCCTGGATGGCGTATGCCCCAGCTTTGTCGAAAGGCTTGAAACGGTCTACATAGAATTCAATCTCCGCGTCGGAGAGAGTCCTGAAATGGACCACGGTAGTCTCCGACCAGGTTTTCATATGCTTTGAGTCCCGGAGCGTAAAGGCCGTTACCACATGATGTTCCCTGCCGGAAAGGTCCTTGAGCATACGGATTGCATCGGCCCGTCCGGATGGTTTACCCAGGATTTCGCCCTCTTTGGATCCTTTAGGAGGGAGGATTACCATGGTGTCGGCGGTAATAAGGAGCTCGTCAGCTTCGAGCGGCCGGTGAAATCCCAGCGATTTGCCCTCTGACATAAGGGAGGGGATTTCATCGAAGGGGATTCCCTCTCCGACGCTTTCCTCGAAGCTGTTACCGGTGTCTACGGTGAACTCTATACACATTGCAGAAAGCAGCTCCCTGCGCCTCGGGGAGTTACTCGAAAGAATCACACGCCGGCATTCCAGCATGGTCAGAAGAGTTTTTTATAACTTACGGAGTCGAAAGTCCACTTTCCCTGGGCTCTCAGAACCGTTTCTATAGAGTTCCTGAGGCATCCTTTGCCGCCGGGATAATCCGACACCCAGTCGGCGATGAGTTTGACCTCTTCAGCAGCGTCCGAAGGACATACTCCGCAGCCGCATTCCTGCATCACGCAGATATCCGGCACGTCGTCTCCGAAATACATGACCTCGGAAGGGGAGAGAGAGTATTTCTCACAGAAGATGAGGAACTGCTCCCGCTTGTCACGGCAGTGAAGGAACACGTCGTCGGCCTTTACGCCGCTCGTGATCATGCGTTTGCGTATGCTTTCCGAACTGCCTCCGGTGATTACGGCGACGGGATAGCCGTTCATTACGGCCATCCTTATCGCAAAACCGTCCTTGGCGTCGTAGGTGCGGAGCAAATCCCCGTCCGAATTACAGAGTATACTGCCGTCGGTTGCGACACCGTCTATGTCGAAGGCAAAGGCCCTGATTCCGCTCAGATCCACTACGACTTGCTACCGCCTCCCATCGGGCCGAAATCGGCAAGATTGAAGGTTGCGCCGCCCTGGGGGCCCTTTCCGCCGAGGTCGATTACGCCGAACTGGGCCTCATACTTCGAGATATTGTCGAAGAGGGCGTTCATAAGCCTCTTAGCATGCTCCGGAGTCATGATAATGCGGTCTCCCACGACTGCCTTGGGGAGACCCGGAAGGGTAGAGGCAAAATCCAGTACGAATTCA
The DNA here is from genome assembly GCA_905233655.1 of uncultured Bacteroidales bacterium. GTDB lineage: Bacteria > Bacteroidota > Bacteroidia > Bacteroidales > UBA932 > Cryptobacteroides. Next base: position 37,521 of record CAJOCS010000009.1, on the reverse strand, counting down.
CTCCTGGAGTGCGATATGATGGCGAGGTTGGAATACGATACCTTTGTGGTCTGGGGATTCAGTTCCAGACTGAGTTGCTGGGGTTTCGGCTGCTTGTCGTCCATAATAATATCATTAACTGTATAGGTTCTGCAAATTTAAGAATCTGTTTTGATTTTTCTTTATTATTCTGTCAAGAATCTCCCAAAAAATCCGTAATTTTGTGAATTCGAGCCTTAAGACAAATAAAGAGAAACAATATAGAAATGGAATTAGCCGCAAAGTACAACGCCGCGAGCGTGGAAGAAAAATGGTATGCCTACTGGCTGGAACACAAGTTCTTCCACAGCGAACCGAACGATAAAGAGCCTTATACCATCGTTATACCTCCGCCCAATGTGACCGGTATCCTGCACATGGGCCACGTCCTGAACAACACCCTTAACGACGTGCTCATCCGCAAAGCCCGCATGGACGGCAAGAACGCCTGCTGGGTTCCCGGCACGGACCACGCCTCCATCGCCACGGAGAGCAAGGTGGTTGCAAAACTCAAGGCCGAGGGCATCAGGAAAGAGGACATCGGCCGCGAAGAATTCCTCCGCCATGCGTGGGAATGGAAGGAAGAGCACGGCGGAATCATACTGGAGCAGCTTCGCAAACTCGGCTGTTCCTGCGACTGGGACCGCACCCGTTTCACAATGGAACCGGCTCTGAGCGAAGCGGTTATAAACACCTTTGTATATTTCTTCAAGAAAGGATGGATATACAAGGGCGTCCGCATGGTGAACTGGGATCCGGAAGCCCTCACGGCCGTGAGCGACGACGAAGTGATCCACAAAGACACGAAGAGCCACTTCTATCATCTCAAGTACTATATCTCCGACGATGAAGGCAAAGCCACCGACCAGTTCCTGGTAATCGCCACCACCCGTCCCGAGACCATCATGGCCGATGCCGCCATTTGCGTGAATCCCGCCGACGAGCGCCACCACTGGCTTCGCGGAAAGAAGGTCCTCATCCCGCTCATCAACAAGGAAATACCTGTGATTGAGGACGATTACGTGGAAATGGACTTCGGTACCGGCTGCCTCAAGGTGACTCCGGCCCACGACGTCCACGACTATGAGATTGGCCTGAGGCACAACCTCCCGGTGCTGGAAATCATCGACGACCACGGAAAGCTGAACGAAAAGGCACAGATTCTGGTGGGCGAGGACCGTTTCGTGGCACGAAAGAAGATCGTAAAGATGCTGGAAGAATCCGGCAACCTGGTCAAGACCGAGGAATACATCTCCCCGGTGGGATATTCCGAGCGTACCGATGCGGTTATCGAGCCCAAACTCAGCGCCCAGTGGTTCCTGAAGATGGACAAGCTCGCAAAGATGGCCCTTGAGACCGTGGAGAGCGGCCGCACGAAGTTCATTCCCGAGAAATATGTGAATACCTACCGCCACTGGATGGAAAACGCCCGTGACTGGTGCATTTCCCGCCAGCTCTGGTGGGGCCAGCGCATTCCCGCATGGTACCTGCCCGACGGGCAGTTCGTGGTGGAGGAAAACGCTGAAGCGGCGCTTGAGGCGGCAAAGGCTATCAATCCTTCAATCAAGATGGAAGACCTCCATCAGGACGAGGATGTTCTGGATACCTGGTTCAGTTCGTGGCTGTGGCCGATTTCCGTGTTCGACCCCGAGATGCCCGGACATCCGGAGCACAAACCCAACAAGGACCTTGCATATTACTATCCCACCAACGACCTCGTAACCGGCCCCGACATCATCTTCTTCTGGGTAGCCAGGATGATTATGGCCGGAGAGGAATTCATGTGCAAGGAACCCTTCTCCAATGTGTACTTCACCGGTATCGTGCGCGACAAGATTGGCCGCAAGATGTCCAAGACGCTGGGCAACAGCCCCAATCCTCTGGATTTGATTAACACCTACGGAGCCGACGCCGTGCGAATCGGCATGCTGCTCTGTTCCAGCGCCGGCAACGACATCTTCTACGACGAGGCCCAGATCAAGCAGGGCGCCGCATTCTGCAACAAGATATGGAACTCATACCGTCTGGTGAAAGGCTTCTCCGTGGAGCCCGCCGCAGAGCAGAGCGCAGTTTCCCGGCTCGCTGTGGAATGGTTTGGCGCTAAACTGTCCGAGACTATTGCCACCGTAGAGGACCACTACAGCAAATTCCGCATCTCAGATGCGCTGATGACCATTTACAAGCTCTTCTGGGACGACTATTGCTCCTGGTACCTCGAGCTCATCAAGCCCGCATTTGCCGACGGAAAGGCCCTGCCGATGGACAAAGCCACATACGAAGCCACCATCGACTTCTTCGAGGCGCTGCTGAAACTCATTCATCCTGTAATGCCCTTCATCACCGAAGAGCTCTGGCAGGATATCAAGCCCCGCAAGGCAGGGGAGACCATAATGTATGCAGGTACGCCCAAAGCGATGGAGTACAAGCAGAGCGTGCTGGACAACTTTATCCTCGGCGCCGAGACCGTGAACGGGGTTCGCGGCATCCGCAACCAGAGGAACATCGCCCCGAAAGAAAAGCTTACCCTTATGATAAAGGGTGACTTCCCCGAGAGCATCGCTCCCATGATAGAGAAAAGCGCCAACGTATCGGTCGAGTTCAATGCAGCGAATTCGGACGGACAGGGCGTGGGATTCATGGTCCGCACAAACGAAATGTTCGTTCCCCTGGGCAATCTGGTGAACGTAGAAGAAGAGATTGAAAAAGCCGAAAAAGAGCTCGAATATCAGCAGAAATTCCTCGCCCAGGTCCGCGGAAAACTCTCAAATGAGAAGTTCACGGCACATGCACCCGAGGCTGTCATAGCCAATGAGCGCAAAAAGGAGGCCGATTCGCTCTCGAAGATAGAAAGTCTTGAAGCAAAACTCAAGCAACTGAAAGGAAATAAATAAAACATAAATGTTTTTACCGATAACATTTTTGTTATGCTGTATTTCGAGACATCATTCCCTGTAAGGTACTACGAAACGGACCAGATGGCGGTGGTTCACCACTCAAATTATGTCCGCTACTTCGAGACTGCCCGCTCTATGATGATGGAAAGCTGGGGAATGCCGATGCACAAATTTGAAAAGGACTATTCTGTCCTAATTCCTATACTGGAAGTGTATTGCCGCTACCGCCATCCCGCACGCATGGGTGATGTTCTCACCGTCTCCTGCGCCATCGAAAAAGTACCTATGGCAAGGCTCCGCATAGACCAGAAAGTCGTCAATCAGGACGGCGAGCTGTGCGCGGAAGGTTACGTTACCCTGGGCTTCATCGACAAGGACAGTTTCCATCCCGTCCGCTGCCCTGAGGCCCTTCTAAACATTATTGAAAAACACATTAACGACAGGTAGTATATTATGAACATGCTCGTATATCCTCTCGCCATCGGGACTTGGGAAATCGTCCTCATTGTCCTTGCAATTCTGATTCTCTTCGGCGCCCATAAGATTCCCGAGTTCATGAAGAACCTCGGCAAGAGCGTCAAGAGTTTCAAGCAGGGCATGAATGAGGTTGAAAAAGACCTCAAGGACGGAGAGAATACCCCCTCCGGCAAAGACGACTCCACCGGCGACACCACCGCGAAGGAATAAGCTTTCCGTGGACTCCAACACAGGCGAAATGACCTTCTGGGAACACCTGGAGGCACTGAGAGGCACGATTATCCGCTCAGTGCTTGCGGTTGTAGCCGTTTCGCTGGTGTTCATGTTCATCCCCTCACAGCTGTTCAAGGCGGTGCTCTGGCCCACAGAGCCATCTTTCATCTTTTACAACTTGGCGGGGCTGGACTTTTCCCTTTCCCTTATAAACATAGAACTCACGGCGCAGTTCTTCGTTCACCTCAAGCTCTCGTTCCTGTGCGGGGCTCTGGTGGCATTTCCGTTCATAGTATATGAGATATGGAGGTTTATAGAGCCGGCGCTGTATGAGGGGGAGAGGAAGGCCGCACGCAGGGCATTCGGCCTTTCATCCTTCCTGTTCTATCTTGGAGCCGCAGTGGGTTATCTGGTGGTGCTCCCGATATGCCTTATGTTCTTCATGAACTACAGCGTGAGCCCGGATGTGGTTAACCAGATTACCCTTGGCTCATATATTTCGCTCTTCATTCCCATGGTATTTCTACTGGGGCTCCTATTTGAGTTTCCTTCAGCAGTACTTCTATTGTCGAATATGGGAATATTGAAACGCAGCCAGTTACGTTCCGGACGAAAATACGCCGTTATAATCACTATGGTGCTCAGTGCGCTTATTACACCAAGTGACCCCTTCTCCATGTTCGCCCTTGCCATCCCTCTCTACGGCCTGTATGAATTCTCGATAATCCTGTGCAAGAATGATCTCGCTGAATAACATAAGCGTAGTGTTCGGAAGTTTCACACTTCTCGACAACGTGAGCTTCCACATGGGGAGCAGCGAGAAACTCGGCCTGGTGGGAAAGAACGGCGCCGGAAAGTCCACCCTCATGAAGCTCATAACCGGGGAGCAGACACCCACCTCCGGAAGCGTAGAAAAGCCAAGCGGAATCAGAATCGGCTACCTGCCCCAGATAATGGAAGCATCCGGCTCGAGGACAGTGATGGAAGAGACTATGTCCGTATTCGAAGAGCATCACAGGATGGAGGCGGGGATGGCGGAAATCACAGCAGAGCTTGCAACAAGAACAGACTATGAATCAAGCGAATACGCTGCATTAATTGCACGGATGAATGAACTCAATGACAGGATGTCGCTGGAGAGCGCCGGAGCACTCAGGGCAAGGGCCGAGAGAACACTCACCGGCCTTGGATTCAAGAGCGACGAGTTCGACCGTCCCACTGCCACATTCAGCCATGGCTGGAACATGAGGATAGCCCTTGCGAAGATTCTCATCTCCGAACCGGACGTGCTTCTTCTTGACGAACCCACGAACCATCTGGACATTGAATCCATAGAATGGTTCGAAGACTATCTAAAGGCCTACAGGGGCTCGGTCCTGCTGGTATCCCACGACAGGAAGTTCCTGGACAACGTCACCAGCCGCACCGTGGAGATAATGCTCGGGCAGATTCACGACTACAAAGTCCCATACAGCAAATACCAGGTGCTGCGTGAAGAACGCCTGGCACAGCAGAAAGCCGCCTACGACAACCAGCAGCGGATGATAGAAAAGACGGAGGAGTTCATCCAGCGCTTCCGTTACAAGCCCACCAAATCCAATCAGGTCCAGTCCAGGATCAAGGCCCTGGAAAAGCTGGAAAGAATTGAAATAGATGAGGTTGACAAATCCACACTGGCACTTCGTTTCCCTCCTTCCCAAAGGAGCGGCGACACCGTGTTCAAAGCCACCGGCCTGAGCGCAGGATATCCCGGGAAAGTTGTGTTTACCAATGCCGACATTGAAATATCCCGTGGAGAGAAAGTGGCTTTCATCGGCCGGAACGGGGAGGGGAAGACCACCCTCATGAGGCTCATAGCCGGAGAACTGGAACCTCTCGCGGGCGAAGCCCGGCTCGGCCATAATGTGAGTCTAGGCTATTACGCCCAGAATCAGGAAGAAGTCCTGAATCCTGCTCTCACCGTTTACGAGACTCTGGACCGCGATGCCGTAGGCGAGGTAAGAACCCGCCTCAGGGACATCCTGGGGGCATTTCTGTTCAAAGGAGAAGACATAGACAAGAAGGTTTCCGTCCTGAGCGGAGGCGAAAGGGCAAGGCTTGGGATGGCTTCGCTTATGCTCCGCGAACACAATGTCCTTCTTCTGGACGAACCTACAAACCACATGGACATACGCTCGAAGGATGTCCTGAAACAGGCGCTGAAGACCTTCGACGGTACACTTATTGTCGTATCCCACGACCGTGACTTCCTGGACGGGCTCGTAAACAAACTCTACGAGTTCCGCGACGGAAAAGTGAAAGAGCACCTGGGAAGCGTAGGGGAGTTCCTGCAAAAACGCAAGATCGAGAATCTTCAGGAGTTGGAAAGGCATCAGGCCTGCACCCCCTCGCAGGAAACGCCGAAACCGAAGGCCGACGACCCGAGGGCGGGATGGAAACAGCTCTCCAAGGAGGAAAAGAAGATCCGTAACCGCATCTCTTTCCTTGAAAAAGAGATAGAGAAGCTCGAAGGGAATTTGCGGGAAATAGAAAAAAAACTTGCAAATCCCGGAAATAATGACGATATTTTGGAGTTCACTCGCATGTACCTGGAAGACAAACGCAGCCTGGATATGTACACCGACGAATGGACCGAATTAATGGAACAAACTGAAAATTAACTTTTTAACGCATTGAATATGACTCTTAAACAAGCCCTGCGAATGGTCATCGGTACGGTGGTCATCGCTTCTCTGGTGTCCCTTGTGAGCGCCAGGGCACAGACTGTAGCATCCCAGCTCGAGGAACGCGACATCCCCGTCACCGAGTTCTCCGCCCTGGATGTGAACGGAGACTTCGAAGTCACAGTCGCAAAGAGCGACGAGTACGGTGTCCGCGTCACTGTGGACCAGGTCCTCTCTCCCTACATTCAGGTATATGTGAGAGCCAAAGTCCTCTACATCACCTACGATTCCAAGTCGGTTCCCAAGGATATCAGGAAGCTTTACAAGGGCCGCAACGCCCCGCAGCCCGTATTCCGCGCCGTGGTTTTCGTCCCTGAGCTCAATGGTGTCACCCTAGCCGGCAATGCTACCGTAAGCGGCACCGAGGAATTCCCGGCCGACCGTTTCGAGCTCAACCTCACCGACAGGGCACAGGTCAAGGGCCTCACGATCAACGCCAATGCCGCCGTGCTCAAAATCAAGAAGAATGCACAGGCCGTGCTGAACATGACCGTTGCCAACACCATCGAACTCGAGACCGACAACAATGCCAACGTCCGTCTGAACACCAACTGCAAGGACCTCGTAATCAATTCCTCCTCTTCTTCCGTGCTCACCGTTTCCGGCCAGGCCGAAACCGCCAATGTCGCCATGGGAGGCAGCACCCAGCTCAACATGTCCTACAACTGTCCCACCGTGGCTGTTAACGCCGAGGGTTCATCGAAGCTCGTCCTCGTAGGCCAGGGCCAGAGGATCTCGCTGCGCGGCACCCGCAACGGCAATATAGACGCCAGCGGCTTCCCCGTGAGCGATGTAAACGTTGAATTCACCGGCAGCGCAACTGCCAGCGTGAACACAGCCGAGGGAGCATTGATCGAGGCCAGCCTTGTTGGCGGCAGCTCGCTCTTCTTCACCGGAGAGCCCGCTTTCCGCATTACCAAGGTTGTCAAATCCACTCTTGCACCCGTAGGTACACCTACAAGATAAGATGATATTTGATTCCCATATGGATACGCCGTCGGAAATATTGCGGCAGCGTAACCTGGCAATCGACAATACAAGCGGGCACGTCGACTTCCCCAAACTCAGAAGAGGGGGAGTCGACGGCTCCTTTTTTGCCATCTACACACCCCATGAAAAAGCCGATGCCTACGGCTATGCATCCAGGATGCTGGACGAAACCCTCCGCTGCATTGAAGAGAACCATGAAATAGCGGCTCTAGCCACGAGCAAACAGGATGCACTCCATAATATGGAAGAAGGCCGTTTCTCGGTCTTTATAGGCATGGAAAACGGCGAGCCTGTGGGCTGCTCTCCCGAAAGGCTTGAAGAGTTCTATCGCAAAGGCGTACGCTACCTTACCCTTACCCACAACGGAGACAACGAGATTGCCGACTCCGCAGTTGGCAGCGACGGCCGCTGGGGCGGTCTGAGTCCCTTCGGAAGGGAAGTGGTGAAGATAATGAACTCACTCGGAATGATGGTAGACCTGTCCCATGCTTCCGACAAGACCTTCTGGGACTGCATCGAGCTTTCCAAGGCACCGGTAGTGGCAACCCATTCCTGCTGCAGGGCAATATGCTCTCATCCCCGTAACCTCACGGACGAAATGATCCGCGCGATAGGGGAGAAAGACGGGTATGTCGGCATCAATTTCTATCCAACCTTCCTGAGCGACGACAGCTCAACCCTTCCCGGAGCCAAAGACATCGCCGACCATATAGACCGGGCAGTGAAACTGGCAGGGTTGGAACACGTGGGAATAGGCAGCGATTACGACGGCATCGAGATTACCCCCCAGGGCATGGAAGACGTCTCCCGCATAGGCATCCTTGCCGAAGAATTACGCCTTCGCGGATACTCTGAAACCGAAATAAACCGCATAATGGGAGGCAATCTGCTGGACGTGCTTGAGAGAGTTGCAAATTGCTCATTATAGGCAACTTAGCCAAATAACGCTAAAAATGTAACAATATTGTTATAATCCTAAACAATATTGTTACATTTATTTTATATCAATAGATTAGATGTTTTCAGCCTCCAAAATGTATCTACGGAGGAAATCCAGGGCGGAAGCGGCAAAACGCTGTATATTCCGACGCCTGTCGTTCTTATACTGACAGCGTTTTGTCCTTGTTCCAAGCGGTCCGGAGACTCCGATCCATACGGTACCCACGGGATTTCTTTCGTCTCCGTCAGGGCCGGCGAGTCCGGTGGTCGAAACAGCATAATCGCTCCCGCAAACCCTGCGGACACCCTCGGCCATAGCGGCGGCGACCTCACTGCTTACCACACCGAACTCCTCTATTACGGCTGAAGGCACTCCAAGCACCTTTTCCTTTACCGAGATGGCATAGGACGTCACAGAGCCAAGATAATAGGCCGACGAGCCGGGAACGGAGGTAAACAGATGGGATATCTCGCCTCCGGTGCAGGATTCGGCGGCGGAGACAGTCCTGCCATAACGCTTCAGAAGAGTTCCTACAGCGTGTTCGAGCGTATCGTCCCCGAGTGAATAACAATCCTCTCCAAGAAGGGGAAGAAGGCCCTGTATAGCGTTGTCGAGACGTTTTTCCTGCTCGGAAGGATCTCCGCCATAGGCGGAAAGACGGAGTCTTATACCGGTGAGGGGATTGGGCAGATATGCAAGATGCAACCCGCTCTCAAGAGCGTCTTCCCATTCGGCAATCCTGGCTGCAAGGGCACTCTCGGCCACACCATACACCATTATATTCCTGTGCATTATATTCTCGGCGGCATAATGGGCCCTTATGTCGCCCATTACGTCGGGAAGGGCACCAACGGCCTCAAAAGGCACGCCGGGAAGGGAATAAAGGCTGCCTGAGCCCTTGCCCAGACCGCGGAAAACCATGATTGGAGCCGTTCCAAGCCTGTTTACTATCACTTCAGCCTTTTCCGGCACCATGGCCTGTGCAAGATTCGCAGGAAGCACATCGAGGCCACGGCTTCGGAGAATCCTGTGCACCATCTCAAGCTGTCCGGCATGTTCAACCATAGCTTTACTGCCGGATACGCGCATGAGAACCGCTTTCGTGATGTCGTCCTTGGTTGGACCAAGTCCACCTGTAGTTATAACTATATCACTGTCTTTCAATGCTTTTACCAGACAGTTTTCTATTTCCTCAGAATTGTCCGGGACGGAAACCATACCCTTTACCTTGATACCAGCCTCTTCCAGCGCCAGGGCGATCCTGGAGGAATTGGTATCCACAACCTGGCCAATGAGAATCTCATCGCCTATGGTGCAAATAGTAGCCTGAATCATTGTATTTCAGATTGTTCCAGCAGTTTATGTATCTTTTTCAAGACATGCGGCCTCACATTGCATTCCACCAGGGAAGCCCCCTCACGGTACATGGACACAATCTCTGAAGGATTGGTGCTGTCGGTAGTCAGTACAAGCGGAAGCCTGTTCCCAATCATATCCTGAACGGCATGCAATTGCTTGACACTGTTCACAAAAAGGCCGTCCACCCCGTTAAGAAGGCAGAAATGAAGCATTTCATCCATCTCATCGGGGGTACGTCTGGGAGAAAGCCTCACAAACACAGGGGTATACATCTCGTAGCAGAGACGGAGGTTCAGAACTTCATCCAGGAGAGACTTTACATCCGGAATATCAGGCGCTTCCATCCCCGTAAGATTGTCCGGGTTCACTACGATGAAATCCACGAAATCATAGCAGAGGGAAAAGGAACGGACTATATCGGAGCTCAGTTCAAGCGAGAGAAGAACGTCCTGACTGCGACCGGGAAACGCATTCAGAAGCTTCCTGGGGGCATTTTCGCCGGCTTTAAACAGCAGATAACCAGCCCTTGAATCACTCATGAAGCGGCACTCCTCAGCGGGAATTCCAAGGCCGATCGGGGAGGGAAAACGGAGGCCGGCAATCTCAACGGCGGGGCCACCATAAGCCCTGCCATAAAAGAGTCGGCTCCATAAACGACCGCGAAACAGCTTCTTCATGAGGGCAAAGATACTAAAAAAAGAACTACTGCGGAAGAAATTCGACGTAAGAACCGTCCGTATAGAAGACGACAATCTTGGAAACGTCCCTTGAAGGAGCTTGTTCCACATGCGGGAGTGACTGATAATCAGCGGGAACGCCCTGTTCATCACGGTACATGCGGCCGCGCCCGGTCATGAGCCAGTCTATACTGAGGCTGGGGTAGTGAAGCATAACGCTCTCGAGAAAATCGTACCCAGGACGGTTACGTCCGGAGAGGATGTGGGAGAGGGTACCGCGGGATACTTCAAGGCAGTCGGCAAACTGCGACTGCGAGATGTTTTCGGCCTGCAAAAACTGCATTAAACGACGATTCATAAATTACAACTTTAGCTTTACAAATGTAAACAGATTCCATCAATAAAACAAGCGCAAAAGGGAAGAAAAATGGAGAAGAGTAGGGGATATACAGCTCAAAACAATTTAAACAATAGGTTTATATAGATATTGTATATAGCTGGGTTTAAATGATATAAATACATACATTCAATTGTTTTCAACATATTTTCCGGACTTTATTCACAAATCGCCCGAAAATACCTTTAATTATACTTTAGATAAATTAGTTATTTAGCTGGGTTTAAGAGTGTTAAAGCTTAATAGAAATTTTTAAAAGAGAATGCAAGCCCCGTTTTAGCATTTTAGTTTACAAATCCTTGTTGAAACCAGCATATTGTTTACAAATCCGTGTTAAAGTAATACTTTATGTTGTTCAATCATGTAAATTTCAAACCGCGCAGGAAAGGGGCTGGAAAACGGTCCGAAAATTTTTGTAACTTTGCATACGGAATATTAAACAGAACACACCAGAGGAATGATTCCTTCGATTGCAATAGCGGATTACAATTATCCCTTGCCCGATGACAGGATCGCAAAGTATCCTTTGCCGCAGCGCGATGCTTCAAAATTGCTGCTGTACGGGGACGGCTGCGTAAGCGAAAGCGTTTTCAGCCATCTCCCCGATTTCATTCCTTCCTGTGCACTGATGATATTTAACGACACAAAAGTGGTTCCCGCCCGTCTTCATTTTGTGAGGGAAAGCGGAGCCCATATCGAGATTTTCTGCCTCGAACCAATTGAACCCGCCGAATATGCCACTGCCTTTGCGGCCACATCCTCCTGCACATGGAAATGTGTCATCGGCAATGCAAAACGCTGGAAAAACGATGTCCTGCACCTCTACAACCCGGATTCAAACCAGGAAGTAAAGGATATGGACCTTCGCGCGAGCCTTATTGAAAGGGATGGGCAGACGGGTAAGGTAAGGTTCGAATGGGACGGCGGACAGCCTTTCTCGGCCGTTCTGGATACAGCCGGGACCGTGCCCATTCCTCCATATCTTAACCGCGAGAGCGAGGCCATCGATTCAGAACGCTACCAGACCCTGTATGCGAGGTGGAGAGGTTCCGTGGCCGCTCCCACGGCCGGCCTTCATTTTACCGACGATGTACTCTCCCGGCTCAGGGAAAAAGGAGTTGAGACGGAAACGGTATGCCTGCACGTAGGTGCCGGAACCTTCCTGCCTGTTAAATCGCAGCAGGTCGAGGACCACCCCATGCACCGTGAACCCTTTACCGTCACACGCTCCCTGATAGAAAAACTGATAAACAGGGAGGGGAGGATTACTGTTGCCGTGGGAACTACGTCGGTGCGCACCCTCGAATCGCTGTATTATCTCGGAGTATCCTGCATAGAGAGCGGCGCTCCGGAAGATGTTCCCCAATGGGCTCCATACACCCGTGAATGGAAATACAGCACCGAAGAGGCCCTCAAGGCACTAGCCGCCTATATGGACAAAAACGGTCTGGAACAGATCCTCTCCGGAACCAGGATTATTATTGTACCCGGTTTCCGCTGGAGGATAGTAGACCTTATGGTCACCAATTTCCACCAGCCGGAAAGCACTCTGCTGCTGCTGGTTTCGTCGTTCGTGAACGGCGACTGGCACAGAATCTACGATTACGCCCTTTCAAACGGTTTCCGCTTCCTCAGCTATGGCGACAGCTCGCTGCTGAAGAGGCCTGAATAAGAATTGCCATGACAGAGAACAACAGCATTTTCAGCGATATCGCTCCCTACAACGACGAAGAAGCATCGGCAGCCCTTGCCAAGGTGGCAGAACATCCCGCCGTCCCGTGGGTCTCGAAGTTCATATTCTCGAACCAGCCTGAGACCTACCTCAGGGATATCCTGCGCAGCATTCACAGCGTGGACGAGTTCCAGTCGCTGGTGATGTCCTATGCAATCGAATGGGTAATCAACAACACGGTACACAATTTCTCCTACGACGGCATCTCCAAGCTGCAGGCCATCAAAGGCAAATACCTCGCAATGTCCAACCACAGGGACATCATCCTGGATCCGGCGTTCACGCAGATAGTGCTGCACCGCAACAAGATGCCCCTCACACAGATTGCAGTGGGCGACAACCTGCTGAAGGACAAGTCGGTGGAGCTCCTTATCCGTTCCAACAGGATGATCAAGGTCATAAGGGGAATATCGGCCCGGGAGCTTTACCTTTCCTCCCAGCTCCTTTCGAGGTATATTCGGGAAACGGTCACTTCCGGAGACAGTTCGGTATGGATTGCCCAGAGGCAGGGCCGCACCAAAGACGGAATCGACATCACCGAACAGGGACTGCTGAAGATGTTCGACATGAGCGGAACAAAGGACTTCGTGGAGAACTTCATGGAGCTCAACATCGTCCCGCTTTCCATCTCCTATGAATATGAGCCCTGCGACATTCTGAAGGCCAGGGAAGTGCTCATTTCCCGCACCCAGAAATACGTGAAGACAGACCATGAGGACCTTCAGAGCATCATGCTCGGCATAAAACAGCAGAAGGGCAACGTACATCTGAATATCGGCGATCCGCTCACCGAGGAGGAAATCCGTGAGGCTTCACACTGCACCAAGAACGACCGCTACCAGGAAATCCGCCACGCCGTGGACCGCCGCGTCATCAACGGCTACAAGCTGTGGAAGACCAATTACATCGCCTACGACCTGGTGAACGGTACAGACAAGTACTCGGACAATTACGACAAGGCCGATGTCGAGGCCTTCCTCGCATATACCGCCGCCCAGATGGAAAAAGTTGAGCCCTATCTGGATAAGGCTCAACTCAGGGACATATTCCTCAGGATTTATTCCAATCCCGTTCTCTCGAAGGAGGAATTCAGCTGTTCTTAACATGCACATCCAGCTGAGGGAAGGGGAATGAAATTCCCTTCTCGGGCAGTGTGCTGTAGATTGTCTCGTTTAGATAGAACCAGGAGCTCCAGTAGTCGGGGCTCTTGACCCATGCGCGCACCACGAACTCGATTCCGCTCTCCTTCAGGTTCACAAGGCCGATAAACGGGTCTGCGGCACCCTGGGTGCCGGAATCCAGGAAGGCGGGCCAGGCTTTTACGATTTCCCCGAGCGCAGCCTTCACGTCTTCCACCTTGCTGCCATAGGATACGGAGAAAGTGACGTCGACCCTTCTCAGGGGCATTGCGCTCACATTGTTTATGTTGCCGTTGGACAGGGCGCCGTTGGGAAGGATAATCTCGCGGTTGTCTACCGTAATGAGTTTCGTGCTCACGATATTCACCTCGGAAACGACTCCGGAGAAACCTAAAGCTTCAATAAAGTCTCCGGCCTTGAACGGCTTGAAAATGAGAAGCATAAGACCACCGGCAAAATTCTGGACCGTGCCGCTCAGAGCCATGCCGATGGCCATGCCGCCGGCAGCCAGCAGAGCCGCGAGGGAAGTGGTGTTTATACCAAGTGTTCCCACCGTGATAATAATGAGAATCACCCACATCGCAATCGCGATGAGAGAGTCTACGAACGAAGCGAGGGTCTTTTCGGCCTTGCGCTTCACAAAACTCTTGGCCACAGCCCTTCGGACAAGTTTGATGAGCCATGCGCCTATCAAGTAGATGGCCAGTGCCGCAACCACCTTCAGTCCGAACTGAATGGCCTGTGCGCCAAGCTGAGAGAGCAGTTCATTGGGCGGCGTGTTACGAATCACATCCAGAGCCTCGGCCGACTTCGCAGCAAGGCTGTCGGAGGGAGAAATGGGGTCTGTCTGAAGTATAAACATAAGCTAAAGATTAATAATCAGATAGGTCATATAGGCCAGCCACACGGCAAGCATCACGGAACCATCCACACGGTCCAGTTTATTGCGTTTGCCAATCCAGGCGCTCAGCAGCAGAATCACCGCACTGAAAACCAGGACGCCGAGGTCGACGGCCGTCATTCCGGTAAACGGGAGCGGATGAATCAGGGCGGAACCGCCGAGAACGAGCATGATATTGAAAAGGTTCGAGCCGATGATGTTGCCCAGCGCCAGCTGCCCCTTCTTCTTCGCGGCGGCCACCACACAGGTTGCAAGTTCGGGCAGGGAAGTGCCGCCTGCAAGCACCGTAATGGCTATGAATTTCTGGCTGACTCCGATTTCAGTGGCTATCAGGCTGGCATTGTCCACGAACATGCGGCCGCCGAAAACCAGGGCTGCAAGGCCGCCTGCGACCATCAGGAGTGAAATGGCCACGGACCTGTCCTTATCGGCCTTTTCCGCAGATTCCGGATTATCGGAAGAGGAAGGCCTGTCCTTGACAAAGCTGTACCACATGTAGGCGACGAAGATCGCAAGGAGCACAATTCCGTCCACGAGTCCAAGCCCGTCGAAACCGGCTCCGAACAGCTTGTTCTTGCATCCGAGCACTACCAGCAGCAGGGTTACGACGATATTCACGGGTATGTCGCGGCGGAGGTTCGCGCTCGTGATTCCAATAGGCAGGATCAAGGCCGTAAGGCCGAGGATCAGCAGGGTATTGAAGATATTGGAGCCCACCACATTGCCGATGGAAACGTCGGCATTGCCTTCGATAGCGCCGATGAAACTCACCACCATTTCGGGGGCGGAAGTGCCCATACCGACTATGGTGAGGCCAATTATGAACTCACTCATTCCAAAACGCCTCGCAAGCGAAGAGGAACCGTCTACCAGGTACTCGGCCCCGACGACTACGAGCGCCAGCCCCACTATGAGCAATATGATTGATAATGCCATTTCAGTCACTTTTTCAGCACAAAAATAGTAATTATTATTAAAAAAAAGTATATTTGTAGTTACCAATCAGAAGTAGTAATGAAACTGAACCCGTTTAAGTTTGCCGGCACGTCGCTGCTTTTAGCCGCGACGCTGCTGCTCAACTCCTGCGAAATCATATTCGGGACAGGAGTGGAACCGGAACCGGCCAGCACAGAACCAGCTGTATTTGTGGTCAATCAGCACAATGACGATTCCAATCTGTCTTTCAATGCAGAAACCCAGTCATTCGCTATAGTTGTCCTTTGCGATGTAAAATGGACGGCGCGTCTCGAGAACGAAGACGACACCTGGATCCAGGCACTCGGAACCGATGCCGTGGGCGATAACAAGTGGAACGTAGGTTTTACCATAGCCAGCAACATGGGCGAGGCCCGCAAGGGTACGGTCCTGTTCGAGGCCGGAAGCGTTACCCGCCGCCTGGAAATAAACCAGGGAGGCCTGGAATCGGTCTTCATGGCCGATGAAGTGAAACTCTACGGTATCAACAGCCGTGAGGTTTACCTCTGCACCAACAGCAACTGGGAAATCACAGTTCCCAAAGATGCATGGTTCACCGTGAGCCCCGTCTCAGGCGGTGCCGGGAATAAGCAGACCATTGTTTTCA
Source organism: uncultured Bacteroidales bacterium (assembly GCA_905233655.1). Taxonomy (GTDB): domain Bacteria; phylum Bacteroidota; class Bacteroidia; order Bacteroidales; family UBA932; genus Cryptobacteroides. The sequence goes on along the minus strand of CAJOCS010000009.1, from coordinate 21,479 downwards.
AGCCCGTTGACGACAACTCCGACAACGTTGGAGAACGCAAGGCGGAATTCACCGTTTCCCTTGCCTCGGGGCTGGAATTCAACATTCCCATTTCCCAGGCCCAGACCGACAACCTCATAGTGGTGGAGAAGAATTTCACGGTTCCTTCCACCGGAGGCGAGGTGCTGGTAGAGCTGCTTACGAACACCGGATATACCTATTCGATCGATTCCGACTGGGTGACGCCTCTCACCACAAAGAGCCTTAACACCTACCTCGAGGGCTTCTACGTGGAAGCCAACCCCAATGAGGCCCAGAGAGTCGCCCGAATCAGTTTCACCATCGGCAGCATAACCGAAGTAGTGGAGATCACTCAGGAAAAGAGGGATCCTTTCCTCTCGGAGACCCGGCCCGGCGGATACGGAATCAACGGCGTGAACTACATTCACGTCAGGGGAGAAGACCAGCTCAGCCGTCTGTACAAAGACGGTAGACTGAGCATGAGACTGCTCTATCCGGCGGAAGTCAAGGTGGTTTCCTTCTCCGGAATTCCGGAGGATCCGGCCGTGGGAGATGAGTTCGACCTTTCCTTCAGCATGACGGTTAAGGGCGAGCCCCAGATTATCACCACCTTCAAGGATGTCCAGGTGGTTCACATCGACGACGAGCTCGGCCTTCTCTACCTGAAGAAGAGCACCGACGTATTCTTTGTAATCAAAAAGTAAGGAGCCATGATGTCAAGACGTATTTTCAGTGCCATTGCGGCCTTTACACTTGCATGCACAGCTCTGTATGCCATTCCCGCCCGTCCCGGCAAATTCATCCACACCCAGCCGGACGGAACCACCATAGAAATCGAGCTCCACGGAGACGAATTCGCCCACTGGGCCACCGACAACAGCGGCCGTATTGTGGAACTAGGCGACGACGGATTCTACCGCCCTTCATCCACTGACATGAGCACCATCCGCAGGCGCCGCGCCCAGGCATCGAGACGCTCTTTCAACGCCCAGAAACGTGCGAGTTACGACTATGCCATGACCCACGGCTCACGCCATATTCTGGTGGTACTGGTGGAATTCAGCGACAAATCCTTCTCCGTCTCCAGTCCCAAACAGGCTTTTACCGACCTGCTGAACCAGAGAGGCTACTCAGGGAACGGAGGAACCGGCTCTGTATGGGACTTCTACAACGACAATTCCGGCGGGCAGTTCGATCCCATCTTCGATGTCTACGGTCCCGTGAAACTGGACAACAACATGGCCTACTATGGCGGGAACGATTCCAATGGCAACGACCAGCGCCCTGAAGTCGCCCTCTATCACGCCTGCCTGAAACTGGATTCCCAGGTGGACTTCTCCGTCTACGACTCCGACGGAGACGGCTATGTGGATATGACCCTCTTCTATTATGCGGGATACAATGAGGCCGAGGGAGGCCCCAAGAATTCCATCTGGCCTCACCAGTGGAACCTGCAGTATTCCGGCAATTCCGCGGCGAGGAACGCCACTTTCGACGGAAAGAAACTGGATGCCTATTTCTGCACCTCCGAATTGAAGGGCGCAAGCGGCACGAACATGTGCGGAGTCGGCACCACCTGCCACGAATTCGCCCATTCGCTCGGCCTGCCCGACTTCTATGATACCGACTATGAGGATAACGGCTCGGCCGGCGGCCTTTATTATTTCTCCACCATGTGTTCCGGTTCCTACAACAACGACGGACGCACACCTCCATTCTTCAACGCCGAGGAAAGGATCATGCTCGGATGGATGGAAGAATCGGCCATGAGAGAGCTTACGCCCGGCCTGGTGACCATCCAGTCGGTGGACAAGAACGTCGCCTATAAGAGCTACACCGCAACGGAAGGGGAGTACTTCGTCTATGAATGCCGCGGAAAAGTATCTCCCTGGGACGCTCCGCTTCCGGGAGGCCTTCTTGTTTATCACGCAGACAAGTCCACCACGCACTATGTCGGCGGAGTATCGGCCTACAACCACTGGGCGAACTGGACCAGCTACAATGCCATCAATGCCTATGGAAGCCATCCCTGCTTCTATATAATTCCTTCGGTCCGCCAGACTTCGCTGAACTACAACAGTTCATATCCAAACGACTATATGTTCCCCGGAACCAGCTCGATTTCGACGTACATCCCCATCGACTGGGACGGCAATGAGACCGGCGTGACTATTTCCGGCATTTCCTACAGCAACTCCGTAGTTTCCCTCCAGGCAAGCCTTGGAGACGGGCGCAAGGTATTCGGAACCGTCAAGGACCGCCAGGGCTCGGCCATCCAGGAGGCAACAATATCCGTATATGCCGACGAAGCGGCCGACACTCCTCTCTTTGCGGCCAAGACGGACAGCTATGGCAGCTATTCCATAGACCTCAGCGATTATGACGGCGAAACGGCCGTGATAAAAGTCAAGAAGTCCGGATATGTGGGCGATATGAGGACTATTACCCTGAGCACCCGTGGAAACAACGAGAACTTCGTGCTCAGGCTGAATGGGGAAAAGACCTCCGACACACTCATGAAATTCGACCCTGAAGAGGGTCTGTCCGTGTGGGGAAGCAACAGCATAATGGCTGCGGTATGCTTCACCGAAAACGAACTGCAGGCCCATACAGGCCGCTTGATCAAACAGGTTGAGTTCTATCTGAACTGCAAGAGCGTGGAGAGCCTGTACATTATTATCGACGCCGGCAACGAGAGGCTCCTTACCGCAAAGGTCAACAACCCCTCCATCAATTCCAGCGGTGTTACCGACCTTACCGTAGACATTTCATCCTATGGCATCAAGGTTCCTTCGGGGAAACCCCTGTACATCGGATATGCAGTGGTGAACGCCGTATCCATCCAAAGCGGTTATCCGCCGGTCGTGATCACCTCCAGCGGAGAATACGGCAACAGTTACACTTCCGACATCAGCTACCTGAATTCCACCTCGCAGTGGCAGGCCCTGGGCTACAACGCCTCGTACGCCTACAACCTGTGCCTCTCGGCGGTAGTGGAGGCCCCGAAGACCCGGATCTTTCCGGAGTCACCCTGTCTACGCTCGGCTACAACTACATCAACCCGGGCAGCGGCAACTACACTGCTGGCAGCACCTTCAACCTGAATCTTGTCCAGGCTCCCGACCATGCCCCTTCAAGCGTGGAGTGGTATATCAACGGAGAGTCGCTGAGCGGCCCCAGCGTGGTCCTCACGGCAGGGGAGCACACCATATCGGCCTTCCTGACCTATCCGGACGGAAGCGACGAGACTCTGGATCTGGATATTACTGTCCAATAAGGCTTAAAGCCACAACATTTTCGACGTGCATCGTGTGGGGAAACATATCCACAGGTTGCACGTCTTCTATTTTGTAGCGGCTGCACAGGACGGCCAGGTCGCGCGCCTGCGACGCGGGGTTGCAGCTCACGTAGACAATGCGGCGGGGAGCGGCGTCCAGGATGACCCTGGCAACATCCGGATGTATGCCGGCGCGGGGAGGGTCGAGGATAATGACATCCGGCCTTCCGTGCTTCTGGATAAAAGAGGGAGTAAGTATATCCTTCATGTCTCCGGCATAGAAGTCACAGTTGGTGATGCCGTTTGAACGGGTGTTCTCCCAGGCATCGGCAATGGCCTCCGGAACATACTCTATACCAATTACTTTACGCGCTTTTGAGGAGACAAACTGGGCAATCGTGCCGGTTCCGGTATAGAGGTCGTAGACAAGCTCGTTCCCGTTCAGTGCGGCGAATTCCCGCGCCACCGAGTAAAGCCTGTAAGCCTGGGCTGAATTGGTCTGATAGAACGATTTCGGGCCGATTTTGAACGAGAGCCCCTCCATCTTCTCATATATGGCGTCGGAGCCGCTGTAGAGGACAGGGGAGAGGTCCTGTATGGAGTCGTTCTTCTTCCCGTTGATTACATAATAGAGGGAAGTAATGCCGGGGAATTCCTTCAAAAGCGCGTTCAGAAGCGCCTCACGGCTGTTTTTCTCGTCGTAGGCAAAACAGAGGATGAGCATGATCTGGCCATCCTGGGTTGTGCGGACGAACATATTGCGGAAATAGCCTTCGTTTTCACGGATATTGTAGAATGGGAGTCCGTTATCGAGGCAGAACTTCTTGATAAACAAGCGAATAGCGTTTGAAGGCTCGGCCTGAAGGTGGCAGTCCCTGATATCCAGCACTTTATCGAAGAATTTGCCCACATGGAAGCCGAGTCCGGCGCGCTCGGCGTCGGAAAGGGCGTCGGGATTCTCTCCGTCGAGTATCCAACGACTGCTGGAAGCGCTGAATTCCAGCTTGTTACGATAATATTCAGTCTTTTCTGAAGGAAGGGTAGGTCGAATCTCCGGGACATTCAGATGGCCGATTCTTACAAGCTGGTCTTCGACCTGCTGACGCTTGGCCTGAAGCTGCATCTCATAGGGCAGCGGCTGCCAGCGGCATCCACCGCAAACGCCGAAATGCGGGCACAGGGGTTCAAGCCTGTGGGGAGAGGGTTTTACCAGACGCCTGACAAAACCTTCCATGTAATTCTTTTTTTTCTTGGTGACCTGAATGTCGACGACGTCGCCTGGGACGGCGAAATCCACGAAAACGACAATACCGTCCACATGGCACAGGGCATTGCCTTCGGCGGCCACGGCTTCAATCGTGCAGTTTTCAAGCAGCAGGTCAACTCTTTTCCTCGACATTTCCGTATATTCTAAAATTGCTGCAAATATAGCAAAATTTCGGTATACAGGGGAGTTTAAATATATGTATTAGTTAACATAATATAAATTGTATAACAAGACGGCAAAAAAGAGGGGAGTCACGTATATGCGCGTAATATTTGCATATATAAGTTTTTATGCATATATTTACGCATTAAACTAGCTTTACGTTCTAAAATAACGCACTATGAACGAACAACTTGAAATCTGGTGGTCTTCTCTTTCCATCGCACAGAAAGAAAGGATTGCAAGCAAAGGCTCCAGGGACGAAAGCATGCACCACTACCCTGCATGTTCCGTCTGGTGGATCAGTCTCGACGAGGAACACCGCCTCAAAATCTATCATCACTGCACAGACCGTCACGGTTATGTTGTCAAGGAATGGGACGAAGCAAATCCCTACGGTGACTAAATGAAAACACAGTAATACTTGTCTGATATGAAAAAAACAACCCTATCCGGATTATCGGCAGTCGCCCTCATGGCGCTGCTGATGACAGTTTCGGGCTGCCAGGAGGACGAAAGTTACGACCTGGAGAACATGGACACCGAAATTACCGTCCTGAAAGGCGTGGAGGTACCTCTCCCCGATTTCCAGGAAATTAAACTCAAGGATCTGATTTCCGTCGACACTTCCTCGGACATTTTCTCGGTAAATGCCAACGGAGAGTACGTTATTTCGTACACCATGGATCCGGTGAACTTCGAAGGCTTCACCCTCAACGCCTCGGACTTCGTCCTCGACGCCTCGGACAGCCAGACCAAGAACATCGACCTCAGCACCACAACGATTCAGGACAACACTCCGGTCACCTCAGACGCAACTCTGATTGAGAAACTGGAAGGGCTCAGTCTTCCCATTTTCGACGGTCTGAACGTAGACCAGTTCAAGCAGCTCCTGGACCAGAGCTACAATTACAACTTCGACGTCGATTTCACCATCGCGGGTTTCCCCGACGAAGTCAAGGCTTTCCGCAACTGCGACCTCAGCGGCAACCTGGACCTCAGTTTCCTGCCCTCGGGAGCACCCTTCGACTACCTTATCTTCAAACAGGGCACCGAATTCACCTTCCCTGCCTATCTGAAGATTGCATCCTGCACCAATGCTTCATTCCAGGTGCTTGAAAATCATATTCTTAAGTCCACTGAAGACATCCTCGTCTACCTTCCCGGGAACAGTGAGAACAAGACTGCCGGCCTGGATATGTCCCTGGTGCTTTCCGGCATCGACATGGGCGCCAACGGAGTCGCGACCAACGGTTCCCTCCCGATGAACGCACAGATTTCCATCAGCGGTCACATCGGCCTGAATCCCGAGGCTTTCAACGGCCCCACCAAGAGCGTGGACGTCTACTATGACGCCGCTCCCCACACCATCGTGCTGGTGGACGGCGATCAGGAACTCGGAGAATTCTCTGCGACTTTCTCCTATGCCACCAACAACGTGAACCTTGAAAACGTAGTCCTCCGCGTAGACGCCTCCAAGGTACAGCCGGACTTCGGCCAGGATATGGGTATCGACATCGAAGGCCTTCCCGACATGCTCACCGACGGCAGTGCCGACGTTAATGTGGAACTCTCTGAAATACAGGTACTTATCGACCTTAACAGCAATATGCCGCTGGCATTCTCCCTGAGTGCCTCAATGAGGGCTCTCGATGCCAACAGCGCACCCACCCACAGCTATCCCATCGGCCCGCTCAACTTCCCGGCCTACACCAGGACGGCCTACAGCCTCGGAGAGCACGCTTCAGGTGCAGGCGACGGCTTCACCTATGTGAACGTGGCCGGCCTGGGCAAGATTCTCTCCCCCGTTCCGGCTCGCATCGAGGTGGGCAGCTATTCCTTCAACATCGACGATTCCTCCTGGCTCTCCCTTGCAATTGGCCAGACCTACAACGGTTCCTGCAACGTTTCCCTTGAGGCTCCCCTCGCCTTCACCGCAGCCACCCGCGTTCAGTTTTCCGTAGATTTGGAGAACCTCTCCCTTGACATGGGTGACGACGTGGAGATTTCCAAGGCCGTTCTGAACCTCACTGCAAAGAACACCATTCCCCTCGCCTTCGAACTCGAAGCCGTTGCACTGGATGGCGGCGGCAATCCCATTCCGGAAGTCACCACATCGGTGGACAAGCCCATCGCCGGTGGCTCTCTAGAGAATCCCGCCAATACCGACATTACCATCACCCTGAACATGGCCAGGCCCGTTGCCGTCAAGGGCATCAAGCTCAATCTCAAGGCTTCTTCGAACGACAGCATCGCCGGCATACACCTGAATGAGAATCAGGGCATCACCATTACCAATGTCTCGATGGGCATTCCGAACGGAATCACCACCGACATCGGCAAAAAAGACAACAAGTAAAACAGACCGGATATGAAAACTCTATACAGAATTGCAATTGCAGCATCCGTAATGCTTCTTGGCTCCTTCTGGGCTGAAGCACAGGATTTCCAGACCGGCTATTTTCTTGGCGGTTACCAGTATGCATACCGTATGAATCCCGCCTTCCAGAGCGAACGCGGATTCTTCTCCCTCGGCCTTGGCAACAGCGGCCTCGCCACCAACAGCGACATGGGCTTCTCCGACTTCTTCTACTCCAAGAACGGCAAGACCATGCTCTTCCTCAACGACAAGGTCACTTCCGAGGAATTCCTCGGGAACATCAACAAGGACGGCAACAACTTAAATCTGGGGCTCAACTTAAACGTCCTTGCAATGGGTTTCTGGAGCGGAAACAACTTCATGACCATTGATGTGAACCTGAAGTCGAACAACAGCATAATGCTGCCTTACGACCTTTTCCGCTTCCTCAAGGACGGAGCTTCCGGCTCATCCACCACCTTCGACCTCGGCGGCACCGGACTGAAGTCCAAGAGCTACGGCGAAATCGCAGTCGGTTTCTCCAGAAACATCAATAATTTCATCAATTTCGGCGTACGCGTAAAGGGCCTTGTGGGTCTTCTCGAGGCCGACATCCAGTACCAGTCACTCCAGATGACGCTCAACCGCGACAAATGGAATATCAAGGGTCAGGGACAGGCATTTATCTCCCAGCCTATGGTTCAAGTCACAAACGACGCCTCCGGGTACTGGGATTACGACAACATCCGCAAGTGGTTCAACGTGCAGAATATCGGCATCGCCGGCTTCGGCGGCGCACTTGATGCTGGCGTGAGCGTGAACATACTTCCCTGGATCACGGCATCCGCATCCATCCTCGACCTCGGCGGAATCCGCTGGAACCGTGAGAATTCCGGTAAGACCGACGAAGCCGGTTACACCTGGGATCCCCGCTCCGGCGAAGCCATCGACGTGATGGGCGGCAGCGGCAGCTCCAGCGGAATGGATGATGAACTGGACCAAATCAAGGACGCTTTCAAACATATTTATCAGCTTAAGAACGCCGGTGCAGGTGAACCTGTATTCGAGATGCTCCCCTTCCGGGTGAACCTCGGCCTGGAGGTGCGCCTCCCCGTCTATCAGAGGCTTTCGCTCGGCGCCTTGTACAGCCTTCGCAACGGTGAGGGCTTCGACCTTCAGGAAGGCCGCATTTCGCTGAACTGGACTCCCCTGGACTTCATCAGCCTCTCCGGAAGCACCACCATCAACAATATGTTCAAGAGCTACGGCGCAGCCCTCAACCTGCATCCCGGACTTCTGAACCTCATCGTGGGCGTGGATATGATTCCCGCCAAGGTGGTCAACATCTCCCCTCTCCTTTCCGGTGTCCCCGATGCTGCGAAGAGCTTCCTGAAAATCCCTACGGGCGACCTTAACATGAACGGTTTCATCGGCCTGTCTCTCGCCTTCGGACGTGCAAAGGTCGACTACCGCAGAAGGACCCGCGACTAATAAAAGTGTACCAGAACCTGAACCTAAATTTATGTCAATTGAAATAGTACAAGTGAAGACCCGCAAGCAATTGCGGGCTTTCATTAAATTTCCGCTAAGCCTCTACAAGGGCTGTCCCCACTATGTTCCGAGCCTGTATCTCGACGAGATGTCGGCCCTGGACGAGAATAAGAACCCGATGTGCAAGTATGCCTCCTTCGCCAAGTTTCTGGCATACAAGGACGGAAAGCTGGCCGGAAGGGTCGCAGCCATTATAAACGAGATTGCAAACCGCGACTGGAACCACGCCGAGGTGCGTTTCGGCTGGATAGACTTCATAGACGACAGGGAGGTCTCCAAAGCCCTTATAGAGGCTGTAATGGCCTTTGGCCGTGAGCATGGGATGACCAGCATCAGCGGCCCCCTCGGCTTCACCGATTTCGACAACGAAGGCTGTGTAGTGGAGGGTTTCGACGACATCTCCTCCTTCATGCTGAAGTATAACTACCCTTACTACGGAGAGCATTTCGAGGCGCTTGGCTTCGGCAAGGCGAACGACTGGCTGGAATACCGCATTTTCGTGCCGGAGGTTGTTCCCGAAAAGCTTGGTAAGGCTGCGAAACTAATCTCGGAACGGTACAATCTTCACGTGAGGAAAATCACCAAGAAAGAGGTTCGCAAAGAGAGGTACGGACAGAAGATTTTCGACCTTGTGAACCGCACCTACTGCAAACTTTACGACTTCACCGTACTGCCACCGGAAGTAATTGACCAGTATGTAGATACATACCTGGGGCTGCTGGACCTTGATTTCGTAACCCTGGTCGAGGACGCCAATGGGAAACTGGTAGCGCTCGCCGTGTCAATGCCGTCGCTCGCAAATGCAGTGAAAAAGGGAGGCGGCTACCTCCTCCCCTTCGGCTGGTGGCATCTGGTGAAATCCATGTACCTGAAGCATGAAGACGGTCTGGAACTGATGCTCATCGCCGTAGACCCCGAATACCACAACCGCGGACTCCATGCCCTGCTGTTCAACGACCTCATCCCCAAGCTCATCGACGGCGGATTCAAATATGCCGAATCCAATGCCGAGATGGAGACCAACAACAGCGTGCAGAATCTCTGGAACGACTACACCAAAGAGTTCAAGCGTCGCCGCAGAGTATTCACAAAAGAGATTTAAGCCATGAGCGCATCCTCGGCAATGCTACCTCCCCTTCCGGAAAGGCTGCGGCCTTCCAGCCTGGACGACTACGTGGGCCAAAAGCACCTCGTAGGCGAAGGCTGCGTGCTGAGGCGCATGATAGAGAGCGGAAATCTCTCCTCATTCATTCTCTGGGGACCTCCCGGCACCGGCAAGACCACACTTGCCCATATCATCGCCCAGACTCTCGACAGGGAATTCTTCACCCTCTCGGCCGTAACCGCCGGAGTGAAGGACGTCAGGGACGTATTCGAGAAGGCCCGCAGCAACTCCGTATTCGGCGGGAAAGGCGCTCCCATCCTCTTCATCGACGAAATTCACCGCTTCAACAAAGCCCAGCAGGACGCCCTTCTGGGCGCGGTGGAAAACGGAACCATAGTCCTGATTGGCGCGACCACGGAGAATCCGTCCTTCGAGGTTATCACTCCCCTTCTCTCCCGTTGCCAGGTCTATGTACTGAAATCCCTCGAAAAGGCCGACCTTCAAACCCTTCTGGAAAGGGCGCTGACGCAGGATGTACTGCTCCGGAGCCGCGATATCCGCCTCGTCGAAACCGAAGCCCTGATGCGTTACAGCGGGGGCGATGCCCGCAAACTGCTGAACGTGCTTGAGCTGGTGGTGGATGCCCAGGCCGGGAAGGAAACGGTGCTCATAGACAATGCCACCGTAACGGAATCCATCCAGGAGAACATGGCCATCTACGACAAGGACGGGGAGATGCACTACGACATCATATCGGCCTTTATTAAGAGCATAAGGGGCTCGGATCCGAATGCCGCCATTTACTATCTGGCAAGGATGATAGACGGCGGAGAAGACCCCCTTTTCATCGCAAGACGCCTTTGCCTGAGTGCATCGGAGGATGTGGGCCTGGCAAACCCGAACGCCCTTCTGCTCGCAAACGCCTGTTTCGAGGTGGTGGCCAAGATAGGCATGCCGGAGGGCCGTATCCCGCTTGCCGAGACCACCGTGTACCTCGCATCCTCGCCGAAGAGCAACGCCTCCTACATGGCCATCGAGAACGCTCTCGCCGAAGTCAAACAATCCGGTAACCAGCCGGTTCCCCTGCCCATCCGTAACGCTCCCACACAGCTTATGTCGGAGCTCGGATACAGCGACGGCTACAAATACGCCCACGACTACCCCGGCCATTTCGCCGACATGGAGTTCATGCCGGAAGCACTTCGTGGAAAAGTCTTCTACGAACCGGCAAAAAACAGGCACGAAGACGTTCTCCGTGCCTATCTCGAGGCCTGCTGGCCAAAGTATTATCCCAAGGAAAAGAAGTAAGCGGGGGCGTCAGACGTTATACCCCAGTATCTTCAACATGGATTCCGCCGACTGCTCCTCCGCAAAGACAGATGTGAGGAGGTTTCCGTCCTTGTCCCTGTCGATGAGAATATGCTTCGGAGAAGGATGCAGGCAGTGCTTGATGCCACCGTATCCGGAAATCGCCTCCTGGTAGGCGCCGGTGTGGAAGAAACCTATATAAAGGTTCTCCCTGCGGCTGCGGATTGTGGGCAGGAAGATGGCGTTGGCGTGATAGTCGGCATTGTAGAAATCCTGGCTGTCGCAGGTAAGGCCTCCAAGGAATACCCTCTGATACTCGTCGTTCCACTTATTCACCGGCAGAAGTATGAACCTCTGATTGAGGCCCCAGGTGTCCGGAAGGCAGGTCATGAAGCTGTTGTCTATCATGTACCACTTTTCGCGGTCGTTCTGCTGCTTGATGTCCAGGATCTTGAAGATGGTTGCACCGCTCTCTCCCACGGTGAAGGAGCCGAATTCGGTGAAGATGTCTGGCTCCGGAACGCCCATGGAATTACAGTTGAGCTTGATCTGGTTGATGATTTCCTCCACCATATACTCATAGTCGAAGTCCATGGCGAGGGAGGTCTTGTTGGGAAGGCCGCCTCCGATGTTCAGGCAGTCGAGCTCGGGGCAGATGGCCTTGAGCTCGCAGTATACCCTTACGCACTTCGAAAGTTCGTTCCAGTAGTATGCAGTGTCCCTGATGCCGGTATTGATGAAGAAATGCAGCATCTTCAGGTGGAAATTGGGGTACTTTGCCACCGTGTCCTTGTAGAACTTCACTATGTCCGAATAACGGATGCCGAGCCTGGATGTATAGAAGTCGAAGTTGGGTTCCTCTTCGGAAGCGATGCGGATACCCATCATGGTGTCTTCCTCGATGAGATCGGCCAAATCCTCGAACTCGTTCTTGTTGTCCAGGACCGGGATGATGTTCTTCCAGCCGTTCTTGCGAAGCTTTGCGATGTTCTGGATGTACTGGGGACGCTTGAAGCCGTTGCAGATGATATAACGGGTCTCCTTGTCCAGCTTTCCGTCCCTCTCCAGGGCCTCGATGAGGTCCAGGTCGTAGGCCGATGAAGTCTCGAGATGGATATCGTTCTTCAGGGCCTCGTTGAGGACGAAGGAGAACTGGGAGCTCTTGGTGCAGTAGCTGTAATGGTAATGACCCTGATAGTCGGCCTTGGCCATGGCCACCTTGAAAAGGCGTTTGGCGCGCTGGATCTGAAGCGAAATCTTAGGAAGATAAGTGAGTTTGAGCGGAGTACCGTACTTCTCAATAATCTCCATCAGGTTGATGTCGTTGAACAGGAGGTTTCCGTCTTCAACCATGAATTCATCCTGCGGAAAGTCGAATGTTTGTTCGACCAGGTCGATGTATTTGTTCTTCATGCGGCTTTTATCCTTGTCTATCCAATACAAAACGTGCAAATATACCAAAAAATGGTTATTTTTGTATGGATGAAACAGAGGTTTTTCATATTGTCTGCGTTTTTGCTGCTTTTCACCCTCTCGTGCAGCACCACACGTTCCCTCAGGGACGGTGAGTACCGCCTTGTGAAGAACAGCGTAGTGGTGAACGGAGGCAGTTTCAATTCCTCCGAACTCAGCCCGTATCTCCGCCAGAAACCCAACGCAGGCATCCTGGGCTACAATCCCCTGCTCTCCATCTATGGCTGGGGCGGCCAGGGCACCACTCGCTTCGGGCGCTTCATCCGCCGCTTCGGAGTGGCTCCCGTGGTTTACGACCCGGTGCAGGTGAACGAAAGCGTGGACAACATCCTCAGCCACCTGCAGTACATCGGTTATTACGGTTCCACCGTTGACACGCACATTAACGTCAAGGGCAGGAAGGTCTACGTAACCTATGAGGTGAATCTCGGGCACCGCTATACCATAAGCGCCATTGATTTCAACCTTCCGGAATACGGCACTTTCCGCGAAGACTTCGGAAACGACCTCGGAAACCTCAGCATCAAACCCGGCCAGTATCTCTCCGAAGCCGCCCTGGAAGCGGAAAGCATCCGCGGCAGCCAGTATTTCCGGAACATAGGATATTACGGCTTCCACAAGGGCTTCTATGCCTTCGAGGCCGACACCCTCGCCTCCAACGGCACCGCCCGCCTCACCCTTTCCATACGCGACTACGCGCTCGGGGACTCGCCCGCAAATGCGCAGGAGCATCACAAATTCCAGATAGGCCGAGTTTTGATTAACCATCCGGCCTCGCTGAAACTGAGGCCTTCCGTACTGGAGAACCTGAATATCCTGGTTCCGGGCGATATGTACGACGAACGCAAGGTGAACACCACCTACGCACGTCTTTCCTCGGTGAGTATGCTCTCCGGGGTGAACATAGCCATGCAACCCGCCAGCGGAGACAGGGTAGACTGCAACATTTCCCTCCAGAATTCCCGTCTGCAGGGCTTCAAGACCAGCATGGAGGCCTCGGTGAATTCCACCGGCCTGATTGGTCTCTCGCCCCAGTTCAACTACTACCACAAGAATATCTTCCACGGAGGGGAACTGCTGAACATAGGCCTTAAGGGCAACTTCCAGTTCAAGCCCAACGACAATGTCCGTTCAGAGGAATTCAGCGTTTCCGGAAGCATCCGCTTCCCCAAGTTCATAGGCCTTCCGAACAGGATATTCAAGGGAACGAACCTGCCCCGTACCGACATCTCGGCCTCATTCAGCTACCAGAACAGGCCCGAATACCGGAGGAGCATCATCTCCACCTCGTTCGGTTATACCGGCAGCCTCGGGCGCCACTTCCATTACCAGTTCCAGCCCTTCCAGGCCAATATAGTGCGCCTGTTCGACATGGACGACGCTTTCCGCTCCAGCATAATGAGCAACCGCTTCATGCTCAACGCCTACTCGGACCACTTCGACCTCGGCGTGGGCGGAATCCTTTACTATGGCACAAGCAACTGGTACAGCCGCCTGAGTTTCGACGTATCCGGCAATGTGGTGAGCCTCTTCAATCCCCTGATGCCCACCGACAGTTATGGGCACAGGACAATCTGGGAAATACCTTATTCCCAGTATGTAAGGGCCGAAGTTCAGCTTGGCAGAACCTTCCGTTTCGGCTACTCGGACCGTCAGGCTGTGGCGGTGAGGCTGCTCGCAGGAGCCGGCCACGCATACGGCAATTCCACCTCACTGCCGTTTGAAAAGCAGTTTTACAGCGGCGGCGCCAACTCCATGAGAGGCTGGCAGGCCAGGGCCCTGGGCGCAGGAAACGCGGCCCTCAACACCAGTTTCGTGATTCCAAGCCAGAGCGGCGACATGAAACTCGAGGCCAACATCGAATACCGCTTCCCCATCTTCTGGAAAATTGAGGGCGCCCTCTTTGCCGATGCCGGCAATATCTGGGAAATCAACGGAACCGACCCTGACGCCCGCTTCAATATAGACAATCTGGCCCAGAGCATAGCGCTGGACTGGGGACTCGGCCTTCGCGTGAACCTGGATTTCATCCTGGTCCGCGTAGACGGAGGCCTTCAGCTGTTCGACCCCGCCCAGGCGGCCGGAAGCCGCTGGAATGCGCCCGCAGACTGGCTTACACGCGGCAATTATGCCCTTCACTTCGGAGTAGGTTATCCCTTCTGACATGAAACCATCCTCGGCACAGATAAAATTCATACGTTCGCTCTCGCAGAAGAAATTCCGTGACGAGAGCGGGCTCTTCGTAATCGAAGGGGAAAAACTCCTTCAGGAAGCTCTCGACTCGGGTTTTGGTATAGAAGAAATCTACCGGAGGGAGGAAATCGGCGAAGAGTGCATGCAGCGCATCTCTTCCCTTTCGTCCGGCTCCCCCGTCCTCGCACTCGTGAGGAAACCGGAAGGCCTTGGCGAGATGGGCGAAATCCCCTCCCGGGGCCTATGTATCGGCCTTGACGGCCTTCGCGATCCGGGCAATCTCGGCACCATAATCCGCATTGCCGACTGGTACGGAATCAAGGATATCTACGCCTCGCCGGACAGTGTGGACGTATTCAATCCAAAAGTGGTCCAGGCCACCATGGGAGCCATTTTCCGGGTGCGTTTCCATTACACTTCGATACCGGAACTGTGCAAGGCATTCATCGAGGCCGGAGGTTATGCCTACGGCACCTTCCTCGACGGAGAAGACATGTACTCAATGCAGCTGGAATGCGGCACTGACGCTCCGGTGCTTCTGATTACCGGAAGCGAATCGCACGGAATTTCAAGGGAAGTCGCAGAATGCGTGAGCGGACGCCTTTACATCCCCTCCTACCATCCGGGGCGGAGTCGTTGAACGCGGCGGTAGCCACTGCTATAACGGTGGCCGAATTCAGGCGCAGGCTTCGTTAGCGGATTCTTTCAGCCACGAAATCCATTGCAGGAACCATCTGGGTATGAGTCCCTTCGTCGGGAGTGCGCACCGTAATCGAAGCATCGGTGCTGGAGAAGTTTGCAGCAACCAGCCAGCACTCAGAGGCGTTGCGGCGAAGGAAGGCGTAATGCCTGTCCATATCGAAGCCCTCTTCCTGCATGTAGCAAAGGTCGTAGAACTCCCCTTCCCGGAACACGGGCCTTCGGGAAAGCTCCAGAGCCTCCGTATAGCGCTTGAGAACGGCCCTTTCAGAGCGTGTGAGCCCCTTTCTCTTATCGTCGATCCACTCCCTCAGGCGATGCAGACTCCCAACCTTCCACCAGTCGAATATGGAAGTGCGGCCGTTTACGCCGCTGAAAGGTTCATCGTCCATTCCCCTCTCGCCCACTTCCTCTCCGAAATAGAGCATGAAGGGAGCGGAATTCATAAGAAGGGACACGCCGAGCGCGGCATATCCGGCTTCGGCGCTTCCGAGGAAAAAGTCGGAAGCGATGCGCTGCTCGTCGTGGTTCTCCAGGAAATTGAGCATACGCCCCTGGAGCTCTCCCAGGAACTGCCAGTTCCAGCTTATGCTCCGAGCAGTCTTATTCTCGCAGCAAACCGCCCTCAGAGTGTCGTACAGGCCCGATTTGTCGTAGAGATAATCGAAGCCCACGGTATTTGAATAAAGGCCGTATTTTTCCTTTTCGTAGACCTCGGCTATGAAGATGATGCCAGGGAATTCCGCCTTCATCCTTTCTATCGCCCACTGCAGGAATTCGTACGGGACGAGTTCCACCATATCGCAGCGGAAACCGTCCACGCCTTTGGAAGCCCAGAAACGGAGAGCTCCCAGCATTTTGTCCCAGGTGGGAGTATGGAAGGGGCAGTAATTGAGCTTTACGGTCTCGTACCAGTCGGTAACCGAAGGTCTTGGGGTAAAAGCGTTACCCGAGGCCTTTGCCGGATTCTCGTAGAAAGGTTCCCCATCGTTGGGCACGGGAAGCGCGAGGGCTTCACCCGGATAGTAGAAAAAGTCGTTCCCGGGAGCCCAGTGCACGTTTTTGTCGTCGCCACGGCCTAGAGTTCCGCAGTAATCCCTGGACACATGGTTGGGTATGAAGTCGATTATGACTTTAAGCCCGGCTTCATGCGTTCTGCGTACCAGGTCTTCGAACTCTTCCATCCGGTGCGAAACGTCGCTGGCAAGATACGGAGCCACGTCGAAGTAATTCCTTATGGCATAGGGAGAACCGGCATCG
Source organism: uncultured Bacteroidales bacterium (assembly GCA_905233655.1). Lineage (GTDB taxonomy): Bacteria > Bacteroidota > Bacteroidia > Bacteroidales > UBA932 > Cryptobacteroides. The sequence continues at coordinate 4,828 of CAJOCS010000009.1, read as the reverse complement.
CCCTTCACAATCTGGGGATTGGAAGGCTTCACCTGCGGACAGCTCCATGTGGTGGCGTGGTCTATCACGCCGGTATACCATACGAAATCCACCCCGAGCTTATCCCTCAGGTAAGACAGGGTGGCAGCGTCTATGCTTGAAAAATGCCCCCCCGGCCAGAGCCGGGGAAGCATCTGATAGATAATCACCAGTTCAGGATTTTCTTGAAGTCGTACTTTTCAGGCTCGGCGACCAGCTTGGATGCGGCCTCGTAATCGGCGGGAGTGATATAGTTGCAGATATGTGCGAAATAGTTCTGCGCGGTGCCGCCGTCGATATTCACGCGGCGCGGAGGAATCTTGCCTTCCTCGTTCTGCAGATCCTTCAGGTACAGAGGATGAGCCTCTCCGTCGGCGTCGACATATACCATGCAGCCGGTTTCACCCTTGGCAAAGAGCTCATAGGCGCCCATTGCGAGTTCGGTGCAGTATGTGAGGTCGTAGCCGATGGGGTCCTGGCAGCGCACATCATAGCCAATTTCCACGGGACGGGTCTTGATCTTCAGGCCGATTTTCTTGAATTCCTTTTCGAGGATATCGTTGAACAGGACAGCCTTCGAAATCTTGCCGAGTTCGGGGTGTCCGTGCTCGTCGTAAGTCATGGTAACGCCGGCGGCCTTGATTTCCTCAGGGTCGAGGTCGTGGAACACGCCTTCTGCCACCACCACAGTGCCGTAAGGGATGCCCAGAAGCTTGCGCTTGAGGATTGCGGAGATGGCAAGGCGGACAATCTTGTCGAGGCTGATTCCGGTCTTGTTGAACATCTCGGGGATGATGGTCATGGGGCAGTGAGTGGCCTCGCCGATTCCCAGTGCAAGGTGACCTGCGCTGCGGCCCATGGCGCTGATAAGGAGCCAGTTGCCGCTGGTGCGGGCATCCTCATAAACGGTCCGTGCGAGGTGTGCGCCCTCGTCCTTGGCGGAGTTGAAGCCGAAGGTAGGGGCGTTTCCGGGCAGCGGAAGGTCGTTGTCTATGGTCTTGGGAACGTGGATGTTCTTGATGGGATACTGTTTCGCCTCAAGGAACTTGGCGATGCGGTTTGCGGTGGAAGCAGTGTCGTCTCCGCCAACGGTGACAAGGAGCTTGATGTTGTTCTCCTTGAAGAGCTCCAGGTTGAAGTTCTCTTCAAAATCCTTGTCCGTGGGTTTGAAACGGCTCATCTGGAGATAGGAACCGCCTCTGTTGAAATATGCATCGGCCTTGAAGAAGTCGATGTCCTCGGTTCTGGGATTCTTGCTGAAAAGGCCGGAATAACCTCCGTGAAGGCCCACTACGCGATAACCATTGGAGAGAAAAGTCTTTGCTACAGAGCATACTACGGTGTTCATTCCCGGGGCAGGACCGCCACCGCAAAGAATAATGATAGAGTCTTTCATTTTCTATAAAAATTGTATCTGATTCTCGTTCGTCGTATTAGTTACAAATTTACGCATTTATCTTGGAAAATAAAATTATTTATTTCGGCCGAATATTGCTATATTTGTACTTTATGCAAAGCATAATGACGCCCACGCAGGCATACGAACGCATCGAGCAGCTCCGGACTGTCCTCAGGGAGAACAGTTACAAGTACTATGTACTCAACGCTCCCACCATGTCGGACTACGACTTCGACATGCTCATGCACGAGCTGGAAGACCTTGAAAAGGCCTTCCCCCAGTTCGCGTCGGCCGACTCCCCTACCCGCAGGGTGGGTTCGGATTCGGAACAGGGTTTCGAGAAATTCCCCCACCGCTATCCCATGCTTTCGCTCGGAAACACCTATTCCATAGGCGAAGTGGAGGAATTTGCCGAGAGGGTGGCGAAGGGAATCGGCTCGGAGTTCAGCTACTGCTGCGAACTCAAGTTCGACGGAACCGCCATCTGCCTCACCTACCGCAACGGAAAGCTCTTCCGCGCCCTCACCAGGGGCGACGGCGTCATGGGCGACGATGTCACCGCCAATGCCATGCATATCAAGTCCATCCCCCACAGCCTCAAGGGAGAAGGCTGGCCGGAGGAATTCGAAATCAGGGGCGAAGTCCTTATGCCCTACGAATCCTTCGACAGGCTCAACCGCGAAAGGGAGCTCAACGAGGACCCGCCTTTCGCCAACCCGCGCAACGCCGCCAGCGGCTCCCTGAAACTCCAGGATAGTGAAGAAGTAGGACGCCGTGGGCTAATCTGTACCCTGTACCACATTCCCACCGGCCAGGTGGACTACCCCACCCATTCGGCCGCCCTCGAAGCCGCCCGAAGCTGGGGGCTTCCCGTCTCGGACAAGATGCGAATCTGCAAAGGAATCGCCGAGATAGAAGACTTTATCGGCTATTGGGACAGCGAACGCAAGCATCTCCCCTATCCCACCGACGGTATAGTAATCAAAGTGAATGAAATGGCCTGGCAGCAGGCTCTCGGATACACGGCCAAGAGCCCCCGCTGGGCCGTCGCATATAAATTCAAGGCCGAGCAGGCCCTCACTCCCATCCTCTCAATCGACTACCAGGTAGGCCGTACGGGAGCGGTGACTCCGGTCGCAAACCTCGAGCCCGTCCTTCTGAGCGGCACAATTGTAAAGCGTGCGAGCCTTGTGAACGAAGACCAGATACGCGCCCTCGACATTCATGAAGGAGACTGGGTCTACGTTGAAAAAGGCGGGGAGATTATCCCGAAAATCACGGCCGCAGAGCCTTCCAAGAGGCTTCCGTCGGCCCGGCGGCCGGTATTCCCCGCCGTATGTCCGGACTGCGGCACCCCGCTGGTGCGCAGCGAGGGCGAGGCGAAATGGTTCTGCCCCAACACCCTTGCATGCCCTACCCAGATAAAGGGCCGGATGGAGCATTTCGTGTCCCGGAAGGCCATGAACATCCTCTGCGGCGAAGCCACCGTCGAGCAGCTCTACAATCTCGGCCTTGCGAGGAAACCCTCGGACCTGTACTTCCTCCGAGAGAGCGTCCTTACTACCCTCGAGGGCTGGAAAGAGCGCTCCGCAAAGCGCTTCATGGATTCCGTAAGGGCATCGCGCCAGGTACCCTTCGAAAGGGTGCTGTTCGCACTTGGAATCCGCTTCGTGGGCGAAACCACGGCGAAGGACGTCGCACGCCACTTCGGCGGAATAGACGCCATTGCGGCCGCATCACGCGAGGAGCTTCTCGCCGTTCCTGAAGTTGGCGACGTGATTGCAGGCAGCATATACGATTTCTTCCGCAGCGAAGCCAATCTTGCCGAGATTGCACGCTTAAGGGAAGCCGGGCTCCATTTCTCCGTCGAAAGCCGGGAGGAGTCCGAAACTTCCGACGCCCTTGCCGGAAAGAGCATAGTAATCAGCGGCAACTTCTCCATCCCGAGGGAGAAAATGAAGGAAATAATCGAAGCCAACGGCGGAAAGAACAGTTCCTCGGTGAGCGGGAATACCGACTTCCTTCTCGCCGGCGAAAAACCGGGGCCTGAGAAAATCCGGAAAGCCGGAGAACTGGGAATAACCATACTGGACGAAGCCGCATTCTTCGCGATGCTGCCCTCTTCTCCAGCCGCCACCCTGCCCCTCGATGAAGATATTGAACCCACACTGTTTTAGCGCATGTTCAAGAGACTGATACACAGGATATCCGTAATCATCCGCTGGTGTCTCATCCAGCTCAGCCGCATCGTGCGCTTCATTACGCACGACATCTGGTTCCTGCGGGAAGAGGATTTCTCAAAGTGGAAAGGCCGCCTGATGAAGGACCTCAAGACCGTGCTGCTGATGTTCAACACCTTCTCGGCCCAGAAGATAAGCTATCAGATTACCGCCCTGTCCTACCGGAGCATGCTTTCGGTGGTGCCGGCAATCGCCATCGGCTTCTATCTCACTGACGGACTCGGGCTCCGCGAGCGCTTCACCAAGATGCTTATGGTAAACCTTGGCGAAGTGCGGATAACCGAAATCCTTATGAACGCAGCCGACAATATAGCCACCACGGCCGAGAGCGGCCTGTTCGGCTTTATTTCCATGGCTTCGTTCGTGTGGATCGTCCTTATGCTGATGATTACGGTAAGGCGCGTATTCAACAACGTATGGAAGGTGGAGAAGGAGCAGAGCTTCCTCAAGATGATGGGAGTCATAATCGGCATAACCATCCTCTCCCCCTTCGTGGTGATGATTTTCTTCACTGGGACGGTGGTCTACTCACATGTGCTGGACCTGATTTTCCCGAGCAAGCTGTTCTTCTCGGAACATCTCAAATCGTTCATGAGCTGGACCATGTTCACCCTCCTGAGCGTGCTGGTGATGACCGTCATGTACAAGTATATCCCCGGAACCAAGGTCAGTTACAAGCATGCCTTAAAGGCGGCCCTGATTGCCGGAATAGCCTTTGCGGGAGTGCAGTTCCTGTATCTGGAAACCCAGGTGATGGTAGCGAAGCAGAGCGCCGTCTACGGCGTGCTGGCCGCAATTCCCCTCTTCATGGTATGGCTGGACCTTGGCTGGACGATAGTCCTTTACGGGGCCGAGCTTTCATACGCCTTCCAGAACGTGGACAAGCATAAATACAGCGAGGAGTATCTGGACCAGATGAACACCGAAGCCCTCAAGGCACGTAAGGAAAGAATACAAAAAGGAATGAACATATGAGTTTTTCAGAGTTTACCGAGGACGACTTCAATGTGATTGCCAGCGAGTACGCCACCCTTCGCGCATCCGCTGAAAAGCGCTGCGCATCCGCCGAGGAACTTGCGGTGGTGGAAAAGGCTTTCAACTTCGCCAACCAGGCGCACATGAACGTGCGCAGGCGCAGCGGAGAACCCTATATGCTTCATCCTATTGCGGT
>CAJOCS010000008.1 GCA_905233655.1 uncultured Bacteroidales bacterium | reverse complement strand
TTTCTTACGTCTTTCAATGATGAACTTGTTGGACACGGCCTTCGGGTTGCGGGTCTTGTAGCCCTTTGCAGGCAGACCCTTACGGGAACGCGGATGTCCGCCGGAAGCACGACCTTCACCACCGCCCATGGGGTGATCGTGAGGGTTCATGACAACACCACGGTTGTGAGGACGGCGACCCAGGTGACGGGTGCGGCCGGCCTTGCCGTAGGATTCCAGATTGTGGTCGGGGTTGGACACGGTGCCGATGGTGGCACGGCATGCAACGGGAACCATGCGGGTTTCACCCGAGGGCAGACGGAGGATGGCGTAGTTGCCTTCACGTGCTGCGAGCTGGGCGAAGGTGCCGGCGCTGCGGGCCATGGCTGCGCCCTGTCCGGGACGGAGCTCGATGGCGTGCACCAGAGTACCCACAGGAATTGCGGAGAGAGGGAGGCAGTTGCCCAGATCGGGAGAGGCATGCTCGCCGGATTCAACCACCTGGCCTACCTGGAGGCCGTGAGGGGCGAGGATGTAGCTCTTCTGACCGTCCTCATACTGGATGAGGGCGATTCGGGCGCTGCGGTTAGGATCATATTCGATGGTGAGCACGGTTGCTTTCACATCGTCACGGCTGCGAACGAAGTCCACAAGACGATACATCCTCTTGTGGCCGCCGCCACGGTAACGCACGGTCATCTGACCAGTGTTGTTGCGTCCACCGGTGGACTTGAGGGGGGCGAGCAGCTTCTTGTACGGTTTCTTTGCGGTGATCTCCTCAAATGAGCTGATGGCCTTGTTGCGCTGGCCGGGAGTCACGGGTTTGTACTTCTTGATTGCCATAATTCACTCCTCCTCTTAAATGTTAGCGTAGAAATCAATCTTATCCTCACCAGCAAGAGTGACATAAGCCTTCTTGAAGTGATTCATGCGACCGCGGAGAAGACCGGACTTGGTGTAGCGCTGCTTGCGCTTGCCGTGGTAGTTGATGGTGTTGACATCGGCCACGGAGACACCGTACATCTGCTCTACGGCAGCCTTGATCTGAAGCTTGTTGGCCTTGCGGTCAACGATAAAACCGTAACGGTTCAGCTTTTCGCCCTGAGCCGTCATTTTTTCGGTTACGATTGGCTTAATTAAGATACCCATTTCTTGTTCTCCTTTACTTTACTCTTGCCGCAAGGATTTCCGGGACACCTTCGAACATGACCACGGAATGGGCATTCATGATGCTGTAGGTGTTGATTTCATCCACAGTAATGACCTTCACGTCGGGAAGGTTGCGGGAAGACAGATAAATATTCTCGGAGTTCTCGGGCAGAACGACCAGAACCTTGCGCTCGCCGGCCTTGATGGCGGTGAGGATATTCTTGAACTCCTTGGTCTTGGGGGCGTCCATAGCGAAGGGCTCGACAAGGGTGATCTTACCCTCGGCAGCCTTGTAGGACAGTGCGCTGAAGCGGGCCAGCTGCTTGACTTTCTTGTTCAGTTTGAAACGGTAGTCGCGCGGCTTGGGACCGAACACATTGCCACCACCCACGAAGATACCGGCCTTGAGGGAACCGTGACGTGCACCGCCACCGCCTCTCTGACGGCCAAGCTTCTTGGTGGAATAGGCAACCTCGCTGCGGTCTTTGGTCTTTGCAGTGCCCTGACGCTGGGATGCCAGATACTGGAGAACGTCCAGGTAAATAACGTGGTCGTTGGGCTCTACGCCGAAGACCTTCTCGTCCAGAGTGACTTTCTTTCCGGATTCAGTTCCGTCAATCTTGTAAACAGACAATTCCATAATTACGCCTCCACAATTAAGTAAGAACCTTTGGATCCGGGAACGGAACCCTTGACTACGAGAAGATTGTTTTCAGGGATAACCTTGAGGACTTCAAGATTGAAGACCTTGACGCGCTCTGCTCCCATGTGACCGGCCATACGCATTCCGGGGAATACGCGGGAAGGCCAGGAGGATGCGCCCATGGAACCGGGGTGACGAAGACGGTTGTGCTGGCCGTGAGTGACACCACCCACACCGGCGAAACCGTGACGCTTCACGACGCCCTGGAAACCCTTACCTTTGGATGTACCCACAACGTCGACGAACTTGACGTCCTCAGTGATGACGTCGGAGACGGTGAGGGTGTCGCCGAGCTTGAGCTCGGTCGAGAAGTCGGCAGGGAACTCCACAAGCTTCTTCTTGGGGGTGGTTCCAGCCTTTTCAAAGTGACCCTGAAGGGCCTTGCTGGTGCGTTTCTCTTTCTTTTCGTCATAGGCAAGCTGCACAGCGGTGTAACCATCGGTTTCCACGGTACGGACCTGCGTGACAACACACCACGGACCAGCCTCGATGACGGTGCATGGAATATTCTTTCCATCAGCACCGAAGACGGAAATCATTCCGACTTTCTTTCCAATTAAACCAGGCATTGGTGTTTGTTAAATAATTGTTTATTAATAATTTATGTACACAAAAATGCGGCCCGCGCACTTTTGCGGACCGCAAAGATACAACTAATTGCTTTGATTTCCAAATCTTTGTGCAACTTTTCAACAGGCGGCTGTTGAAAAGACGGCACTAGAGGCGGTAGATGTCGGCCCAGCCGAAGGAGGCGGGATAGAGCCAGGCACGGTCGGTGTGCTCCATGACTCCGGTATCCAGCGAAATGCGCGGGCACTCCGAATAGGCCTTCTCGAGAAATTCGGGCTCCTCCAGATGCTCTTCCCAGCCGCGGAAGAGTTCCGTCACTTCCGGCACGTAGAGCTCCATCTGGCGGCGGATTGTCTCGGCCTTCCAGATGAAGATACCGCTGTTCCAGAAGAACTCGCCGGTGCGAACGAACACCTCGGCAAGATCCTTCGGAGGCTTTTCCGTAAAGGTCTTCACCTGCAGCGGGACACCCATGAGATGGGCGTTCCGGCCTTCTTTCACCTGGATGTAACCGTAGTTCGTATCTGCATTCCTGGGCACTATGCCGAGCGTCATCAGGACGTCGTTTTCCTCAACGTACTTGCAGGCCTCCAGCACGGTTCGCGCGAAGAGGTTCTGGTCCCGGATTACGGCGTCGGAAGGACTTGCGACGATGAGCGCGTCGGGGTTCCGTTTCAGAAGATGGTATGTGGCGTAGGCCATGCAGGGCGCGGTTTTGCGCGCATAGGGTTCCAGCAGGAGATTGCCTGCAGGAAGCTCCGGGATAGTCACACGCACAACCTCCGCCCAGCCGGCAAGAGTCACCACGAGGATGTGGGCGGTGTCGAAAATGGTGCGGAAGCGCTCGAATGTGATTTTAAGCTCAGAGGGCTCTCCGGAGCCGTCAGCCATGATTACGCAGAATCGTTCGTTTGTCATAATTATTATGTATGTAGCGGTATCCAGGCCTGAGGGTAGTACTGCACGCGGGTTTCGTCGCCGTCGAAAAGGACGGAAACCACGTCGAAGAACACCTCCGAGCCGTCGATTTTGTGTTTGTTCAGGTATTTGACCGCGGCCGAGGTAACCCTCTTGCGCTTGAGCGCATTCACCTGGTCGATTATGGTGGTTGATGAGGGAACCTTCCTCGACTTCACTTCCACGAAGTGTACCCCGTCGGGGCCTTCCGAGACAATGTCCAGCTCCAGGTGCGAACCCCTCCAGTTGCGGTCCAGAATCCTGTGGCCCATCGACTGAAGGAAGTCGCAGGCAACCTGCTCTCCCATCTGTCCGAGGCTTGCTTTATCCGTGGCCACCATACTACCTGAAACTTACTATTGTAACACCTGAGCCGCCCAGCTGCACATCCTCGTCACGGACGAGCGTTACGCCAGGCACGCTGCGGGCATATTTCTGTATTTCCTCATGAAGGGCGCCTGTGCCCTTGCCGTGCAGGATTCTCACCGAGGGGACGTCCAGCATGAGGGCGTCGTCGATATAGCGCATAACCACCTCCATGGCCTCTCCAACCCGCATTCCGCGAACGTCCAGCTGGGTGGTGAAACGGGCCTTGCGCTCCGCGATGGAACTGTCTATTACCTGACGGGGACGGGCCGACGGTTTTGACGCCGCCTTGAACTCGTTCGCCGTGATGCGTTCCACCTTGTCGGCCGGAAGTTTGGTGCTTATGTTCCCGACAATCACCGTAACGGCTTTTGCCGACACCTTGGACACCTCGCCCACCATACCGTTCTCCTTGATGCGCACCTTCTCTCCCACCTTCAGGGGAGCGCTGCGGAAGGCCTTTTCCTTTGCCGATTCGGCCTCGCCTTCCGGAAGCGTCTCTTCTTCGTGACGACGCTTTTTGCGGGCCACCTGCTCCTCCTTGCGGCGGCGCACCTTTTCCAGGTTGCGGTCCAGGTACTCCTCCCTGTCCTTACGGTTCTCCACAAGGGCGCCAAGGAAAGAGCCCAGGTTGGCGCGGGCCTCGCGGGTCTGTTCCTTCTCGGCCTGGCTTTCACGTATCGTGCGGATGGTGTTTTCCACCTGGCGGTTGGCCTCGCGAATCATCTTTTCGGCCTCAAGACGCGCCTCGTCGAGGATGCGCTTGCGCATTGCCTTTATATCTTCGAGCTCTTTCTCGTAACGGTCCGTGAGGGAGTCGAGAGTTTTGTCGGCGGCCTTTACCTTGCTCAGCTTTTCATCCAGGGCGCGGCGGGAACGCGCAATCTTCCGAAGATTCCTCTCCATACCCACGAAACCCTCTCCGGAGCGCTGCTCGGCATCGCGCACCAGATCTTCCGGGAGCCCCATCTTCCTTGCAAGTTCAAACGCGAAAGACGAGCCTGGAAGGCCGATTTCGAGCTTGAAAAGCGGCGCAACCGTGGCCTCATCGAAGAGCATTGCGGCATTCACCACCCCGCTCGCCGGGTCGGAAGCGTAGAGCTTGAGGTTGGTATAGTGGGTGGTGATTACTCCGTAGCACCCCTTGACATCGAACTCGTAAAGAAGGGCTTCCGCGATGGCTCCTCCGGCGGCAGGCTCGGTTCCCGAACCGAATTCGTCTATCAGAATGAGGGTTCCCGCTCCGGCGCCGTCAAGCATTGAGCCCATGTCGGCAAGGAAGGAACTGTATGTGGAGAGGTCGTTCTCGAGCGACTGGTCGTCTCCTATCGAAAGCATTATCCGCTCGAACACAGGCATTTCCGACGACTCGGATGTGGGAATGAGCATACCCCACTGGAACATGTACTGCAGCAGGCCCACGGTTTTCAGGCACACGCTCTTTCCGCCCGCATTGGGGCCGGAAATGAGAATAATTCTCTGCCCGGGCGTGAGAGTCACCGTGAGCGGGACAATGGCTTTCTTCTCTTTCCTGAGGCTGCGCTCCAGAAGCGGATGGCGTGCCTTTCGCAGGTTCATGCTGCCATCTTCCGATATCACCGGCATGCCGGCCACGAAATCCAGGGCCACATGGGCCTTGGCCATTATGAAATCCAGCTCTCCCATGAAGCGGGCCGCGGCCTGCAGCTCCGGGCACATGGGCCTTATGGTATCCGAGAACTCCCTCAGGATGCGCGCAATCTCACGGGTCTCGGCAAAATGCAGCTCGGAAATCTCGTTCGTAAGAGCCACAATCTCGGCCGGTTCCATAAAGGTGGTCCTGCCGCTGGCCGATTCGTCGTAGACCAGGCCGGGGAACTGGCGTTTCTTTGAGGAATTCACCGGGATGAGCATCTTCCCGTCACGGATGGAGACGGCCGCATCGGCCTCGACGAGCCCGTCGGTGCGGGCCTGGCGCAGAATGGCGTTCATCCGCTTGGACATGCTCATTTCCTTGTCCTTGATGCTCTTGCGAATGGTATAGAGCTCGTTCGACGCGGTGTCCTTCACCTCGCCGTATTTGTCCAGGATGGAGTCGATCCGGCGTCTGACGTCGGTGCACGCGCTTATCCCCGAGGCCGACTTCTGCAGATTCGGATAGATTCCCTCCTTTATATTATGGAAGAAGTGAAGGGCCTTTGCCAGGGTGTCCAGCATGGTGCGCAGTTTCCCTATGGAAAGCGCATCCAGGCAACCGTTCTTCTCCAGCCCCTCCAGGAAGGGCAGGCAGTCTACATATCCGTTTGTGGGGAAAGCGTCCTCGAACATGAGGATGAGCCTCATTTCGTCCGTCAGCACGAGGCGGCGGCGAATCTCGGATGCCTCGGTACAGAAACTCTCCTGCTCCACGCGGGCAGCGGCATATTCGGTACAACACCGGCCCTGAATCAGGGCGCGGACGGTATCGAATCCGAGTTTCTGTTCCAGGCGCAGATCCGTCATCGGCTCTCCTCCTCTTCGTTTTCAGGCTCCAGCAGGGAACGCAACTGCTTCATGTCGGCAACCGACGCAATCTCTCCGCTGCGGACATAGGAAACGCGTCCCGTTTCCTCCGAAACCACAATAATCTCCGCATCCGTATCCTCGGAAAGGCCGATGGCAGCGCGGTGACGCATCCCGTAATGGGCCGGCAGGTCGGTCCTGTTGGTCATGGGAAGCTGGCACCTGGCGGCCACGATGCGGTTGCCGGAAATAATCATCGCACCGTCGTGCAGAGGGGAATTCTTGAAGAAGATATTCATTATGAGACGCCGGTTTATCTCCGCGTCGAAAGCGTCTCCGGTGCTCTCATATTCGTCCAGGGTAGACTTGTGCTGAAGCACAATCAGCGCGCCGGTCTTCTCGGCCGACATGGCCCTCACCGCCTCCACGAGCTCTTCTGTGGCACGGCTTCCCATCTTGTCTTCCTTTATTCCGAGAATTCTGTTGAACAGTTCACCGGTGCGGCGGGCAAGCCCGGATTTGACGGCGAAGCGGTTCAGAAGATGCCGGATTTCCGGCTGGAAGAGTATGATAATGGCCAGCACACCCACATCCAGAAGGGTGTTCATCAGCACCGTCATCATTCTCATCCCAAGGGCGGAAACAATCACCTGGAGCACCAGGAGCACGCCCAGGACAAGGACGATGTTCAATACCGTGGAGTCTCCCTTGATGCTCCGGATGAGGAAAAAGATTATCAGGGCCACCATTGCGATGTCCAGAATATCCTGCCAGCCGAAGCTCAGAAAACCGAATATGCCAAGCACGTTCATCATAAAAAAGCCCGCAAAGATAAGTCAATTAATCTGTCTTTACAAAAAGCGGCGTCACAAGACCCGTAAACGGGCATCACCTGAGTATATCGTTCAACAAACTGGAAGCGGCCTGGGCGGCGCCCTCACCGGGGCCCTGGATTACCAGAGGGTAGGGCTTAAGGCTGCTTCTGATTATAATTGCATTCTCCGTACCCTTGAGATGGTATGCAGGGTGCTCCTGCGCCACTTCGCGGATGCGGATTCCGGCGCGGTAACCATCGCCGATCCGTTCGAGGGAAGAGACGAAGCGGAGGCGGCAGCCGTTCTCCGAGGCATGCCTGTAAGCGGCTTCAAACCCGCCCTCCATAGCCTCCAGCTCATCATAAAAACTGTCGAGGGGCACATTGAAAAGCCTCTGGGGAATGAGAGGCGTAATCTGCACCTCACTTTCCTCCAGATGGACCCCCGCCTCACGGGAGAGAATCAGGAGCTTGCGAAGGGCGTCCTTTCCGCCAAGGTCCAGGCGGGGGTCCTGCTCGGTGAGGCCCACGGCCTGAGCCTGCCTCACACAGCGGGCGAAGCTCTGGCGGCCGGGAACATATTCGCTCAGAATCTGGTTGAGCGTACATGACACCACTGCTTCGATTGAAAGAATCTCGTCAAGGCTGTTGGCCCCGCGGGAGATGGATTCCAGCATCGGCAGGGCCGCGCCCACGGTGGTCTCGTAGCGGAAAAACACTCCGTTTTCCCGGGCCGATGCATGCAGGGCGGCATAGTCAACATAAGGAATCGCCAGGGAGCGGCGGTTGGACGACACCACGCTCACACCTGCGCGGAAAAGCTTGTCGAACTCCCGCCAGATGGACTCGCTGTCGGTGCAGTCCACGAAAACGGTACCCTTCGGAGCGTTGCGGCAGAACTCGTCTATGTAGTCTCCCGCATGCTCTGCGATACCCACTATGTTGATGGACTTGCCGCAACGGGCGGCCACGCTCTGTCGCGTATTCAGAATCATGGCTTCCAGGGCTTTACCCACAGCGCCGTAACCGGCGATGAACACCGGGATGGAAGTTATGCTGCCCGTCTGGAAGAGGGCCCTGTGAATGGCACGGAGCCCCTGCTCAACCACTCCGGGGCGAAGGGTGACGTTTAGGCTGCCGCCGTCGGCCTCGATTCCGGTTGCGGCGATTCCCGCCTCCACAAGGGCGTCCCGAAGCACGGGAATGGCCTTCAGGGCTGCGTCGGGGCTGCTTCCGGTAACGCGGAGGGATTCCCCGAAGACACTCACTCCAATCCAGGCATCGGCGTCGGGCGTGGCGCAGATGCGGGTGAACTTGCCCTCCGGGGCGAAAGTGTTGCGGATTTCAATATCCAGTCCCTTTTCCATGGCGGGGGCAATCGTGGGTGCATAAAGCACCTTGGCCCCGTGCGACGCCATATCCAGGGCGGAAGAGTATGACATCACGGGAATGGTTCTGGCGGAAGGGACCCTGCGGGGGTCGGCCGTCATGATTCCGGGAACGTCGGTCCAAATCTGCAGGCTGGAAGCGTCCAGGGCGGCCGCATAGAGGGCGGCGCTGTAGTCTGAGCCGCCGCGGCCGAGGGTGCTCACCTCCCCTGCCGACGTGCAGCAGATAAAGCCGGGGGCAACGCAGATATCGGCCCCGTCGGGAATGGCGGCGCGAATGCGGCGGTAGGTTTCCGGGAGGTCGTCCTTCACCACCAGGCGGCGGGAATCCAGCCATACGGCATTCCAACCTTCGGTGCGGAGTTTTTCACAGAGAATGGTTGTGGAAAGGATTTCGCCGTAAGTAACTTTTTCGGCGGCCGGAGCAGCCTCCATTTCAGCGAAGAGCTCCCTTATGCGGGCCGTGAGCGCAGCCTTTTCGCCGCCCGTAAAAAGGCGTTCCACTATGGCGAAATGGCGTTTTTCAAGCTCATCGAGCGGAGTAGAGTCGCCGTCGGCAATACGAAGCAGGGCGTCCGTAGCGCCACTGATGGCCGACGCCACCAGCACGACTCCCTCCTCGCGGGCCTGTGCCCCCACTATGTCCAGAACGCGGGACATACTGGTAGCCGATGCCACCGACGAGCCTCCGAATTTAAGTACTCTCCACATAAGCTACAGCAGTTCTGAGAATTCGTGTACGCCCTCGAGCCCTTCGGTGAGAAGAACTGCGGCCACGGCTCCGCGGGCAAGCCCCTCGCGGGAGAAAGCCTCATGGCGGAAGGTGAGGCGGTCTACCTCCGATTCCAGCGTGAGGGTGTGGATTCCGGGCACTTCCCCCTCACGGACGGAAGTGATTTCGGGCTCCACGTCCAGGCCTTCCTTCACGAGGGCGGCCATCACCTTCGCCGTGCCCGAAGGAGCGTCCAGCTTGTGGATATGGTGCACTTCCTCGATGCTTGCGCTGTAGCCGGCGCCCTTCAGAAGGGCCGACGCCCTCGTAATCGCTGCATAGAGCGCATTCACGCCGAGTGAAAAATTCGAGGCGTAAATGAGCGGAGTCCCGGCCTCGCAGAAAGCCTTGAACACCTCCGGGGCGATGTCGTTCCAGCCGGTGGTACCCACTACGGCGGCCTTGAAATGGGCCGCTATGGTCCTGTAGTTGGCCTTGAAGGCATCCGGCGTGGTGAAATCCACGCAGACACATTCACGCGCCACCTCCACGGGCACCGAGCAGATGTCCTCGCTTGCGAGTTCCAGATGTATTCCCCTTCTGAGGAGTTCCTTTTCTATCATGTGGCCCATTTTGCCGTAGCCACTGATTATAACTTTCAGCATATTGCCTTGAACATTTTTACATACATATCCACAGCCTCCTCAAGGTCGCGAAGGAGGATGTACTCGTTGTCCCGGTGCGCCACCCTCACTGTTCCGGGGCCGCAGATGGCGCGGTTGGTGAAATTCGTAAGGTGCGGCGCGTCGCTGCCGAACGAAACCGGGGCCGACGGAAAGCCGTCGATGGTAAAGTATTTCGCCGGTGTGTCCCCGCCGAAAAAGCCCACGCTCACATGCTCCCAGGGCAGTTCCATGTATGAGCGCACCTCATCGTGCGAAGCGAAGGTGGTACGGAAATAAAGCCTGCAGGAAAGCTCCGGCGACAGCACGTTCTGAGGGTTGTCGCTAATTAGTTTTCCAACATTCCAGGTGGTGCTTCCAAGGATAGGGTCTTCAGGGAAGCGCTTGTCGCGAAGGGCGTTGCAGAACTTCACGAACATATCCACGGCGCTGCGCCCGAACTGGGGATAACCGGAATGGAATGCCTCTCCCCCGAATGTGAGCGAGAAACTCTGCGTTCCCTTGCAGGCCGAGACCATTTTGTTCTCGGTGGGCTCTCCCACAATCAGGTAGGGGGCGCGGAAGCCCGTTTTCGCAAAGGCTTTGGCTCCGTGGGACCCGGTTTCCTCCCCGGCGAGAAGCAGCAGGCCGAAGCCTTCGAGCCCCTCGGCCTCGAGCCGTTTGCAGGCGCTGTACATTGCGAGAATCTGGCCCTTGGCGTCGCAGGAGCCGCGTCCGAGGATGCGGTCTTCCAGAAAAACGGGCGGAATGAACGGCGGGACCGTATCCATGTGGGTGCAGAACACCACTTTCGGCGTTCCCCAGCTGAAAAGCAGGTTAAGAGTGCCGTCGCCGACCTCCATCTTCTGTACAGAGGGGGCTTCCAGACGGGTGGCGAGCCATTCGGCCATGGCCCGTTCCTTACCGCTGGTGGAGTCCTTCTCCAGTATTTCCCTGAATAAATTCAAATCCATAAGCTAAGCCTCCAGCCATCCGTTTTCAAGCAGCACCTCGGCAATCTGTACGGCGTTTGTGGCAGCCCCTTTCCGGAGATTGTCGGAAACGCACCAGAGGTTGAGCCCGTTCTCCACGGAAGTGTCCCTGCGGATGCGGCCCACAAACACGTCGTCCTTCCCCCAGGCGTTGATTGGCATTGGGTAAAGGTTGTGCTCAGGATCGTCCTGAATGGTCACCCCCGGCATCCCGGCCATGAGAGTGCGGGCTTCGGAGAGCTCGTACGGAGTGTTGAACTCCACGTTGACGCTCTCGGAATGGCCGCCCTCCACGGGCACGCGGACCGTTGTGGCACTTACTTTTATGGACTCGTCGCGGAGGATCTTCCTCGTTTCGTTCACCATCTTCATCTCTTCCTTGGTGTAGCCGTCCGGCAGGAAGGAATCTATATGGGGAAGGATGTTCATGTCTATCCGGTGCGGGAAATGGACGCCATCGCCTCCGGCCCGTTCGGTTTCAAGATGCACTATGCCCTTCTGGCCCGCTCCGGTAACGCTCTGGTAGGTGGAAACCACTATCCGCTTAATGCCGTAGGCTTTATGCAGGGGTGCGAGCGGCAGCACCATCTGGATGGTGGAGCAGTTCGGGTTTGCGATTATGCGGTCTTCCCTTTGGAGCACGTCGGCATTGATTTCCGGGACCACGAGCGGAATCTTCGGGTCCATCCTCCAGTAAGAGGAGTTGTCCACCACATGGCAGCCCACCTCCGCGAAACGCGGAGCAAGTTCCGCCGACATTGCCCCTCCGGCGCTGAAAAGCGCCAGCGCGGGACAGCGGGCTATAGCCTCGTCGGCGCTGATTACTGTCCATTCACGGCCTTGGAAGCGGACTTTCTTTCCCCAGGAACGGAACGAGGCTACCGGCAGCAGTTCCGTCACGGGGAACCGACGCTCTTCCAATACCTCCAACATTTTTGAGCCAACCAGACCGGTAGCTCCAACAACTGCTACTTTCATATTATGCAAATATAACAATTTGCTGCCAATATCGTGCCTGCGCGCAAGAGATTTTTGCTATATTTGCAACGTGATTGAGCGGGAACTGAACATAGCGGTAGTGGGTGCGGGAAACCGCGCCAGGAAATACCTTTCCTGCCTTCCCGGCAACGTCCGTCTCCGCTGTATTGTGGAGCCGGACCCCCTGCGGCTTAGCCTTGCGGCAAAGCATCACGGAGTTCCGGAAAGCGGCTGCTACAGCTCTCCGGAGGCGTTTTTCGCCGCCTATCACAAGCTTGACGCCGTTATAATCGCCGCCCCCGACCGCGAGCATGTGGCCCTTGCGCTGGAAGCCGTTCGCCACGGATGGCACGTCCTTCTGGAAAAGCCAGCGGCTACTTGCGCGGAAGACTATGAAAAGTTGCTGAAAGCGGCGGAAGCCGCCGGGGTTCACATAGGCCTGTGCCTTGAAATGCGCCATCATCCCTACTTCCACCGGATTTACGAACTGGTGAAAGAAGGCGCCGTGGGAGAGGTTCTGGAAATTGACCACACCGAGCATATAGGACCGGACAGGATGGCCCACAGTTTCGTGCGCGGCCCCTGGGTGAAAAAGGCCGAAACCGGCCCCGTATTCCTCTCGAAATGCTGCCACGACGCCGACTTCCTCCTCTGGCTCACGGGAGGTTCCGTGGAAGAGGTCCGCAGCTCCGGCGCCCTGCTTAAATTCCGCCCTGGAAACACCCGGACGCCGCTTCGCTGCATCGACTGCACCATCCCCGACTGCCCCTATTCAGCAGTGAATCTCTACCGCGAACGTCGCGAATGGGTGGCCGGCTTCGACGTCCCCGACGGCGGCACTCTTGAAGATGTAATCGACGAGGAGCTCCGGAGCGGGCGCTATGGGCGCTGCGTCTACCACTGCGACAACGATGTCTTCGACACCCAGGACGTCCTGGCCCGTCTTTCAAACGGCATCTCCCTGAACCTCCACCTGGAGGGAACTTCAATGGAGGAAGGGCGCACGACCATTATCACCGGCACCCGTGGAAAACTCGTCGCCGAGAACTGGAAAATCGGCCTTGGAGATGTGTGGGAGGACTATTCCCATCTCGCAACCCTTCCCCTTCACGCCGGAGCAGACGCCGCCCTGGTGAGGGACTTCTTCAGCGCCGTCAGCGAGGGCAGGGAGCCCGGTTGCTCGCTTGCATCGGCCCTGGAAGGGCACAAGCTCTGTTTCCTTGCGGGATAGTATTCTCCGAGAGAACACCTACGACCAGACTAACGCCGACGGTTCCGTTTTCAAGTCCGGCACCATGAAGCTCACTGTGGCCAACAACAAGGCCACCCTCAAGGTGAATGCTGTTCTCAATGACGGGAAGGATTTCAAACTCAACTTCACAATTCCCATCGAGACGCTCGAATAGACTTTGAATCAGGCGCCTTCGCGCCCTTTGATGAAGATGATGGCCATCAGCGGCAACGCTATGATGGCCATCGTTGCGCTTATGGGGAGATAAATGCCGAAATTGACGTACCGCACCACCAGGTAGGTAATGAGAAGAAGGGCCACGCCCATGGCGCTGCTAATGAGATAGTGCTTTCTGATATCGGTGCTCTTGCACACCAGCCGGCTAAGATTCGGAACGCCGAGGGATATGAAGCCGATGGGGCCGCAAATGCTCACCGCGCTCGTTACAAGGCACATTATGGCAAGCAGAAGAAGGGCTTTCCCCATGTCCGATATCTCCGTTTCGCCCTTGAAATGACGGGTAAGGTTACCGGCCTGCGAGAGGGCGGCGAAAAGGCCCGTTGCAAACAGGACGAGGGAGAAAACGATGTCGCCCGTGGTGACCCCCTCCAGGCGGAAATTGGCCGCCCCCCAGAGATAATATTGCTTCAGGAGGTCGCCGTTCGGGGCATTCGTAACCACGATGGTTCCAAGCGAGCCGATGAAGGTTCCGAAAAGGATTCCGAAGGTGATGAGCTGCTGGGTGTTCACCTTCAGGGTGACGAAAAAGCAAATCAGGGTGCACACCAGAGTGCAGACGAAACTTCCCACGGTGAGCGAGCACCATCCCGACATGGTTGCGGCCGCAGCGCCCAGACAGGCGGCGGAGCCGAGGCCCAAAGAATAGACGTCTCCGAGCTGGTTGCGCCACAGATACTGCATCTGGATACCGCCCACCGGAAGGGCGATACCCGAGATGAGAACATATAAAAGGCTTAACAGCATGCTGCAAATTTTGAAAAAAAACTCAAAAAATGCAAAATCTGCGGGCAGAGATGCGTGAAGAATATCTTCCGCGGGATTTTGATTTATCAAAGGGTGTTGCTATATTTGCCAAAAATGCATGAGTATGAGAAGGATTCATGTAATACGGGCGATGGTGGCGGTGCTGGTTCTGGCAGGTTGTTTCACATCTCAAACAGCCCTGGCGCAGAACGACAAGTGCTTTGACGCCATCTACGACGCCCGCAACATCCAGCTGGGCGACAAGGTGAGCTACCCTTCGGTGGGTCTTGGCGTGTCTTTCGGCCCGGACTGGTTCTTTCCCTGGCCGGTTTACCTGCGTAGCGGCGTCAACTGCATGTTTTCGGTAAAGGCCTACGGCGCGGACACCCCTACGAACTACCGCTTCGAGGTCCCTCTGCAACTCATGGTTCTGTGGGACCCGGCCCCGCTGTTCAGCATCGGCCCGTATGTGGGGGCCTATGGGGCGTTGAATCTTCTGGTCGCTCCGGATGATCCGGCCCGCTTCAATAAATGGCAATATGGCGTGGTGGCCGGCGTGAGTATGTTTGTAGACTGCTTTCACATCTATGCCGGATACTATCACGACATGATTCCCTTCAACAAAAACGGCGTGGGGCTCGACGGCATCCGCGTCGGAGTAGGATTGATAATTTAATGGCCTATGAAACGTTTCGCTATCATATTGCTGGCTTCGGCCGCACTGCTTTTTATCCCCAATAAGAGTAAAGCACAGAACCACGCTCTCAGGGAAGCGGAAGAGATTGCCGGATACTCGATAGATGCCACCAGGGCCGACAATGTTTTCGACGCCCGCAACCGTGCGGCCGAGGGTTGGGACAGACTCGGCGCCTGGAAGGCTAACCGCAGGGCCAATTGGGAGTACCGCAAGGCTGCGAGGGACCAAGCCCGCCAGCAGCGCCGCGATGCCCGGGCCAACCGTCGCCGCTATCACCTCAGGGACTATCAGCCGGCGCAGGAAAGAAGAAGAACAAGACGCTAGTGTTATTATTCTGAAAGAACCCGTGAAAAGACTGTTTTGCGTCCTTGCCGTCCTGTTTGTGACGATTTCCGCCCTGGGACAGAACCGCATCGTGTTCCGCTTCGGCGTCGACACCAGCGTGGATGATTTCCTCACAGTAGACAATAAGCTCTCGTCTACACCAAGCTACGGCATTGGAGTGCGCGGCCGCCTTGGCAGCCCGGAGCAGTGGCTGAATTTTGTGGGCGGCCTCCGTTATATCTACGGGCCGCGCCTCTCGGGCTTTCAGGTTCCTCTCATGCTGAATGTGAATCTGCTAAGAGGCGAAACCCTCTCCGGATATGTCGGGGGCGGCTGGGAGTTCGACTTCGCGGGCACATATCTCGGCTGCACGAAGTTCCAGGCCGGAATCGCCCTGAAGCATCTAGACTTCAGACTGTTCTACAAACCCTATCAGGGGGATATCGGCGCCGGCGTTTCATATTACTTCTAATCTGCGCCGTCCGTAGCTTGCCGTAATATGTTTAAGCAGAAATTGGCAGTCCGCCTCAGGGCCTTCGCGATTTGGCAGAAGCTCGGCTTCCTGCCCTGGTCGAAGAAGAAATCCAAATCCCGCAAAGGGGATTTCTATAAAGGAGCCTTCGACTCCATTCCCTTCCTCAACGACGATGCGAAGCGCACCTTCGTGCATCTGCTGCTTCGCCCCGGCTACATGATCCGGGACTACATCAAGGGACAGCACGAACGGTATCTCGCTCCGCTGACCTCCCTGATTATCTTCTATGCATTTTTCGCCCTCATCTCCTCGATAGTCAACCCCGAGTATACAAGCTACCAGCAGAATGGAAGGGCCGATACGGACATCTTTCGGGATTCGGTAATGGTGGATACCGCGGTGGCGGACTCTGCGGCGGTGGATTCGGCTGTGGCGGATACCGCCGGGCATGCCAACTTTACGGTATCTTACAACAGGCACAAAGTGTCGGCAAACGCCTCGAAGGTGGTGGAGCTTGTCAACCTACTGGACCTGGACAGGCATCCCGAGAGGATCGACACCCCGGCAAAGGCCTCGCTGGCGGCGTTTGAGAGCGCCCTGCGAAGCCAGGGCGTCTATCTGTTCCTGGGCCAGTTCCTGCTGCTCTGGTTTGCCATGTGCTTTGCCTTGAGGAAAAAGGATATGAGCAGATCGGCCTGCGCCGCAGCTACCGCCTATATCCTCTGCCAGTTCTGCTTCTTCATGTTCTTCTCCCTGTTCTTCTCGAGCAAGGGCAAAGGCGAAATCGGCATAGGCCTGATGGCTGTGCTTCTCACCATCGACTATTCCCAGCTCTTCGGCGTCAACTGGAAAAACGGCCTGAAGCTCACCGTCAGGACCGGCCTCTGGTACCTCCTCGCCTGCCTGTTCCTCTTGATCCTTCTGGTCATCGCCGTCGGCCTCTACATCCTCCTCGCCTCAGTGGACTAGAAACGGAATTCTGAATTTGATACTAACATTCGGGCTTATCGCTACCTAAACAGGTCCGAGGGCTTTATGCTCAAGAAGTCTTCGGCTTTCATTCCGCCATCTCCGACAACTAGCGACAGACAGGGTTTGTACAGCGAAGAGAATTCGGACAGACCCTTGTTGCCAGTTTTGTTATTACTTTTTACCTCTATTGCAACTACACGTCCTTTTTTCTCCAGAACATAATCAACCTCACACCCCGGAATTGTCCTCCAGTAATACACTTTGTAATCCCCGGCATAGGCGTAACTCATTAAGTGAGCACCGATGGCCGATTCAAACAATCCCCCCCACAGCTTGCGGTCCATAAGGGCCTCTGCAAAGGGCTTCTCACAATAGATGCTCCTTAGAGCATTATTGTAAACCTGGTGTTTTGGGACACTATTCTTCTTTCTGGCAAAGTCAACGGCAAACTTGTTCAGACCGCAGACAAGGCCCGCCTGTGACATCAGATTAAGATAGCCCGAAATGGTTGTTGTATTGCCTGCATCCTGCATCTGTCCTATCATTTTAGTCAAAGAAAGCTCTTTGCCGGAATAGGCGGCCGATAGTTCAAAAGCCTGCCGAAACAGAGCCGGCTTGGCAATCTTTTCATTGACAAGGATATCCTTGTTGATGGTGGCATCAACTATGGCTCCGGTGATGTAATCGCGCCAGCGGTCCTCGTCACCAATGAGCTCTGCGGCACCTGGATACGCACCGTAATACATAAACTGATCCAGAGTAAAACCGAAGGCGTCGCGCATTTCAGCAAATGACCAATGTGAGAGAATAATGCGCTCAAATCTTCCTTCCAAGCTATCTGACAGGCCTTTGTCCAGCATTACGCGGGAGGAGCCCAGCAGTATGACCTTAAGGTTGATATCATTGAATGTATCATAGTCCCACTCTTTTTTGACAATCTCACTCCATCCGGGAATTTTCTGTACCTCATCGATAATCAGGATGAGCTGCACAAGCCCCTCGACGCGCATCTTCGCGCGGGCAGCGTTCCAACAGTCGCCGATCCAGCCTACTTGTGTGGCCGGAACAGCATCTGCCTGATAAAAGACGAAAGGAATACCTGCCTCGTTGACTGCCTGCTTCATCAAAGTAGATTTGCCGACCTGACGGGGCCCCATAATCACCTGTATAAAGCGCCGTTTTTCCCGCATTCTGGCAAGTAGGGT
The DNA here is from genome assembly GCA_905233655.1 of uncultured Bacteroidales bacterium. Taxonomy (GTDB): domain Bacteria; phylum Bacteroidota; class Bacteroidia; order Bacteroidales; family UBA932; genus Cryptobacteroides. The sequence continues at coordinate 60,172 of CAJOCS010000008.1, read as the reverse complement.
ATGGAATTGTTGCCTTTGATACATAATAAGTTACCGGTCAAATTTAAAATTTACTCAACGCGTTGCGCAAATTTACTCAATATGTCTGTTATTTGCAATAATTTTACTGTTTTTTCTTCCATTGGATGCGCCGCTCAGAAAAAACAGCCGGGAAGCAAGGAATGGAGAGCGCAGGGAGGGCGTGTGCCACCCCGGGGACGTGGCGCAAACGATTATTTATCTTTGACTTTTGAAGTGTGTTGCACTTCTAATTAGAATTCACCTTAAAAATTCCTAACTTTGCAACTATTAGCGTAGTGATTACCGTAATATGGAAAAGAAGAACAAAGAAACATACCTTGCTCCCTCGACGCTGGTCTTCGAGGTGATGCAGGAAGGCGCCATCTGCCAGAGCGGAACGGGGACGAACGGTGCCCCGACGTACAACGGGTTCAACACAGAAGAAGAGTGGTAGGAGGATAGAGCTATGAAAAAGTATTTGATTCTTATGCTTGCGGCCGCTGCTGCGCTGGTCTCCTGCGGAAAGGAGACACTTGCTCCCGAAGTCGAAGTTCCTGAGAACGTTAATGAAACCGTTCAGGCCACCCCGATTACCTTCAACCTCTCCGCCAACCATCCTGATGCCACCAAGGCCGTCAAAGAGGACTGGCAGGACGGCGATGTCATCTACGTCTTTTTCACCGGAGCCGAAGCACCGAAGCACCTGAAGATGAACTTCGACGGCTCAACCTGGACCTCGGCCGAATACGACGGTGCCACCCTGACCGCCGGGGCCCTGGGCCTCAAAAACGGTGATACAGGCACGATGCGTGCAGTGTTCCTGCCCTTCGGCAGCGACGCCACAGTATCGGCCGATGGCACCAGCTTCACCTTCAGCACCACCTATTATGCCTACTATCTTACCGCTACGCTTTCCTATACCGTCAGCGACAATCAGGTCAGCGGAGCATTCAATATGGTGATTCCCGATAACTATGTGCAGTTCTTCGTCGAAGATGCAGCGGCCACCGACGGCGGTTATACCCTCGGCACTGACGCGGTGATTCCGGTGGGTGTGGCTTCCATCGATAAATACGGGAACGTGGTCGAGACCTCCGACAAGGTTGCCGGGAATGACATGACGGGCTATGCCTACAGCGGCGGCTACCTGTTCAGCGGCAAGCTCAATGGCAGCTACGCCTACAGCGGCAACTACTACTTCGCCAAAACCAAGACTGCCGACGGCAGCCGTGCCGACTACTTCGTCACGGGCAAGACCATTACCAGCCACAGCGCCGTGAAGCTGCCTGCCAGCAGCAACGTGTATTCACCGTCGAGTACGTCGGGCAAGTGGGTGCCCGTCGGCAGTGGCATCAGCGTGATGATAGAGATGAGCAACGGCATAATAAACACCATCCAGTATTACCAAACGTGCAACGTGGGTATGACAAAACCAGAGCAGCGGGGAACAACGTATAACTTCGCCGATGCCAATGCGCTGGACGGCGTTACGCTGCCTTCGAGGGGTGACTTTTTGAATCTTATTAACTACGGCACGTGGACGGGCATCACGGTCAATGGAATAAAAGGAGCGGTAGTTAAAGGTATCAGTGGATTCATCTTCCTGCCAGCGACGAGTATAACTTTAAACATGTATTGGTCAAGAACAGGAAAAGACGATGATCTTGGTTATGTCCTTAGAGTCCCAATCACCAATTATATAGGCGATGAAGCGGAATTACTGAAAACGGTCGAAAATCTCGTACGCGCCCTTGGCAACTAGCCTCACACATCTCAAGAATTAAGGGCCTGCCGCCTACCGAAGGGCCGATTGACAGAACCGGGAGTGCAATCACTGCGCTCCCGGCTGCGTTTCCCGGAGGAATAAGCAAGTAAGACCCAGCGAGCCTAAGACGCGGTTGTCCCCATCCGCACCGCAACTCACCCCCCGGCGAGAAGGGCGACGCTGAGCAACGTGATGATCGATTTCAACAGGCTACTACTTCTTGTCGAAGACCATCACCGCGCTGCCTCCGTGACCAAAGACTGCGCATTCCTGACCGTAATACACAGTCATTTTATTCCCTTCGATCTTGTACTCGAAAGTGCAGTCGCGAGCTTCTTCTTCGCGATTCTGCTCACGCCATTCCAATTTCCCGTTGTTTTCTTCGTAGCTTGCGACCATGTGGGCCTTAAATGAGAATTTTGTGCCGTCGGTTGTATAAGTGCCGCCAAAACGGAGACCGAAGGCCCAGAAGTCGCCCCACATGTCCTGGCAGATGAATTGAATGCTCATCGTGCCATCGGAGTTGAATACATAAGTCTCTGTGTAATCACGGATGGTGCCATCGTTGTAGTGAACGGGGTCGTTGCATACCCAGGTTCCGACGATGGGGTCGTCGACTTCCTCCTTGGTACTGCAGGAATACGCCAGGCTGAAGGAAAGCACGACCATGGTAATCAAAAGGATTTTTTTCATATCTATCAAATGTTTGCGTAGCCAAAGGTAAATATTTTTTTGCAACTTTATATGTTTATCGTAAGTAAAGTTATACTGTCAGTCTTCAAAGCGTTGCACTTCAGAGTAGAATCCAGCGGAGAATCTTCGGGACCATATGACAAGAATGGAGAGCGCAGGGAGGGCGTGTGCCACCCCGGGGACGTGTCCACCCTCGGACACGTAAAGAGGGACCCGTTGGATACGAGTTCCTGCGAAGCAGGGACGAAGTAGACAATGGGAGGGCCGAAGTGAGCGAAGCGAACGGAGTTCCCCGGGGTGGCATACCCCTCCCGGAGATCCATCCCCTCCCGGAGCCCGACAGCCCGTCCGGAAAAACGGCCTATTTCCCGGATGGCAAGCCCCAAAATGACATCGCGTCCGGAAAAAGGGGCTATTTCCCGGACGGCGGGCCATAAAATTGCGTTTCATCCGGAAAAACAGGCATTTTCCCGGATGCATTGGTCCAGGTATATGGTGGTGCCGAATAAGGGCACGAAAAAAGAGACCGGCCGGGAGGGCGGAGGCCGAAGGCCGACACAGGGGGTTCGGGGGATTAGGCCACCGATATATCGAAGATAAGGGCACGAAAAAAGAGACCGGTGAGGTCTCTTTTTTGTGCCCAGAGCGGGAATCGAACCCGCACGATATTGCTATCACAGGATTTTGAGTCCAGCGCGTCTACCAATTCCGCCATCCGGGCTGGTGGGGGATTGCAAATTTATAGCAAATTCAGCGAACTGCCAAATTTTTAGCTATCTTTGTATTTTATGGGCAAGGAACTCAGAATCATATACGGAGAGTGGACAAAGGAACTCCCGGAACTGCTCCGCGACGAGCGCGAAGTATTCGTGGTCTGCGACTCCAGCCTGCGGCATCTGGGAGAAAAAATCACCGGCGCAGGAAAGGTCACGGGTATCTTTTACGTCCAGACCGCAGAGTCCCTTAAAACCATGGAAACCGTGCTGGAGATTTGCCGGGCAATGCTTCAAACAGGCGTTTCGAGGAAGGCGATTCTTCTTGCCGTGGGCGGAGGAATCACCACCGACGTGGCCGGATTCGCCGCCAGCATATACAAACGCGGAATCAGGTATGCCAACGTGCCCACAACGCTTCTCGGCATGGTGGACGCAGCAATAGGCGGAAAGACCGGAGTGAATCTGGACGGATACAAAAACATGCTCGGAAGCTTCCGTATGCCGGAATTCGTACTGATTGACACCGGCTTCACAGCCACCCTGGGCCAGCAAGACCTCCGCGCCGGGCGGGCCGAAATGTTCAAAACCTTCCTCATTGCCGATGCCGGGGCGTTCCGCGCCCTTGCCGAGGGAACCGAACCCCTTGAAAAACTCATTGAAAAGGCCGTGGAAATTAAGGCCAGGATTGTTGCAGAAGACCCGGAGGAAATGAAAGGAAGACGCATACTTCTCAATCTCGGGCACAGCTTCGCCCACGCCATAGAGAGCGTTTCCGGAGGAGAAATCTGCCACGGAGACGCCGTGTCGATGGGCCTGGTGCTTGCCGCCCGCCTGGCGGACCGTCTGGCCGGTAAAGGAAACAGGATGGAAGCCGTGGTGAGGGAGGCGCTGGAAAAGAACGGACTCCCCACTGACTGCCCATACCCCGCCGGAGAGCTTCTCCGCGCCATGTCAAAAGACAAAAAGGGGCGTGACGGAAAAGTGGAATTCGTGTTGCCGGAAAGGCCCGGAAAAGCCGCAACAAGACTTATTCCGGTAGAGGAAGCAATTGATTTGATATGATTTGTACATCCATACAAGGAAAGAATCTGGAGCAGATATTCGAGCTGCTCGAAACGGTGGAGATGGCGGAAATCCGCCTGGACCTCTGCCCTCTTGACGAAGAGGATATAGAAGTACTATTCTCCGAGGCCGACGTTCCCCTGATCGCCACCTGCCGCATTGCAAGCCCCGACGCACACGAAAAGCTTCTGAAGGCAATCGAAGCCGGCGCAAAGTATGCCGACCTCGAAACAGAGGCGCCCTCATGGATGGGCCGCAGCGTACGTCAGGCCTGCCAGAAGTATGGCAGCGTACTCATCCGCTCCTGGCACGACACGAAAGGCACCCCCTCGCTCGACAGCCTCCTTTCGGTGCTCGAAAAATGCCGCTGCTTTGGCGGGGAAATCGTAAAAATAGTAACCACAGCGCATTCAGAGGCCGATCTCGAAGTATTCGACGCCCTCTACCATGAAGCCGAAGCCGGCACCCTGGTGGCCTTCGCAATGGGCGAATCCGGACGCGAAAGCCGCATAAATGCACTGAAATACGGAGCGCCTTTCACCTATGCCTGCACAACAGAAGACGAAGCCACGGCTCCCGGCCAGATGACAACGGCCGAGATGCACCGGGCCGTCTACGGAGACTTCCGTTTCGTCTCCGGCGAAGGGCTTCGCATGCCGTCCTCAAAGAGTTTTGCACAGCGTGCGATTGTATTCGCAGCCCTTGCCGACGGCACCTCCGTACTCAAGGGATTCAGCCCCTGCGGCGACGTGCAGTCGGCGATAGAATTTGCCGAAGCTATTGGCGCCAAGGTGGAAAAGAATGAAGATACGCTCCGAATCAGAGGTATAGCCGCAAAGCCGGGATGCCTGGACGTGGATGAAGTATCGGCCGGAGAATCCGGACTGCTGGCGAGGCTGGCGATTCCCCTGCTCTCCGTCCTGGCAAAGGGCGAAGTGAGAGTGACGGGCACCGGAAGCCTTCCCAACAGAGCGCTTGCCGAGGCCCACGACGTGATGGCCCCCTTCGGCGTGAGGCTTTACCCGGAGAAGCCGGCACCGCGTAAGGAAGACATACTCCTGCCCGTAAAAGTAGCGGGACCCATCATTCCGGGACGCGCCGAAGTCTCCGGTCGCTCAGGCTCGCAGCTCATTTCCGGCCTTCTGGCGGCACTGCCGCTGGCCCAGGGGAAGTCGGCCCTGTATGTGAGCGAACCCAGAAGCATTCCATATCTGTTTATTACGCTGGACGTGCTGAAGCGTTTCGGCATACACATAGGCTCGCAGATGGAGGGCGACAAGGATTTCATGGAGAACCAGGACTGGAGCCACTGCAGCGAGGTGAGCTTCCAGATTCGCGGCTCGGAGAGCTACAGCGCCACCTCCGTGGAAATAGAGGCCGACTGGTCCGGCGCCGCACCCTTCCTTGCCGCAGGGGCCATCTTCGGCGAATGCCAGGTGGAAGGGCTTGACACCCAGTCGCTCCAGGCCGACATTTCAATCCTGGACATCCTCCTGGACGCAGGCGCCAGTATCTCGCAGCTGGACACCGACGAGAACGGGCTCGGCCCCGTTCATGTAAAGCGCGCGCCGCTGAACCGCTTCGACACCGACCTCACCAACTGTCCGGACCTCTTCCCGGTGGTTGCCGTACTCGCAGCCTTCTGCCCCGGCGAAAGCCACATCAGAGGAGTCGAGAGGCTGCGCCACAAAGAGACGGACCGGGCAGCGGCCATTGCGCAGATGCTTGAGCAGATGGATGTTCCCGTAGAGATTGCGGGCGACGAGATGAGTGTTACCGGAATGTCCTTAACCCAGCGCATCCTGAACGGGAAGTTGCTTCGCGGCGGGCGCTATACATCCAGCGGCGACCACCGGATGGCCATGGCCCTCGCCCTGGCGTCGCTTGGAGCATCGGCCCCCGTGGAAATAGACGATACCGAGTGCGTTGCAAAATCGTTCCCGGAATTTAACAAGCTGTTTGAAAGACTATGAACTACCGGAAGTTTTTCTCCGACGACGTTCCCTCCTTCCTCCGCAGTCCGGTGAGGGAGATATTCAGGAAAGTGGACCTCGAGGCCATCTGCTCCTTTGCGGGCGGATACCCCGCCGCAGTAACGTTCCCGGTGGACGATATCCGCTCCCTGAGCTCTCTGGTGCTGGAAAAGTATGGCACCAGAGCCCTTCAGTACGGCGCCACACAGGGCGTACCGGAACTGAGGGCGGCCCTCTCGGAGCGCTATGGCGTCGGCGTCGAGAATATTCAGATTACAACGTCTTCCCAGCAGGGAATAGACGTGTGCACACGCATACTGGTGAATCCCGGCGATGTGGTCCTGAGCAACGACCCCACCTACCTCGGCGCCCTTCAGTCGTTCAAGGCCTACAGGGCCCGCGTAATGGGCATTGAAGAATATCGGACGAGCGGCCTCGACTGCGCCAAATTCATATATGTGATTCCGGATTTCAACAACCCTTCCGGCGAAACCCTTACTCTGCAGCAGAGGCAGGCTCTGGTGGACACCGCCCGCGAGCTGGATGTCCTGATAGTGGAGGACAGCCCTTACCGGGAACTCCGTTACAGCGGAAGCCCCGTTACATCCATCCGCGAGCTCGCCCCGGAAAGGACGCTTCAGCTCGGAAGCTTCTCGAAAATCTTTGCGCCCGGCTTCCGGCTGGGATGGATAGTCGGCCCCACAGAGCTGCTGGAACAGATTTTTGTGTGCAAACAATGTCTCGACCTCTGCCCTCCGGTCTTCGACCAGTACATGGCCGCCGAGTTCCTTTCAAGCGGAGCGCTGGACAGAAATCTGCAGAAAAGCATAGAAGAATATCGCCGCAGGCGCGACAAAATGCTCTCGCTTTTGGAAAAATATATGCCCGAAGGCGTGAAATGGACCAATCCGGAGGGAGGACTGTTCATCTGGGCGACCCTTCCGGAACAGATTGACACCGTGGCGCTTTACGACAAAGCCCTGGCGGCGGGCGTAGCCTATGTGGCCGGCTCCTTCTTCTTCGTTGACGGGAGCCACCGCAATACTATGCGCCTGAATTTCTCATTCGTGAAGGAGGAAAAGATGGAGCCGGGAATTAAAATCCTCTCAGAGCTGATTCGAAATTATGGAAAATAACGCACCAGTCTTATACAAATTTTCGGGAGCCGGAAACGACTTTGTAATAGCGGACGGCCGGGATAAAGACGTCGCGGAACTCAGAAAAGTCGATGTCATAGGGAAACTTTGCCGAGAATACAGCACCGACGGCCTTATGATTCTGGATTACTGCCCCGCCGGAAGCGACTTTTCCATGGAGTTCTTCAATCCCGACGGCTCCGGCGGCATGATGTGCGGCAACGGAGGCCGATGCATTGTTGCCTTTGCCGACATGCTGGGAATCCGCCCTTCCGAGGGAATCTCCTACCGTTTCACCGCCCCGGACGGCCTCCACGTGGCCACAATACTGGACAAAGTGCCCGGGAAATGGACCGTGCGCCTGAAAATGATTGACGTCAAGGGGGTGACGCCTATGAAAGGAGGCTATTTCCTGAACACCGGCACCCGCCATTTCGTGAAGTTCGTTGACGAAGACGTGGACACCATTGACGTGGACTCCCTGGGCCGAGCCTTTCGCCACGACGAAGCCTTCGCCCCCGAAGGGGCCAATGTGAACTTTGTACAGGAGGTCCCGGATGGCCTTCGCATCCGCACCTTCGAGAAAGGCGTGGAAGGAGAAACGCTTGCCTGCGGCACGGGAATAACCGCATCGGCAATTGCGGCCTACAAACATGGCATAAAAGGGCGGAAAGAGGCTCCCGGCCGCTTTGTCTACGACCTCCAGTGCCACCGCGGCGACTGGCTCTCGGTCGCATTCTCTCCAGAGTGCGACAGTTTCAGTGACGTATTTCTAACCGGACCCGCCGAGATAGTCTCTATCTGAGCATATCCTCCAGATGGATACTGCCCTCCGTCTTGCTGTCGCGGTATTTGACAATTACGGGGCAATAGAGATGTACGCCGTTCTCGAGCGGCTTTCCGTCGCGTACTATAGGCTTCGACCCGCTCACCACCACGGCGCCGGCGGGGACCACTATGCGGCCGTCTTCGTTACGGCGGATGAACTCATTCTTAGTGGCGTCGAAAATAGGCGTTGACGAAGTGATTATCACGCCGGAGGCGATAACCGCCCCTTCCTCGACTATGGTTCCTTCGTAGATGCCGCAGTTGCCGCCAATGAAAGCGCCGTCCTCGATAATGGTGGGCAGGGCGCCGGCAGGCTCGAGCACTCCCCCTATCTGTGTGGAAGCCGAAATGTGGATATGCTTCCCCACCTGGGCGCAGGAGCCTATGGTGACATGGCTGTCGACCATGGTACCTTCATCCACATAGGCGCCCACGTTCACGTATGCGGGAGGCATCACTATCGAACCGGGGGCGAGGTAGGCGCCGCGGCGGATGCTGGTTCCACCGGGGACGATACGGACTCCGTCGGCCTTTTTGAAGCGGCGCACCGGGAAAGTGTCCTTATCGAAGAATGTGAACTGGCCTTCAGTCATTTCCGCAATTTCGCCGAGACGGAATCCGGCAAGGATGATTTCCTTCACTTCACGGTTCACCTTCCACTTGCCGTTCACTTTTTCGGCAACTCTGAGTTCACCCTTTTCAAGGGCGGCTATGGTCTTGTTGAAGATGTCTGCGCTTACTTCCATGGTGCGAGGGTTTCTGCAATTAGTTTTTCTGTTTCCGGGGTAGCCGTCACAAGGGGAAGACGGAGGCTGTTCTCCATAAGGCCGAGCTGTGCCATTGCGGCTTTTCCGGGGATGGGATTCGGCTCCACAAAGAGGTTCTTGAACAGCGGATGCAGCTTCCTGTCCAGCTCTTCGGCCACTGCCATCTTGCCTTCCATGGCGGCGTGCACGAACTCCACCATGGGGCCGGGAAGGACGTTGGAGGCGACGGATACCACGCCGTCACCGCCGTCGCGGATTATCTGCAGAGTGTCGTCGTCGTTGCCGCTGAGCACCGAGAACCCTTCCGGACGCCCGTCAAGTATGGCTTTAACCTGGTCCAGTTTGCCGGAAGCCTCTTTTATGCCGATGATATTGGGAATGTCGCGGGCAAGGGCGAGTGTGGTCCCGGCCTCGATGTTCGAACCCGTGCGGGAGGGTACATTATATATTACCACGGGCTTGGGAGTTGCCGCAGCGATGGTCTTGAAATACTCGTAGATTCCTCTCTGGGGCGGTTTATTGTAGTAGGGAACCACCACGAGGAAGGCATCGGCATCCTTCAGGAGACGGATGTTGGCGAGGGTGCCGTCCACGCTGTTGGTGCCCACTCCAACCATCACGGGGCGGCCGGCGCAGCGCGCTTTGGCTATGTTCAGAATCCGGAGTTTTTCTTCATCGTCCAGGGTGGGGGTTTCACCGGTAGTACCGAGCGGTACCAGGAAATCCATTCCGGCCTCCACCTGGAGGTCCACAGTTTTTGCAAATGCGGTTACGTCCACTTCCCCGTCTTTGAAAGGGGTGAACATTGCGGTTCCGCAACCGCTGAGGAGCAATTCTTTCATCGGCATTGTGTGTTTTCTTGCTCCGCAAATATAAGAAAATGCGTTCATTTTTCATATCTTTGTGCCATGAAGAAACTCCTTACACTGGTATTTGCCGCTCTGGCAATCCTCGGCTCCTGCAAAAAGCAGAACTATACGGTGATTATTTCCCTCGACGGAAGCCGATGGGACTACCCCGCCATGTACGAAATGCCGTTCATGGACTCGCTCGCCACGGTGGGTGTGAGCGCCAGGATGCAAGCGTCCTACCCGTCCTCCACCTTTCCCAACCACTACACCATGGCAACCGGCCTTGTGCCCGACCATAACGGCCTGGTGAACAATTCCTTCTGGAATCCAGAGACGGAACACGGTTACGCCATTTCCGACTCGGTGGCCCGTTTCGACCCCCGATACTATCTGGGAGAACCCGTATGGGTAACCGCCCAGAGGCAGGGAGTGAAATGCGGCGTGGTCTACTGGGTTGGCAGCGACATTCCCATCCAGGGAGAGTATCCCACATACTACCGTAACTGGAACGAGCAGCCCCACTGGAACTTCGAGGAAAGAATCGACGAGATTGTGCGCCTGATGTCCCTCCCGGAGCCGGAGCGCCCGCGCCTTGTAATGGGTTACTTCGACGAGCCGGACCACCAGGGGCACCTTTTCGGCCCCTACGCCTCCGAGACCGGCGCCATGGCACACACCATGGACAGCCTGATGAGGGCGCTTTACACACGCCTGATGGCCCTTCCCCACGCCTCGCGCATTAATTTCATCCTTGCCGGAGACCACGGAATGACGGAAATTTCCACAGAGCGCAACATCGACTGCGCCACCCTGCTTCCCGAGCACTGGACCGAGCGGGTGGTGGGCAGCCTCCCCACCAGCATCTGGTGCCGTGAGGGTTATGCCGACAGTGTCTACAACGCCCTCGCTGGCGTGGAACATATCAGCGTCTGGCGTCACGGCGAGGTTCCCCCGGAGCTCGATTACGGCACCTCTGACCGCCTCGGCGACATTATCGTCGCCCCCGACCTCGGATGGCAGTTCGGCTACCGCGAGCCCCGCAACGGCGGCGCCCATGGCTACGACCCCCGCGAAACCGACATGATGGTGGCGTTCCGCGCCGTCGGCCCGGATTTCAAGCGCGGATATGAGGCACCCTTCAATCCCGGAGAGCAGTCGGCCTTCCACAATACCGACCTGTACCCCATGCTCTGCCATCTTCTGGGCGTGAAACCGGCCCCTGTCGACGGCGACCTCAAACGCATCCGCAAGATACTCCATTAGGCCGATATCCCCACAAATGGGGATTGACGGGAATGGCTGTTCGGCGTACCTTTGCGCTCACAAAGCGCAATTGAGACAATGAGACTTGCAGATCTGAAAACAGGCGAAAAGGCCGTGATCGTGCGTGTACATGGTCATGGGAGTTTCCGTAAACGCCTGATAGAGATGGGATTCATCCAGGGAAAAACCGTCACTACGGTGCTCAACGCCCCTCTGAAAGACCCCATCGAATACGAGATTATCGGATATAAAGTGTCGCTCCGGCGCGAGCAGGCACGCAATATAGAAGTGGTAACCGAAGATGAGGCCCGCGAAGCCCTGGTGAACGACGAGCACCTCCAGGCCCTTCCCGGCGACATGGACGACCAGGAACGCCTGGACAAGGCCCTGGCCCACGTCGCGGAAGAACGCCACCACATAATCCGCGTGGCCCTGGTGGGCAATCCCAACTGCGGCAAGACTTCCCTGTTCAACATTGCCTCCGGCGCCCACGAGCATGTGGGCAACTACTCCGGCGTAACAGTAGATGCCAAGGAAGGCCACTTCGAGCACGGCGGCTACAGGATTACCCTTGTAGACCTGCCCGGAACCTATTCCCTCTCGGCCTACTCTCCGGAGGAGCTCTATGTGCGAAAGAACCTCCTGGGAACCATGCCCGACGTGGTTGTGAACGTGGTGGACGCCTCCAATATCGAACGCAACCTGTATCTCACCACCCAGCTCATCGACATGAACCTGAGGACGGTTGTGGCCCTCAACATGTACGACGAGCTCCGGGCCAAGGGCGACAAACTGGACACAAAGCAGCTCGGCTACCTTCTGGGCGTTCCCGTCTGCCCCACGGTGAGCCGCGACGGCGAAGGTATCAGCGAGCTCTTCGACACCGTAATCAAGATTTACGAAAAGTCCGATCCGAAGCTTTCCCGCCACATCCACATCAACCACGGGGCCGAACTCGAAAAGTCAATCGACCGAATCAAGGCCATCATCGCCGACGACCAGGCCCTCCGTTCCCACTACTCCACCCGCTGGCTCGCCATCAAATACCTCGACACCCCCGAGGCCGAGGCCCTGCGCAGCGTCCGCGACGAAGAGCAGGAGCGCATCCAGGACATCCTGCAGAACAATGCCGAAAGCGCCATCGTCGACGCCAAATACGCCTTCATACAGGGCGCACTGGCCGAAACCTATGAGCAGTACCATGAAAACAGGCCGAAACGGACCATAACCGACCGGATAGACGCAGTGGTCACGAACAAGTGGCTGGCCTTCCCCATATTCATAGTCCTGCTTTGGTTCATTTTCTGGGCCACATTCACGCTCGGCCAATATCCAATGGACTGGATTGAGGCCGGAGTGAGCTGGCTCGGGGAAAAAGTGGGCTCACTGATGCGGGACGGCTGGTTCCGCGACCTTCTTGTGGACGGCGTGATTGCCGGCGTTGGAAGCGTTCTTGTGTTCCTTCCGAACATCCTAATCCTGTACTTCTTCATCTCCATAATGGAAGACAGCGGCTACATGGCCCGCGCCGCCTTCATAGTGGACAAGCTGATGCACCGAATCGGCCTTCACGGCAAGAGCTTCATCCCCATGGTTATGGGCTTTGGCTGCAACGTGCCGGCAATTATGGCCACCCGCGCCATCGAAAGCCGGAAAAGCCGTCTGGTGACGCTCGCCATCATCCCCTTCATGTCGTGCGCGGGACGTCTTCCCATCTTCGTGCTCTTCGCAGGAGCCTTCTTCCCGGAAAACGCCGCCACGGTGCTTCTGGGCATTTATCTTCTGGGCGTGGTCCTGGCAATACTGTCGGCCCTTGTGATAGGCCGGTTCGTAAAAGACGACGACCTTCCCTTCGTTATGGAGCTGCCGCCCTACCGCGTCCCCACGGGAAAAGCCATCGGCCGTCACACCTGGGAAAAAGGACGTCAGTACCTGGAGAAAATGGCAACGACCATCCTGGTTTTCTCAATCGTCCTTTGGTTTATGGGCTACTTCCCCCGTCATGAGGGAATGGGCGCCGCATACCAGCAGGAGCACAGCATAATCGGCACCGTGGGCAAAGCCGTCGAGCCCGCCATGGAGCCCCTCGGCTTCAATTGGAAAATGGATGTGGGACTTCTCGCCGGCGTTGGCGCGAAAGAGCTCGTCATCAGCTCCCTCGGCGTGATGTACGCCCAGGACGGAGAGGAATACACGGCCGATGCCGACGAAAACGACACTCAGCTCCAGGCCGCCCTGAAGAGCACCATCCCCATGGCCGCGGCCCTCGCCTACATGGTATTCGTGCTGCTGTACTTCCCCTGCATCGCCACCTTCGTGGCAATCAAGAACGAAACGGGCAAATGGCGCTGGGCCATACTCATCTGCCTGTACACCCTTCTCGTAGCCTGGCTCTTCGCCTTCGCCACCTACCGCATCGCCTTGCTGCTATAAAAAACGCCATCCTTTTTGTGAGGTGGCGTTAATGAAGCGACGGGATGTGGATGGCGCGACGTGGGCGTCGGCCTTATTATTCGCCCGCGGAGCGCTTTCCACTCCCGGAGCGAGAACTCCCGTTAGAGATTAGGATTCTCTTTGGTCCAGTCGGACACAGGAGGAACGATGCCGAGGGATACGATCTCATCACGCATCTTCACGAGGTGCTCGTAGGAGACCATCAGGGCCGCCATCTCGTCGACCGTGCCTTCAGGTGCGGTGAAGTGAACTCCGCTGGCATCGATGACGGTGGGCATTGCCATGAACACATTCCTGTACTCACCTTCGTTCACATAGGTGCCGGCAGGCCAGGTGAAAGGCTCGCCGCCCATAGCGGCTTCAATCATCTTCACGGCCTGGTATGCAGGGCTCTGGAAGGAGCTGCGGCCGCGGAGCTTGATAATGTTGCTGCCGCCCTGGATGGTGTCGTGCTTGATTTCGGCGAAACGTTCGGCGGAAAGGCCCATCTCTGCGAGGGGCTTGCCGTCGATTTTAACCTGGGAGGCGAAAACGGCCATGGCCTCACCGTGACCGCCGTAAGTGTGGGCGCCGGTGACCTCCAGGGCCAGGGCTTCCTGCAGGCGGGTGCTGTCAAGAGCGGCGAGGGAAGTGAGCTGTGAAGGCTTCAGGCCGGAGTGGATGAGGGCGGAGCGGGCAGGGACATCGGCCGGGTTGAAGATAACTACGACGTGCTTGGCGTCCGGGCAGTACTTGCGGATGTTGTCGCCGAACTCGGCTGCGATCTGGCAGTTGCCCTTGAGCAGATCCTCACGGGTCATACCTTCCTTGCGGGGTGCTCCGCCGGAAGAGATGATGTATTTTGCATCCTTGAAGGCCACGGCGGGATCTACGGTCCAGCTGATGTTGACGCCGGGGAAAGCGCAATGGTCCATTTCCGCCACGACGCCCCTGAGACCGGGTTCGTAAATGTCGTAAAGGCAGATATTTGGGGTAAGGCCGAGGATGGCGGCTGTCTGAGCCATGTTGGAGCCAATCATTCCGGCGGCGCCGACAATGAGAAGCTTTTCGTCTGTGAGGAATTTCATCTTTGTATGAGTTTAACTTTCTGTTTCCAAAATGCTCGCAAATTTAATAAAAAAACATAAGAACTGAGCCACTTAAGCCGAAAATTGTGAGACTATTTTGCAAATGAAAAATAAACGATATATCTTTGTGGTCTGAAATTGTAACATTTGATATGGAGCCTCCCAGTCAGGTCAAATCTAATCAAGTAGCGGGCGTCGGTTCAGACGACCCTCTGTTGCGATTGTATCCATAAAGGAAGGATGTGCCGGAAGCCATTGTTTATGGCCTCGGGCTTTGCCGTATTGAATGCCGATATTAATTTGAAATGGGACTGTATTTAAAGAAAAAACTTGACAACGATGCCACCATCGGCGTGTGGCAGATAACCGAGACCGAAGAGCAGCTCAAAGAGCTGAGCGCCACCCCCACCGACGAGATGGAGGAAATATCATTCATCGGCAGCGAATCCATGCGCAAGCAGAGGCTCGCCGTGAGGGCGCTTTTGAACCAGCTTTTCGACGAGAAGGTGTACCTGAGCCACCACGACAACGGCAAGCCCTACATCGAGAACAACCCCGTGAACATCTCCATCACCCATACCCAGAAGTATGTTGCGGTGATTCTTCACGACGAAGAAGACTGCGGAATCGACATCGAATCCCTGGACCGCGACTTCTCGGCGGTTGAAAAGAAGGCCCTTTCGGAAGACGAAATCGACGACCTCGAGGAAGAGAAGCGCAATGAGCAGCTGGCCATCTACTGGTGCGCCAAGGAAGCCCTGTTCAAACTGCTGAGCCGCTACGACCTCAACTTCGCCGAGCAGATTGAAGTGGAGCGTTTCCGTCTCCGCGGAGAAGGCGAGCTGGAGGCCACCTTCATCGAGAAAAACGAGGAGGAAGAAGAGTACGATCTCGAATACATGACCTTCGACCGCCACGTCCTCGTGTGGGTGGTGAACAGCTAATGTTGATAACTTCTTACCGAAAGAAACAAGGAAGTTTTAAACTGGAACAATTCTAAATTAGAATATTATGGAAACGCCTGTTAATTAGCAAATTAACAGGTTTTTTCGTGCTTTGTTGAAAACTTTTTTCATAGAAAAGCGTTTTTTGTTGGAACTATTGACTTATATTTGCTACCCGGAAAACCACTTTCCGGAAAAAAGACACTTGATAACATAAACCCATAAGGCATCCGGCACAATAACTGCCGGTGTGGCCGACAACTCACCAAACACTATGGTAAAACGTGTACTGAAACGCGACGGAAGACACGTCGATTTTAACAATCAGAAGATTGTCGCCGCCATCCTGAAGGCAATGAACGTTACCGAAAAAGGTGAAGACATTGTACTCGCGGCACAGATCGCCCACGCCATCTCCACCATCGACAGAGAGGAGATGACCGTGGAAGAGATTCAGGACGTTGTGGAGAACGAGCTCATGAACAGCCCCCGCAAGGAGGTTGCCAAGGAGTATATCCGCTACCGCAACAAACGCAACCTTGCCCGCAAGGCCAAGACGAACGAGATTTTCCAGACCATCATTGACGCACAGGTGAACGACATCACCCGTGAGAACGCCAACATGAATGCCGACACTCCCGCCGGCATGATGATGAAGTTCGCCTCCGAGGCCACCAAGAGCTACGTGGACGAAAACCTCCTTTCCGACCCTGTCCGCGAGGCCGTTGCCGGCAACTACATCCACATTCACGACAAGGACTACTATCCCACGAAGTCCCTCACCTGCATCCAGCACCCGCTGGAGCTCATCCTCGAGCACGGCCTTAAGGCAGGCCACGGCGAATCCCGCCCCGCAAAGAGGATTGAGACCGCAAGCGTGCTTGCATGTATCTCCATGGAGACCGTGCAGAACGAGATGCACGGCGGCCAGGCAATTCCCGCCTTCGACTTCTATCTGGCCCCCTTCGTGCGCAAAACCTATGAAGAGGAAATCGACCAGGTGAGCGCAATGGCCAACGCCGACTATTCCGAACTGAAGACCGCCCATATCGACGACTATCTCAAGCGCGACCTGGTGGGCCTTCAGGGCAAGGAGCGCGCCATGCAGCACGCCATCAACCAGACCGTGAGCCGCGTGCATCAGGCAATGGAGGCGTTCGTGCACAACATGAACACCATCCACAGTCGCGGCGGCAACCAGGTGGTATTCTCCTCCATCAACTACGGCACCGACACCTCCGCGGAAGGCCGATGCATCATCCGTGAAATCCTGAACACCACCTACGAGGGCGTGGGCAACGGTTCCACCGCCATCTTCCCCATCCAGATCTGGAAGAAGAAGAGGGGTGTGAGCTACCTCCCGGAAGATCCCAACTACGACCTTTACAAGTTCGCCTGCCGCGTGAGCGCAAGGCGCTTCTTCCCCAACTTCCTGAACCTCGACGCCACCTACAACCAGGACGATGCCTGGAAGGCCGACGATCCCAAGCGCTACGAACACGAAGTGGCCACCATGGGTTGCCGCACCCGCGTCTATGGCAACAAGTTCGGCCCCAAGACCTCCATCGGCCGCGGTAACCTCAGCTTCACCACCATCAATATCGTGAAGCTCGCAATCGAGGCTATGAAGGAAGAGGAGAACAAGGATGTGAGAATCAAGAAGTTCTTCCAGAAACTCGACTGGGCCCTGGAGATTGCCGCACGTCAGCTCAATGAGCGCTTCGACTTCCAGAAGACCGCTCTGAAGAAGCAGTTCCCGCTGCTCATGGCCGGTCTCTGGCTCGGCAGCGAGAAGCTTGACGACGACGATACCATCGAACCCGTGCTGAATCAGGGCACCCTGTCCATCGGCTTCATCGGCCTCGCAGAATGCCTTATCGCCCTCATCGGCAAGCATCACGGCGAGAGCGAAGAGGCTCAGGAACTCGGCCTCAGGATTATCTCCCACATGGCAGAGAAGATCAACGGCTTCGCAGAGACCTATCAGCACAACTTCACCTTCCTGGCAACTCCCGCAGAGGGCCTGGCAGGCAAGTTCACCAAGAGGGACAAGAAGACCTTCGGCATCATTCCCGGAATCACCGACAAGGACTACTACACCAACTCCAGCCACGTTCCCGTGTACTATCACTGCACGCCGGAGCACAAGGCCAAGATTGAGGGTCCTTACCACAAGTACGAAAACGCCGGTCACATCTTCTATGTGGAAATCGACGGCGACGCCACCCACAACCCCGAGGCAATCATGCAGATTGTGGACCTGATGGACAAGTACGATATCGGCTACGGCTCGGTGAACCACAACCGCAACCGCTGCATGGACTGCGGCTTCGAGAATTCTGAAAAGGACATCCGTGAGTGCCCCCACTGCCATGGTCACCACATCGATACGCTGCAGCGCATCACCGGTTACCTGGTGGGAACCACAGACCGCTGGAACTCCGGCAAACTCGCCGAGCTCCACGACAGGGTCGTGCACAAATGAGAATCAGAGTCCTTGACATAGCATACCAGACAATGGCGGACGGACCCGGTTTCCGTACCGCCCTTTACTGTGCTGGATGCCGCCATGCCTGCAAGGGCTGCCACAACCCCCAGAGCTGGGACTTCAACGCCGGCAGCTGGATGGAGGTGGACGAACTGCTGGATATAATCAAGGCCGACTCCATGTCGAACGTGAGTTTCTCCGGCGGAGACCCCATGTACCAGGCACCGGCCTTCACGGAGCTTGCGCGGCGCATAAAGGAGGAAACCGGCAAGACCATCTGGTGCTGGACCGGTTTTACCTATGAAGAAGTCCTGGCCAACCCGGAAATGGCGGCCATGCTGCCCTGGCTGGACGTGCTGGTGGACGGGCCCTTCATACTGGAAGAGCGCGACACCGACCTCCTTTTCCGCGGAAGTCCCAATCAGAGGATTATTTATCTGCACGAAAAACCCGAGGAAGACATTATCCCCGGGACCGTTCCCTTAATTAAGCTGAAATAGCGCTTCCCCGTCAACGGAGCCACTGCTCCGGGTTGAGGGGCGTAGTGCCCTGCCAGAGTTCGAAATGGAACTGGTCTTCACCGCCGATGGTGTCGACGGTTCCTATCACCTGGCCTATCGTGACACGCTCTCCGCTGTGGACATTCACCGTGCGCAGTTTTGCATAGAGGGTGAAGTATGAGCCATGGCTCACCAGCACGCACTGGTTGTAGCCGGGAAGCATCACAATCTGGCTCACCGTTCCCGCAAAGACGGCCTTGACCTGAGCACCACGGGTTACGGCGAGGGTTACGCCGTTGTTCTGGGGAAGCTCCACGTTCGAATAAACCGGATGACGGTGGCGGCCGAAACGCTCCACTATCACTCCCTCCACGGGCCATGGCAGACGCCCCTTGTTGGACGCGAATTCCCGGGAAAGTGTGGCGTCGATTGTGGTGTCGGTTGTGCGGCCGGCCGTGGCGTTGTTGCCGCGGTTTCCCTGCCTGCCCTGCTGTTGCTGCTGTTGCTGGCGGCGGCGGGCTTCTTCATTGGCCTGGCGAATGAGTTCCTGAACTCGGCGGTTGAGTTCCGCCTTCTGGCGGTTTTTGGCCTGAAGCTGCTGCTCGTAGCGGCGCCTGTCGCCCTGCAGCTGGGAAACCAGCTGCTGCGCCTGGGCCTCCTCCTGCTGAAGAAGCTGACGCTCGGCAACCCTCTGGCTGCGGAGGTCGTCGGTCTGGGCCCGGAGGGCCTCGAGACGGGCTCTCTCCACCTCAAGCTCGGCCGCGGTCTGGCGTATCTTCACGGCCTGCGAACTCATCTCCGAGGAGAAACGGCGCAGGTAGGCGAAGCGGCGGAAAGCCTGTCCCATAGAGCCGGAAGACAGCATGTACATATACCATTTACGGCTGTCGCGGTTCTTGTAGGCGTTCCGGACCAGGCGGTTGTAGTAGGCGCTGAGAGTGTCGTGACGCGCCTGGAGCTCGTCCATACGGCGCTGGCACAGACGGATGGAGTCGTTCATCACGCGGATTGCGGCGTCGCACTGGGCGATGAGTTCCTCACGGGCGCTTATCCTGCGCCTCACCAGCGAAAGCGACGAGAGGGCCGCCTCGCTGCTTCGGGAGTTCTCCTGAAGCTGCCGGTTCAGTATGCGGATATCGTTCTCAAGGCGCGCAATCTGGTCCTGGAGGCCGTTTATGGTGCCCTGGCGGTTCTGCTGGGCCCGCATCGGCACCATGCTCACAAAAAGGAGCAGCGCGACAAGAACTGTGAACGAAACTCTTTTCATTACCTTCCTATGGATTGAAATGCGGCACGTATGCGTGCTTCAAGGTCCGGAACCTCTCCGGATGTGTTTTTCGACATGGCCCTGTTCCAGGTGGCCCGGGCGGTATCGTACTCACCCAGGGCGAACAGCACCTGGGCATAGTGGTCCAGCATTACGGCGCTCTCGTTTCCGCCATACAGCATGGCGTGCTTGAAGCAGGCCTTAGCCTCGCGGTCCTTGCCCTGAAGATGCAGAATCCAGCCGTAGGTGTCCAGATAAGTTGCATTGTCCGGCTCCTGGAGCACGGTTTTGTGCGACATCGACGCAGCCTTGCGCAGACGCTTGTTCTCGAGGCTCAGATAGTATGCGTAATTGTTCAGCACCGGGGCGTAATCCGGGTCAAGGCGGAGCGCCTTCTTGTAGCAGCCGTACGCCTTGGAGTTGTCTCCCTTGCTGTGGTAGGCGTCACCCATCTGGGAGTATGCGCTTTTCAGTATATCCGGCTGATTCTTGCTGTTGTTTATTACGTACTGGCAGTTGCCTATTATGGCGTCGTAATCCTTCAGCTGGTAGTTGGCCGCGTTGGCGTAGTCCAGGAACGCCATTTCCCGGAAGCGGTTGAACGCCTCAACGGCAACGTCGCGAAGCTCTTCCCACTCGCCCTGCATGCCGAGGAACTGAACATAGGTAGCCACATGGCCGATATTGTCCGGATAGGCCGATGCCAGCTCCCTGAGGCTCTCCATAGCAAGCCGCTCCCTTCCGGTGGCATAGTAGTAACGGGCCACCGCGCTTGTGAGCGTGCTGTCAGAAGGGGAACATTCCACGGCGTCCTGGATCATGGAGTCGAAGCCGTCCAGGTGCATTACGATAATGCGGGGGTCCATCTGCCCGAGCAGATTCTCGATATAGAGCGCCTTGGATGAGGCCGGAACTTCGTCGGAACGGGTGAAACGGCGCATGGTGGAAAAATAGCCGTCGTAGTTGCGGCGGATACGGTACGACTCTCCGAGCCCGAGCACCGCCGGCATGTATAGGCTGTCGATTGAAAGGGCTTCAGAATAGCGCGCAATGGCCAGCGAGTCCCTGTACTCTCCCAGATAATAGTCCCCCAGCATGGACAGGATGCGGAGCGACGAGAACTCGTCGTTGTAGTCCTCCAGGGCGGCTGCGGCCTCGTCGCTTCGGCCGAGGTGCTCCAGGATCTCCACCTTGGTGCGCACCGTTTCCTCCGTCTTTCCCATGCGGGTTTCAATGTCTTCCAGAAGAGCGAGGGCCTTCTCGAGCTGGTTGGTCGAGAGGTAGACCTGCAGGAGGTCGAATTCGAGGTTCTGCTTGTCCGGGAAATCTTGCGAGAGGCCCTCGTAGATTTGTGTCATCTCGTCGGAGCGGCCCAGCACGCGGCAGATTGCGGCAAGGTAGTAGCGGTACCAGTAATTGCCTCCGTCCAGCTCAACAGCCTTTTGCATGTGGGCATAGGCGGCATTGTTGTCGCCTGCGGCGGCGTCGCACATTGCGAGATAATACCAGCAGGCGTCGTTGGAGGCATCGGCCCCCGTGAGGGAGTCGAAACGGGAGCGGGCCATGGTATACTGGCCGTTGTTGTATAACTGCAGCGCTTCTTCAAAGCCGGCGGGCAGATTCTGCGCTTCCAGGACGAGGGCCAGGAAGATGGCTTTGATAAAGAGCAGAAAACGTTTCAGATTCATATCTGCAAAAATAGGAGTTTTTTTCTGATTTTTTTTGCGAAATTTGTACCAGAGGAAGAAAAGTACGGCACTCGTGAAACGTTTCACCCCAGAATTGCATCTATTTACTTGGATTGCGCAAGCAGAACCTCCGGGAGGGCACAGCTTTCCGGAGAGTGTGATATCCGCATGCCGCAAGGGTGACCGTAAAGCCCAGAAGCAGCTGTATGACGCGCTTGCCCCCAAAATGATGGCCGTCTGCCTCCGATATATGGGAGACCGCGAGAATGCCGAAGATGTCCTTCAGGAAGGGTTTATAACCCTGTTTTCCAAACTGGACAGCTACCAGGGAAGCGGCTCGTTCGAAGGCTGGGCACGAAAGATCTTTGTCAACACTGCGCTCATGCATCTCAGGCGCACGGACGCCCTGAAACTCTCGGACGATATTTCCGAGGCCAGGGGGACCTTTTCGGAAGAGGCCACGCCCCTCCAGCAAATGGGATACAAAGAGCTGATGCGGCTTGTCGCCTCCCTTCCTCCGGATTCAAGAACGGTATTCAACATGTATGTGGTGGAAGGCTATTCACACAAGGAGATAGCGGAGGAACTGGGATGTACCGAAGCCACGTCAAGGTCGAAGCTTCAGAGAGCAAGGCTCCGGCTGCAGGAAATGATAAGAGGAGAAAAATGAAAGAGAACGAATTTGACATATATCTGAAATCGGTCTTCGAGGATGCGCAGGAAAGCGTGTCTCCCGAAGTGTGGGATGGAGTAGTTAAGGGCCTGGAGCGCAAGCGCCGCGCCCGCATCATACCTTTCTATGTATTCGGCATAACGGCAGCGGCCGCAGCGGCCATTACCCTTGGCGTTTTCCTGTTCAAAGACAGTCCTGCAACCAATAATACAGTCATTGACGGAGGCCGCGCCGTCGCCGAATCCGTAACCGCACCCGAGACCCTCCCCGGAGAAGATGAGGCCGATATTCCCGCCCTGGAAGAGCAGATTGCCGCATCCCCTTCGGCAGCCGCGCAGAGCCGCATAGCCATGGCAGAACCCGCCGTGGAAGTCCCCGGAGAGCCCGTCCGCACCATTGAGACCGAAGGAGTTCAGAGCACCTCCGCCACTCAGGCCAAGACCGTCCCCTCCGAAGCCGTTTCTTCCGAAGTCGCGCCCGTCGAAGCCGCTCCGGCGCAGGATTTCAGCTCCGACTCCAGGATGCTGGACCAGCTCGCAAGGGAAAGCGAGGCCCGCAGGCCTTCCAGCTTCCTCGGCCGCATCTCAATTGGCGCCAGCGGTAACATTCAGAACAACAACCGCAAGGAAATCCCCCAGAATGCCATCCTCAGGACTCCCCCGGCACCGGTAGGCCCCGGCCTGCCCACTCCGCCGCTTGCGGCCGGCATTTCCAACGAGCAGCCGGAAGTGCATTTCAGCATGCCCGTTTCCGCCGGTCTTTCCGTCCGAGTGGGCGTTTTGCCGCGCCTCAGCCTTGGTACAGGCGTTCTCTACACCGGCATGAGCCGCACCTTCGTGGCCGACTTCAGCGACACCGAGCACGGTGAAATCTATGCAACCGACATGGACAACAGCCAGAGCTGGATTGGCGTTCCGCTGAACATCTACTTCAACATTCTGGAAACTCCCCGCTGGCAGGTTTACGCCCACGCAGGCGGCACGGCCGAATGGCTGCTCAGCAACAAATTCCTCATCCATCACGCTCCCAACGACATCGTTTACGACGGCGTCAAAGGGCACACACAGTTCTCCGCCGGCGGCGGCGTGGGTGTGATGTTCGGCCTCACCCGTCATGTGGGCCTGTTCCTGGATCCCAGCCTGCGCTACTATTTCAACACGGAGAACCAGCCTCGCTCCATCCGCACAATCCAGCCCCTCCGCTTCGACATGGAGGCCGGCCTGCGATTCTTCTTCGATTAGAAGAAAAATTTTGCATTCGTAAATCAGTGTAAAAACACTTACAAATTTTAGTCATGAAACAGCACAAGTTGCATTGCGGCTTGTGTTGTTTTTTGCTTTTGTGCTTATCTTGGCGGCAAAAAAGACGTCATGAAAAAATGCTTTTTGCTGCTTTTGCTCGCACTTTCCTGCAACAAGGCCCCACTTTTCCCGGGATGGGCGGCCAACAGCCGCATGCCAGACGGCAGGGGGCGTTCGCAAAACTTCTCCTTGCCTGATACCGTAGAAACCATAGAAGGGCCTTCGGTATATTTGACCGCCGTCTGCGGCGGCGAACTGGTGATGTGGAGAAACGGGAAAGAGGCGCTGCGCTATGAGGCAAAATCCCCCACCCCGGAGAGGCACAGGGTTCGTGGCGGACATCTTTGGGAGGACGCGTGCGAGGGAGGGAAAAGCATGCTTTACAGGGATGGCGAACCGGTGCTGCGCTTCGACGGAGAAGCCTCGCTCCGGGGTTTACTGGAAGAAGGCGGCATTCTCTATACGCTCTGGCAGCGCCCGGGCGGCAACGGGTGGCGCCTGATGGCGGGCGACAAGTTCCTTGCCGGCAGCCCTACAGGGGTGCTGGTGGGCGATTTCGACAATGAAGGACGAGTTGGCGGAGCTCTCGACGCGGGCGTGACCTTTGCCGCAGGAACAACAGTGAGGGAAGGAGACGAGGCGGCTCGTGAATACGTCGTGTATAAGGGCGGAACGGTTCTGGAGCGTTTCCCGCCCGGCGACGGCGAAATCCTGGACCTGAGGGTTCTTGACGGCACGGTGGTGCGCTGCGTTGCCAGGACCGACGGCATTTATCTTTTCCGCGGGAACGCCGCTTTTCTGGTGGCGAAATCGCCTGTGGGAAGGGCGCACGTCGGCCGGATAAGAGTTTGCGACGGGCAGATGGAAGTGCTGGGATACAGCAAAAGCGCCTCCGCTGTGCCCTATCATTACTGGATAGGCGGCACACAGAAGGAGGATGCATATTCCATCCATTCGGCCTTTCCGATGGCGGGACCGTACAGTGAGGACGACGGTTTCACCTGGATTTCATACGGAAACGACGGCGCCTTGAAAGAATTCTTCCGCGGCGGCTCGTATCTACGCCCTCCCGGCGGGGAATACCGGCTCTCAAACCCCTCCTGTGCCATGATGAAGGACGGCATGCTGCTGCTTGCGCTGACATCGGCCCGGGACGGAGGGCACCTTCTTCTGCAGGGCCACGACTACATCAATTACCGCTTCGACGGATGTTTCACCTCTGTTTGGACAGAATAATTCTTATATTTGTGATATGATTTGCTACCCTAACGTAAAAATCAACCTTGGGCTCAATGTCTTAAGGAAAAGGCCGGATTCCTACCACGACCTGGAAACACTCTTCTACCCCTATGAGGGGCTGTGCGACTGTCTGGAAATAGTGACCGGCGACGACTACAGCCACACTCTGGCCTCGCTGAAAGACCGCTACGGCACCCTTTCGCAGGCCATTTCGGCCGATGGAAAGCTGATGATTACCCTTGCCGGAGAGCCCACGCCGGCATGGGATCCCCTGAAGGACCTGTGCGCAAAGGCCTACTTCCTTATTGCACAGGAGCACAAGCTCCCTCCAATGAAGTTATTTCTGGAGAAGCGCTCCCCCGTGGGCGCCGGACTTGGAGGAGGCTCGGCCGACGCGGCGTTCGCAATCAGGATGATTGACTCGCTCGCTTCCCTGAAACTCGGCGAAAAAGAGATGGTGGGCTATGCCGCGGCCCTGGGTAGCGACTGCGCGTTCTTCCTCTATAACCGCCCTATGTTCGGCAGCGGACGGGGCGAGATTCTGGAAGATTTCCCCATTGATATTTCGGCCTACAGGCTTGAAGTGATGGTGCCCGACGGAATAAGCGTCTCTACCGCCGAGGCCTACAGGGGTATTGTGCCGAAGGAGCCGGAAATTCCCCTGAAGGAGGTCTTGAGAATGCCTGTCGGCAAATGGAAAGACCTGCTGCACAACGACTTTGAAGAAACCGTCTTCGCCTGCCATCCGCGCCTGAAAGAAGAAAAGGAGCGCATGTATGAACGCGGGGCGGTTTACGCATCCATGTCCGGGAGTGGCTCGGCTCTCTTTGCACTTTTCAATAAGGGATAATAGGGAGGTACGTTATGCTTGTCTGCATTCACGCTGCAAAGTGCGTGGGTATTCAGGCGGACGGCGTTAGCGTTGAGGTTGATATCACCATGGGGATCGGCATCCACCTTGTTGGGCTTGCCGACGCCGCGGTGAAGGAAAGCCTCCTCCGTACCGTAACCGCCCTGCAAGCCAAAGGCTTCCATATACCCGGCAAGAAAATCGTCATCAATCTCGCTCCGGCCGATGTCCACAAACAGGGCGGCGGCTACGACCTGCCCATCGCCCTTGGGATAATAGCGGCGTCGGCACAGAGGGAGCTTCCGGCCCTGGAGGATTATCTCATTATGGGGGAGCTGGGGCTCGACGGCTCCATACGCTATGTTCCAGGGACGCTTCCGATGGTTGACCTCGCGCGTCAGAAAGGTCTGAAAGGCTGCATCCTGCCGGAACGCTCGGCCCTCGAGGCGGCCGACTGCTCCGACCTCCGCATCTACGGAGTAAAGACTCTGGACGACGCCATAACCATCCTTTCTCTCGCCCAAGGGAGCGAGAGTCTTCTGATACGCAACAGCGCCCTTTTCCTCGAGAACGCCTCCGGACCGCACAGGCACGGCATTTCTTATATGGATTTTGCCGACATCCTCGGCCAGGAGTCCGCCCGCCGAGGGGTGGAAATTGCCGCTTCCGGAGGGCACAATGTGCTTTTGATAGGTGCGCCCGGCTCGGGGAAGAGCTCCCTTGCGAAGGCCATGGCGGGCATCCTGCCCCCGATGACGCTCGAGGAGTCCCTGATTACGTCGAAGATTTACTCCGTGGCGGGGACTTCGCTCGAGGGTATAGGACTGATTCGCGAGCGGCCGTTCCGGGCGCCGCATATATCGGCCTCGAAGGCGGCAATGCTGGGCGGAGGCAGCGGAGAGAACATCCTGCCTGGAGAAGTGTCCCTCGCAACGAACGGGGTGCTCTTTTTGGACGAATTCTGCGAAGCGCCGAAAAGCACTCTGGAAGCACTCCGCGCCCCGATGGAGGACCGCAAAGTAACCATTTCGCGCCTGAAGTCGAAGGTGGAATTTCCTTCTTCGTTCATGCTGGTAGCGGCATCCAATCCCTGCCCCTGCGGCTACTGGGGAGAAGGTGCGCGGTGCCGCTGTACCCAAAGCCAGCGCCTCACCTACATTTCCAAGCTTTCAGGCCCCATTATGGACAGAATCGACATCCAACTATGGATGCATCCCGTTAAAACGCAGGAACTCCTTGCCCGGAAAAAGGCCGAAAGCAGCGAAGAAATCGCCCGCCGGGTAGTCCGCACCCGCGAAATACAACTCCGGCGCTTCAAGGGCGGAAAAACCTTCACCAATGCTGAAATGAGCTCCGATGAACTGGACCGCTACTGCGCCCTGAGCCCGGAATGCAAAGCCGTAATTGAAAATATCATAGACGAGGTGGGGCTCTCGGCCCGCGCCTACACCCGTATCCTCAAAATAGCCCGGACCATAGCCGACATGGAGAGCGAGGAGGCCCTCCTGCCCCACCATCTCTCCGAAGCGGCGTCCTACCGCTTCCTCGACCGGCGCGATATTTTGGATATTTGATAGAAATTTTACTATCTTTGCAATGAAATACTCAGAGTTACACCGTGCCCTAAGAGAAGCAGGGTGCTATATAATAAGAAACGGTGCCCGACATCCGATCTGGAAGAGTCCCATAACCGGTTTAATTTTTGAAACCAGTTATCACGATTCTGAAGATGCGAAAAAAGGTACGTTAAAAATGATAAGTAAGAAATCCGGTGTCAAATTATGAACAGGCAGGTTACAGCAATAATTGAAACGGGTCCGGACCATAAGTTTTCCGTTTATGTCGGAGACGACGAATACCCGTACGGCATCATCGGCACCGGCAATACCATTGCGGAGGCCAGGGAGGATTTTATGGAAGGGTATCGGGAAATGAAAGACTGTGTTGAGAGCAGCGGTGAAACCTTCATTGAAGCTGAATTCAGCTTCCGTTACGACATACCTTCTTTTCTGCAGGAATTTGCCTATGCCTTTACTCTTTCAGGCCTTGAAAAGATAACCGGGATTAATCAAAAACAGCTTGGCCATTACGTAAGCGGATACCGGAAACCCTCCGCAAAGACCATCAGAAAGATGGAAGAAGGAATTCACAGTTTCTGCGAAAAGTTAAGCAGTATCCATTTTGTTGGAATCTAACCATGAAACATGAGATAGTAATAAAGTCGCTGCAGGAGCTGGAGAGTGCCGCAAAGAGATTCCTGGAGGAGACAAAGGAGCACTCCCTCATTGCCTTTTACGGGCCGATGGGAGCCGGCAAAACCACTTTCATCACGGCCCTGTGCCGGGAACTCGGAGTGCGGGAAGACGCCGTGAGCTCCCCTACCTTCGCCATTGTGAACGAATACCGGGCCGCGTCCGGAGACAGCATCTTCCACTTTGACTTCTACCGTATCGAAGATGCCCGGGAGGCCCTGGACATAGGGCTCTACGACTATCTCGACAGCGGCTGCCTCTGCTTCATGGAGTGGCCGGAAAACGTCCAGGCCCTCCTTCCGGAAGAGACTCTCGCAGTGCACATCTCCACCTCCCCCGACGGCTCCAGAACCATTTCCTGGGAATAAAAAAGACCGGCCCCCGAAGGACCGGTCTGATTGATTCAGTATATCTGTTTATGCATCCTGACGGAGAATCAGCAGCTGCTTGATTCTGGACAGATCGCTGTAATAAATATAGCCATTGAATACACGCTGCGAGCCCGTAGTATTGGCTTCACGGTCGGTGATAATAATCTTCACCTCACCGGCTCCTCCGGTAACGTCGAAGGTAAGCCAGCTCGTGAGGTCGGTGTATTCTGCGTCGGAAAGCTGGAGAATATACTTTATCAGTTCAGGCTTGTCGGCAGCGGGAATGTCAGAAGTATATTTTACACCGTTCTTGTAGACCTCATTAATCACAATCACCCAGTGGCCGGCACCAGTCTCGGCAGACGATGCGAAATTCAACTGACGTCCAGTTGCGTCAAAGTCGTTCTGCCATGAGGAGAATGTGTATGAGAAGGTCTGTGCAATGGCTGCGTCATTTGCATCCTGAGTGATAACCACATCGTTGGACTCTGCATCGCGGGTGGCGGTAACTGTAATTGCTCTGCTGCTTGCAAGAGGATTCACGCCCACATAAATGGTAAGGGTGGAACCGGAACGAGTAATCTTGGCATAATCTGAAGAATAGGTTACCTCACCGATATAGGAGTCGAACTGGGCCGGGGTAGCGGCAACGCCGTTAATCTCCAGGCCGATGGTGGCCGTAATCACCTCTCCGTCCTTGTCTGCAGTAGTAGAACTGAGGTTCGAAATGACAGGAGTGACGGTTGCATTTCCGGCCTGTGTGAGGGTAATAGCCTTGCAGGGCTCGTTTGCGCGAAGATCATAGGTGAGGACATGGCTCGGAGGAAGGAACGTGATTGTTGCGACCCTGGGCTCGGAAGAAGCGTTGGCGGCGACATTAAGCCTAATGAAATGAGAATCCGGTTTCCATGCCATGGTTACCCAGTCGGGAGTATTGCCATCGCTGTCTCTGATTACAATATGAGTATTGGCGTAGAACTCCGGATCGGCGCCGGGATAATGTGCGTCAACAGCTCCGCCGACATTGGTATAAGCCAGCCAATACTGGGTTTCGTCATTCACGACTCCCGCTGCGGGAACGTTGATGGCCGTTCCGGGATAGGAGCCTGCAAGGGTTCCGTCGAACCAGTATACACCGGTTGTGCTTCCGTCTTCAACCCTCGTAGCGTTCTTCATGTCGAGATAGATATTCTTGACCTTGTTGTTGGAAACAGTCAGCACCCTGCCGGAATCAAAATAGTAAACAGCCACGTCGGTGGTAAGCTTAATGGAATAACCCACAATGTCGGACACGCCGGTTTCCGTGGCAGGAAGAGAGAAATAGATACCCTTGCTGGTAGCCTTGGACGTTACTCCGGAGAGAGAGAATCCGGTTCCGAGATTCACGACCACGCTCTTTGCTGTATTCCAGTTGATATCATTCACCGAGTCGTAAGAAATGCTGCTGCCATAATGATAGGCCACGCATCCTGCAATCTTGCTGTATGATGTGAACGCCACGCTGGTGATGGTCTCGGAGTTGTAGGTGGTGGTATAAGGCATCAGGCGGAACACGGTGCCCATAATCTCCATGGGGATGTCCTGTTCATCCGCATCGGCGCTATTGTCCACGGGGACGCAGGCGGTGCCGGAATGAAGGTGGATCTGATTCTTGTTCATCACGCCGGCCTCGCTCTGAGTAAATGTGTAGGTATTGGAGGCGAGAGTACCAAAGTTGGTATCGGTGAAATAAACCTCATTGTTGCCGTTTGTATTGTAGCGGAACAGACCAAGAAGGTTACCGGCATCCAGATTAGCCTTGTAAACGGCATCGTGACCGTCGTTGGTTATATCGGCATTCTCAAGAGTATACGGCGTATTCCAATAGGAATTGGCATCTCCGGAATGGTAATAGTAGAAAGTAATCACGTCGCCGGAATCCCAGATAAGGCCGAGTTCGTCTTCGACATGAGCCTTGGTCTCGGAAGATTGGGAAAGACGGATGTTTGCCTGACGCTGAACCGAAGGCTCGGTATTTCCGTTGGCGGGAGTGGTGTCTTCTTTAATGCAGGAAGATGCGATGACTGCGAACGCCGCGAAGGCTGCAAAAACTAATTTCTTCATAACCCAACGCGTTTTAATTTGCAAATTCATCATCTTCTTCAACTTCGTAGTTGAAGTTTCCCTGCCCACCCTGAGTATACCAGGAGGAGCCACCCAGAAAGTTGTTTTCCAGGTCGATGGTCACTGATTCAGTGACCGGTGTCAAATAGTTTTGTTTCATCTGTTATATATTTATGTGTTACTTGATTCTAAGCCAGTTGAGGGCGACAGGGGCGCCGGAATTGCCGGTGACGCGAAGAACGCTTCTTCCGACGGGAAGGTCGATGTCAAAAGAGCTCGTCTTCCATACTTTTTCCGTATTGGGAATTCTCTTCGAGGCAACGTCGGCCCCGTCAAGGCTGAACAGGAGCGACGCGTCGGAGAAGGTCTGGTATCGAAGCTGGAGCTTGTAGGTGCCGGCTTTGGCGATGTCAAGCTGATATTCCACCCATCCGTCACGGCCGAGCTTGGAGATATCCAGCACGCCGCCGTCGGTGGACGGAGCCAAATGGACCGTACCTGAAGCCGCAACATACTGTTCGGCGGGAATAACGTCACCAACCTTATAGAAAATGGTTTTGTCAAAGGTTGAGAAATTCACGAAAACGGTTCCCAGTGTTGTGAGTTCGATTGGCGGCTGACTCGTAAGAAGGTTGTTGTGCCATCTGGAGTTGAAGCCGCCGCGCATCATGAACCATGCGTAACCCGCGACGTCGGAACGGCCTTCCAGCATGTTGAGCGTTTCACAGAGGTACATCAGTTGTGCGTCCTCTGAGATATTGTTGGAATTGCCGTTGCAGAATTCAGTAAGCCACAGGGGCTTGTTGTATTTAGAGAAGAGATTGAGAAACTGGCTCACGCTGGCGGCAGCGGGCATATAGCAGTGAAGGGCGATACCGTCGATGTCGTCCAGCGAGACTCCGGGCTGTGCCAGAAATTCATCCAGCCATTTCACAGGGTCGTGATAACCGTCCAGGGTTCCGTAGTTGAGTGCGGGGGAGATTATTTTCAGGCCCGTTTCCTTTGCAATGGAAACTACCGCCGGCCAGAACTCGGCGGCCTTGGACGGGGTCATATTGGCCTGGTCGGTAAGATTTGGCTCATTGAACGCGAGAATATACTGAGCCTCGGGATGGGAGCTCTTGAAAGCGCGGATATTGTCCGCATTCCAGTTGCCGTTCCACAGCATTGGAACGAAACTCACGCCGTATTTTGCAAAGGCTTCATCAAGCTCTCCGGAGGGACCGTTGCTGCTCCAGTTGTAGGCCCATGAAATGGCCGGGCCGATGAGAGGAAGGTCCTGGTCCGGAAGGACCGGATTATTGTAACCGACACCGCGCTTGGGGCTTTTTGCCTGAGTAAGACGGTATGTTACACCACCGTTGTCCTGCGCGCCGTTATCCTTCTCGCAGGAAAGCACCAGTACGATGGCGGAAAAGATGAAGAATGCGGCAAGTTTTCTCATTTCTGATATACTCTTACAAAGTCGATGTACATGCTTGCGGGGCCGTCGGCGAGAGCCGTAATTCCGGCGGTGTTGTGGATGCCGGTAAAGTTGCCGCCCACGGCAAGGTCATATACGATGAAGAAGTCGTGATGGAAGTAGTTGCCCACGGCCCAGTCGTCGTTGGTGTCAACGATATCCATCTTGTAATAGGGTTCCACTGAAGGGTTTTTGTCCCTGTCGAGGTACATTGCTATCGACTGCTCGTCCCAGATGAGGGTGAACAGGTGGAATTCGCCGTCCTGAATGCTGTAGGGAGCATTTGACGAACGGGCATAGTTGGGATAAGCCCCGTCCTTGTAGAAGCCCCAGTGGCAGGCTCCGTTGAAATAGGTCTCCTGGGTGTTGTTGCGGATGCCCTGGGCGTTGCCCATCTCGAGAATGTCGATTTCTCCGCAGCGAGGCCAGCCCACTTCGCTGAAATCGTTGCCGAGCATCCAGAAGGCGGGCCAGAGACCGTTGGCCGTCTTCGGAAGTTTGATTGAAGACTCTATCCTTCCGTGCGTGAAGAAGCGGCGTTTGCCCGTGTTCAGGCGCCCGGAGGTGAATTCTTTGCCGAGATATGTTTCTTTCTGCGCTGTGAGGATGAGGCAGCCGTCGGCAACGCTTATGTTTTCCGCACGGTAGTACTGAAGCTCATTGTTGCCGCCGCCATTACCGTTCACTTCGATGTTCCAGTCGTCGGTATTGAGGGCGTCGCCGTTGAACTCGTCGGCCCATACAAGGCGCCAGCCGTCGGCATCGACGGTACCGGGCTCGGGCTGCTCATCCGGGGTATCCTTGATGAGGTCGTCATCGTTGACAGTCTGGGGAGAACACTGGCAGGCTACGGCGACAAAAATTGTCAAAATCGCTGCGGAAAACAGTCTTTTCATGGGGATAAGATAGAAAAGGGCCGGCCGGAACCGTATCCCGGCCAGCCCGAATGTTAGATTTATTTCTTGTACACGAAAACTGCATCAAGGTTGATTTCCTTGCCGGTTTCACCACCGGAGAGGCACCAGAGCACGTTGGCGTCGGTGATATCCTTGCTGAAGTCGATGCCCATGTCGGAGAGTTTCACCTCATACTCGTTCCACTCCTTGGAGTCGAACTTTCCGTTGTTGTTGATGGGGGCGATGGCGTTGTAGGTCACACCTGCATCGTCAAGAGAGCCCTCACCAATGGCGAACTTGTATTCGCCGCCGGCTGCGTAGCCGAAGCCGATGATGTGTGCCTGACCGGCTGCACCCTTGTAACCGATATGGAGATAATACTTGTCGGTATCGGTGGCGAGGTCTTTCATCTTGAGCCAGTCGGGAGCTTTGCCTTCGATGTTGTTCACCTGCCAACCAGCACCGGACCAACCCACGGTGGTAACCTTAAGGCATACCCAGCCCTCAGTAAGGCCATAGAAGCTCAGGCCGGAAGTGGTACCGCCTTCGTAAGTGCCGTCCCAGACCCAGAGGTTCTTGCCTTCACCGTCGGGGCGGTAGTCTGCAACCACCTTGGAGGCGATCTTCTCGGAGGTGACGCCGTCCATCACGATAAGATAGTAGTTGGAACCCTGCAGGGAAGCATCTTCACCGGTAACGGGTTTGTCGTCCGGATTGTCGATGGGGTTGTCAATGAGGTCGTCGTCATTGGCGGGTTTCTTGCAGGAAACTGCGAGCAGGCCGAGAGAGAGGACTGCTGCCATCACAATCATGAAATACTTTTTCATAATAGATTTTTTGTTTTAAGAGTTAATGATTATTTAATGGTTTAGGATTAACTGTAGTTGGGATTCTGCTCCAGGGAGCCGAGTTTCGCCTCTTCCTGGGGAATGGGCATGAGCTCGTGCTTGCCTGCAGTGAAATCGGCCATTTCGGCGCGGATGTCAGCGCTTTCGGAAGCCTTGTAGGCATCCATAACCTGCTTCACGGTGCCCCAGCGGCAGAGGTCGAACCAGCGGTGGCCTTCCATGGCGAGCTCCACTCGGCGCTCGTGGCGGATGGCATCCCTGAGGTCGGCAAGATTGTCGGAGTAGCTTCCGTAAGGGAAGGCGGGAAGGATGGCGGCGCCTCCGCGGGCGCGGGCGCGCACCATTTCAAGATAGGTCTTTGCAAGAAGCGCGTTGTTGCACTCCACGGCGGCCTCGGCAATCATCAGGTAGACGTCGGCAAGACGGATCTGGATGTTGTTGATGGGGCCGCGGGAATCGTGATCCAGGTGCACGTAGCTCATGGTAGTGCGGTCCAGGATGGCGCGCTTGCGGGAGAGATACTTGTTGCCGAGATAGAGCTCCTCGGCGGCGTTCGTTATCTGAGCGTCTGACGGAGCATAGATGGTCTCGTCGCGGCGCGGGTCGCCAGCCTCGAACTCGTCGTAGAGGTTCTGGGTGGGGTGGTTGAACCCCCAGCCGCTCTCGCCGAAAGCTCCGCCGCGGGAACGGATGAGCTTAACGGTGAAAGTACCGCGGCTGAAACCGTTGCCCTCGCCGTAATCGCTCATTCCGTCTACCATATACTGGATTTCGAAAACGGACTCGGGACCGTTCTCGCCCTCGAGGGTGAAGTTGTCGTAGAAGTTGGGGCAGAGGGTGTACTCCGCGGCCTGGTCGGTAAGGAACTTGTTGCCCCAAGTGAGCGCGGCGGTATATTCCGCAGCGGCCTCCGCGGCTTTTCCGTTGCGTTCCAGCCACTGGGCATAGTAGAGATGCGTCTTCAGCAGCATCGCCTGCGCGGCGCCCTTGGTTGCGCGGCCGAGGTCGGCGGCCGGATATGCGCTCTTAAGGGGAAGGGAGGCTTCGGCGGCGGTAAGGTCGGCAAAAATCTGCGTATAGACGTCCTCCACGCTGGCGCGGGGCTGAATCCAGTCGGCGCTGCTGTATACGGGCGAAGTGGGCATTGGAACGCCGCCGAACAGGCGCACGAGACGGAAATAGTAGAACGCCCTGAGGAAGCTCGCCTCACCCACGAGACGGGCCTGAAGCGCGGGAGTGAACACCTCGTCGGTTGCCATGGCGGGAACCTGCTCAAGTGCCAGATTGGCGCGGGCTATTCCCTGATACTGCGCACGGTAGAACTGAAGGATGATTCCGTTGTTGGAAACCACCTTGAAATTGTCGATATCGTAGAGGTCCGGTCCGTCGGCCACGTTCTGTCCGCCCTTGAGGGCGTCGTCGGAGGCGATGTCGCCGAAATACCACTCCGGGAAATAGCCGTTCTGATATTCCCACATCATGGGTGTATACACGGCCGTAACAACCTGGGTGGCGGTTTCCGCGGAAGTGAAGAAGTCCGAGACGCGGTTCACCATGGGACCGTCTTCGGTGAGCCATTTGTTGCAGGAAACAAGGGTAAGGGCTGCGGCTGCAATGAGAATATATCGTTTCATAATGGCTTTCATTTTAGAAGTTCAGGTTCACGCCAAGCATAAAGGTACGGGACTGGGGGTAGTTGCCATAGTCCACGCCACCGCCAACCTCCGGATCGTATCCGGTGTAATTGGTGAGCGTGAAGATGTTGGAACCGGAAAGGTAGAAACGCACCCTGCTGAGGCCGGCCTTCTGAGTGAGGGACTCGGGAAGGGTGTAGCCCAGCTGGACGTTCTTCAGACGCAGATAGGAGCCGTCCTCCACGAAACGGGAGTTGTTGTCCTTGTTGTGGGAGCCTCCAAGCGGGTTGGGAATGCTGCCGTTAGGGTTGGCAGTGGTCCAGACGTCGCGCATGGCGGTCGAAAGGGTAGCCTCGTTGCCGGTGCCTTCGGTGCGCAGGCGCAGGGCATTGTAAATCTCGTTGCCCGCGATGCCCTGGAAAAAGACCTGAAGGTCGAAGCCCTTCCAGAAGGCCGATGCATTCAGGCCGTAGGTGAGCCAGGGGAAGGGGTTTCCGAGGTCGGTGAGGTCGTTGTCGTCGATGCGTCCGTCGCCGTTGAGGTCAGCATAACGGGCGTCGCCGGCGTGGTACTCATCGGAAGCGCCGGGAGCGAAGAGATGCTCTGCAACCTCAGCGTCGGTCTTGTAGATGCCTTCGTATCTGTAGCCCCAGAAAGTATAGAGGGGCAGGCCTTCGGTGCTTATGGTGCGGTCGCCGTAGACGGGGGAACCGCCGTTGAGGCCGGTGAGCATGTTCCGGATGAAGGAAACATTGCCGCCGATGCTATAGTCCCAGTCGCCCTTATGGTTGCGGTGCTCCAGGGTGAGCTCTATACCGCGGTTGCGCACGGTTCCCACGTTTGCGGTGGGAGCGTAGCGGTTGCCAACTGCGGCCGGAGCGGTTACACCGAGGAGCATTTCCTTGGTGCTGCGCTGGAAAATATCGATATTACCGGTGAGCTTGTTGCGCCAGAATCCGAAATCGACGCCGGCATTGAGCTGCTCGGTGGTTTCCCACTTGATGTCGGTATTCACGAGGGTGAGGATGGTGGCTCCGCCGGCGAGCTGCTGGTCGGCGCCCAGGACATAGTCCACGAAGGTTGGACCGCTGTTGAAAATGGTCTGCACGGAAGCGTTGTCGCCAATCTTGTCGTTGCCGATACGACCCCAGCCGGCCCTGACCTTGAGGCTTTCAACCCAGTCGGGCTTGTTGAACCATGGTTCATTGTCGATTCGCCATGCCGCAGCCACGGAAGGGAAGAAGCCCCAGATGTGGTTCTTGAACTTGGAGGTGCCGTCGGCACGGAAGTTAACGGTGAGCATGTAGCGGCTGTCGAAGCTGTAGTGGGCTCGGCCCAGGAAACTCAGACGGCGGTTGCGCGAAGCTCCGTCTCCGGCGGGATTGCGGTCCTCGGTGGTCTGGGCAAGATACCAGTTGTTTTCGCGGGGAACCAGGATGGAACTGCCGCTTCCGCCGATATTCTCCGAATTGTATTCTTCCATGGTCTGTCCAACCATGACATTGATGCTGTTGCGGCCGAAATCCTTCATCCACGTAAGGGTGTTTTCCAGGATAACGGTGCTGTAACGGGCCATGGAACGCTCCAGGAAGTTCTTGTCCATCTTGTCGTACTGGGAGAGTTCATAGGCCTCCTTGAACAGACGGTGACGGGTATTGGTGAGGTCCATGGAAATGTCCGAGCGCCATACAAGACCGGGGATGGGGGTGATTTCGAGGAAGACGTCGCCCACCCAGCGTTCGCTGTAGTCCATGGGGTGGGAATAGTCCACCATGGCGTAGGGGTGGGTCACGTTCTTGAAGTTCGACGCCGCGGAAAGACGTCCGCCGAGGTCCTCGCCGAGATAGTTCTTCGCTCCGGCGGGATAATAGACCGGATCCCAGGGAGCCATCGCAAGGGCGGCCGACAGGATGGAAGCCTGTGCCGACGAAGCGTTGTTCATGGCCGTACGGCCGTGGGAAGTCATGAAGCTCAGGTTTTCACCTATCTTCACCCACTGGTTCACATTATATGATGAATTCGCACGCAGGCTCAGGCGCGTGAAATCACTGCCGATGATGGTTCCGTCCTGGTTGAACCAGCTGGCGCTCATGGACCACTGTCCCTGCTGGTTGCCGCCGTTCACGCCCACATGATAGTTCTGAATCATGGCATTGCGATTGAAGACGGCTTCCTGCCAGTCGGTATTCACCTTGGAATAGTTCATATTGGAAGGATGATACTTGGACGTGGAGCCGATGAGTCTTTGGCGGACCCAGGCGTCAAGACCGCTGCTCTGAAGGGTGTTCAGACCGCCCACGGAAAGGTTTGCAATAGTCGTGGCGAATTCCGTGGGGCCCATCAGATCGAGCTTGCGCCAGGGGTTCTGGATACCGGCATAGGCGTCGAAGGAAACGGAAACCGTGCCATCGGTGCTACCCTTCTTGGTGGTTACCAGAATAACGCCGTTTGCGCCGCGGGAACCGTAAATTGCGGTTGCCGATGCATCCTTGAGGATTTCCGTAGAGGCGATGTCGCTGGGGCTGAGATAATTGATATTGTCCACGATGACTCCGTCCACCACATAGATAGGGGCCGAATTGTTAACCGTGCCGATACCGCGGATTCTCACCTCCGCAGCCGCACCGGGCTGTCCGGAAGAAGCGTTCACCGTAACGCCGGCAGCCACGCCCTGAAGGGCCTGGTCCAGACCGGCGGCGGGAGTGCGCTGCAACTGGTCGCCCTTCACGGAGGTCACGCTTCCGGTGAGGTCGCTCTTCTTCATTACACCGTAACCGATGGCCACCACCTCGTCGAGGAGGAAGGAATCCTCCTCCAGGGCGACGTTCAGGACCGCGCCGCTCACGATGGCTTCCTTCTCGGCATAGCCGATGCAGGAAAACACGAGTGTCTGGCCGGCGTTGACGCTGATGGAATAGCGCCCGTCCATGTCGGTCTCAACCCCTCGGGTGGTTCCCTTCACAATAACGGCGACTCCGGGGAGAGGATAGCCGTCCCGCACATCCGTAACCACGCCGGTCACAGTCTGCTGGGCGAACGCCACCACAGAGAGCAGCAGGAAAGCGAAAATCGTCAGGATTCTTTTCATATATCGTGTTAAAATTACTGTCGTCTGCTGCAAATTTAGTCTTTTTTACACACGCGCGTACAGTTTTATTGATTATAGTAGTGCTAGCGGAATTAAAACTGATTGATTCTCAGCGTTTTGATTTTAAATTATCCGCAAAAAAAGTAGCGGCTATTTTCCAATATTCCGCACAATTTGCTCAAAATCGTCGCGTGGAACCAGCGCGGAGTTCTTCACCGACACCTTGTAATTGTATATGGTACTGAGCGAATAATGCAGCAGGGAAGCTATCTCCCTGGAGTCGGTAATACCGAGCCTGATGAGTGCAAAAATGCGGAGTTCGGTATTCATGAGCTCACCCTTTTTGGGCTTCAGCCGGGCGTCCTCACGGAGCAGGGAATTCATCTGCTGCACAAAGTCGGGATAGAGGCCAAGGAAGGTCTCATCGAAAATGCGGTAAAAATTCTCAAGGGATTCATCCGCTCTGGTGGAAACCGAAAGGGCGTGCAGCAGCTCATCGGAGCGGCCCTGTTTGAGGAGTTTTCTGGTCCGGTTGTCTTCAGAGCGCACCTGTGCCACGTTGGCGGATAGATCTTTCAGAAATTTGGTGATGTAAGCTTCCTTGAGCTCATTGGCCTCATGGAGCCCCTGCTGGGCACGGCGCAGCCGCCTGGTCTGACGCAGCGAGAAGTAAACGGCAAAGCCCAGCATCAGCGCCAGGGTTCCGAACAGGATTGAGGCGTAAACGCTGCGCCGGGCAATTGTGTCGCGCCTCTGGTCGTAACGCTGCTCAATGAGCATGAAGAACTGGGAAATCTGCCAGGGACGCAGTTTAGCATTGTAAAAGAGAGCGTCTTCCTGCGCAATCATAAGATAATGGAAGGCGCGGTCCACGTCGTCGTCCATCACGGCCTGCGAAAGGATTGTAAGCGAGGCATAGTCCTTCACGGCGTTCACAATATCGGCCTCGGCCGACATTACAAGGTAACGGAACTGGTCGTCGGAGCGCCCCTCGCGCCACGCAAGATCCGAAAGGTCGTAGGCATAAATCGCCGCCTCACGGGCTCGTGGTGCAACCATTGCAAGCAGCAGTCGCCCCACGCTGTCGGCCTCATGGTACCTTCCTTCCACCACCAGTTCGTCCATTTTCAGACGCCTCCAAAGCTCGCTGTCCTGAGGCAGCATCCTCAGAAGGCGGTCCCGGTAGACCTTGCGGTCCGGAATGCTCAGGGTTTCCACCATCCCGGAATTGCCGGAAATATCCCGGCTGAATTCGAAAAGGGCGAAGTAGTAACCGGCCATCTGCGCCGGAGAAAGCGAAAGCGTGTCGGCCATTAGGTAAAGGCGCTCATAGCCCTCCATGTAGTGTCCGGATTTCACATACAGGTATCCCAGACGAACGCCTGCAACGGCTGCGAGAGTGCGGTTGTCTCCGGCGATATCGAGAGCTTTCCTTAGATAGAACAGGGTGGAATCGAAGCTATAGGGGAAAAACTCGTCGGCAACGTTAATGCAGGCGTTAAATCGGGCCTCCGTGCCGCGCGACTGTTCCAGCAGACGGCGTGCAGTGCCGATTCTCTCCTGCTTTACGGCGTCGTAGGTGTCGCGATGCTCAAGATATCCGTCCAATTCCTCCATTAACCCCCGGTCTACCCTGGAAAAGAGAGGAACGGATGCCAGAAGAAAGCAAAGGGATATGACGAGCCGCCTCATCAGAGCATGTTGAAGATTGCAGCCTCAATCTCCTCCCGGCGGCTTTCATCCATAACCGGAGAGAGGAAGGAGAGCATCTGGAGCGCCCTGGCATCGGCCTCGGGGATGCCGCGGGAGCGCATGTAGAAGAGTTCATCGTCGTTGAGACGGCCGATGGTGGCGCCGTGCGAGCATTTGACGTCGTCGGCATAAATTTCAAGCTGGGGACGCGTCTGGATGTCGGCCTTTTCCGAGAGGAGGATATTGTGGTTTTCCTGGTAGGCCTCGGTCTTCTGGGCGTCCTGGGCCACTACTATTAGGCCGCCGAAACTCACCCGGGCCTCTCCGGAGGCGAGCCCCTTAACGGTCTGACGCGAGGTGCAGCCGCCCACGAGATGGTGCACGGAGATGTCGATGTTCACTTTGTCGGCACCGGAACAGAGATACAGCCCCTTGAGGGAAAAATCGGCGCCTTCCCCGGCAAGAGTCACGTCCAGCAGAATGTCCTGCGACTCCCCGGGAAGAATTACGAAGCGCTTTTCCAGCCGCTCCCCTGCGCCAAGAACGATTTTCTCCATAGGCATCAGAACTGGTCGAAGCCGCCCTTTTCGATGGCTTCTATTATTTCACGGCCGCCAGTGCACACGATGCGGCCCTCCTTGAGCACGTGAACCACCTGAGGCTGAACGTATTCCAGGAGTTTATGATAGTGCGTGATGATAATGGCCGAGGTGTCGGGCCTGCGCAGGGCGTTCACGCCGTCGGCTACAATCTTGAGCGCGTCCACGTCAAGGCCGCTGTCGGTTTCGTCCAGAATTGAGAGGGCGGGCTCGAGCATTGCCATCTGGAAAATCTCGTTGCGCTTTTTCTCGCCGCCGGAGAAGCCTACGTTCACTTCCCTCTTTGCGAATTCACTCTTCATTTTCACGAAGGCCATCTTTTCTTTCTGGAGCTTGAGGAATTCGCCCGCCTTGAGCTCAGGAAGACCATCGGCCTTGCGGCGCGCGTTAATCGCTGCCTTCATGAAGGCTGTGATGGTAACGCCCGGAATTTCCACCGGATACTGAAAACTCAGGAAAATACCTGCCCAGGAGCGCTCCTCGGGGGCCATCGCGAGAAGGTCGCGCCCCTTGTAGAGGATGCTTCCGGAAGTCACCTCATAGTCCGGACGCCCGGTGAGCACGGCGCTCAGCGTGGATTTTCCGGCGCCGTTGGGCCCCATGACGGCATGAACCTCGCCCGGATTGATTTCCAGGTCTATTCCTTTCAGAATCTCCTTTCCGCCCACGGAGGCGTGAAGGTCGTGTATTTCCAGTAGTTTATCCATTTTTCCTGTACAGTTTCATCCAAGTGCGCAGCGACCACAGACCGTTCACCAGATAGAGGCCGCAGACGATTGGCATAAATATATTTCCTACACTCAGATGCAGAATAATCTGAGTAATGTTCACAAGCAGCCACACCACCCAGCAGTCCCACTTCTTGAGGGCCGAGAGCAGCTGCGCCATAAGGATCAGCACGGTTACGCAGCAATCCAGATAGGGATGCGGGTCGGCCGGGAAAAGGCGGTCCAGAAGGAAACCCCACAACAGGGCCACCAGCAGCACGGCAAAGGCGGCGAGCCCCCTCTCCGGCCAGCTGAGCATGCTCACCTTGAGGGCAGATGCATTCTCCGACGACTGCTCTCCCTCGCGGGGATGTGTCCAGCGGTAATGTCCAAGGATGTTGATGGCGAGCGACACCGGCTGAAGCAGCAGGCTGGCATAGAGGGCCTTGTTCCAGAAAAGGAAGAAGAGAGCCGCCGTGTAGAGGTAGCCCACCCAGAAATTGTATTTGGAGTTCCTGCCGGCGAGGAACACACACGCAAGGCCCAGAATGCTGGCCGTCAAGTCCATCCAGTTAATCATCCTACCGAGCCTTCAAGTGATACCTGTAAGAGTTTCTGTGCCTCCACCGCGAATTCCATGGGCAGGCGCGAAAGCACCTCGCGTGCATATCCGTTCACGATGAGCCCCACCGCATCCTCGGGCGAAATGCCTCTCTGGTTGCAGTAGAACAACTGCTCGTCGGAGATTTTGGAAGTGGTGGCCTCGTGCTCGACCACCGCCGAGGGGTTGTGCGACTGAATCACCGGGAAAGTATGGGCTCCGCAGCGGGAACCAATCAGGAGGCTGTCGCACTGGGAGAAATTCCTCGCCCCCTGAGCCCCGGGTCCCATCCGCACCAGGCCGCGGTAGGCTCTTTCCGGCCGATATGCCCTTGGACACAATCCGACTGCGCGTTCCGCGCCCGAGATGAATCATCTTGGTGCCGGTGTCGGCCTGCTGGAAATTGTTGGTGACGGCGACGGAATAGAATTCCGACGAAGAATAGTCGCCCTTGAGTATGGTGGAGGGATATTTCCAGGTGATGGCTGAGCCGGTTTCCACCTGAGTCCAGCTAAGGTGCGAGCCTTCGCCCCTGCAGATTCCGCGTTTGGTGACGAGATTCAGTATGCCGCCCCGGCCTTCGGCGTCGCCGGGATACCAGTTCTGGACGGTGGAGTACTTGACATCGGCCCCCTTCTCCACGATTATCTCCACCACGGCGGCGTGAAGCTGCTGCTCGTCGCGCATGGGGGCAGTGCAGCCTTCCATGTAGGAGACGTAGGAATCTTCGTCGGCGACAATCAGGGTTCTCTCGAACTGGCCTGTGCCGCGGGCGTTGATGCGGAAGTAGCTCGACAGTTCCATAGGGCAGCGGACTCCCTTGGGAATGTAGCAGAAGGAGCCGTCGGAGAAAACGGCGCTGTTGAGGGCCGCGAAATAGTTGTCCGACGAAGGAACCACCGTCGCCAGGTACTTGCGCACCAGCTCCGGGTGCTCCTTTACGGCTTCGGAGAAGGAACAGAAGATAATCCCCTTCTCGGCCAGGGTTTTCCGGAAGGTGGTTGTAACCGACACGGAGTCGAACACGGCGTCAACTGCCACCACTCCGGCAAGCACTTCCCTCTCATTAAGGGGAATGCCCAGCTTGTCGAAGGTTTCGGCCAGTTTGGGGTCTATCTCCTTGGGACGGTCCTTGTCCTTTTTGGGCGCAGCGTAGTATATAATGTCCTGATAATCAATTTTTGGCAGCTTCAGATGGCCCCACGAGGGCTCTTTCATCCCCTGCCACTTGCGGAAGGCGTCCAGGCGGAATTCGAGCAGCCACTCCGGCTCTCCCTTGAGGGCCGATATCCTGCGCACAATATCCTCGTTCAACCCTTTCGGGACAAACTCCTGCTCCACATCGGTCACAAAGCCTTCCTTGTATTCCGAACGGGTTACTTCCT
Source organism: uncultured Bacteroidales bacterium (assembly GCA_905233655.1). Lineage (GTDB taxonomy): Bacteria > Bacteroidota > Bacteroidia > Bacteroidales > UBA932 > Cryptobacteroides. The sequence continues at coordinate 17,009 of CAJOCS010000008.1, read as the reverse complement.
CGATTATCTTCTTATTCTCGTCCATTGCCTGAGATTATGCTCAAATCGGCCAGCACAAGGGCGGCCGCGGCCTCCACTATTACGGGGCAGCGGAGCGCGTAACATGCGTCGTGACGTCCGCCGATTCCGTTTTTCTGAACGCTTGAAGCGGGCTTGAACGCAACGCGGAAAATCACTCTTTCCCCATTGCAGATTCCGCCGCTCACTCCCCCTTCATGGGTTTGTTCCGAACCCTTTTTCCGGGCCGATTCAAACCCTTCGCCGAACTCCACGCCCTTCACTCCGGGAATAGAGAAAAGCGCATGGGCGATGCAGCCCTCCACGCTGTCCCAGAAAGGCTCTCCGACGCCCGCCGGGATGCCGTCGATGCAGCACTGCACAACGCCGCCGAGGCTGTCTCCGTCCTTGACGGCAGAGATTACCACGCTGTCGAACATATCTTTACTGGAGACTCCTTCAAGCTCTGCAATATCTGCATTGAAACTGGCTCCGGGCAGCATTTTCTTTGCCACAACTCCTGCGGCCACAAGGGCCACCGTCATCCTCCCCGAAAACTGTCCGCCGCCGCGATAGTCGTTGAAGCCGTTGAATTTTACGGCCGCTGCGGCGTCGGCATGCCCCGGACGGGGCTTCTCGCGAATGGAATCATAGTCGGCGGAACGGACGTCCGTATTCCGGAAAAAGACGGTGATAGGCGCGCCCGTGGTATGGCCTTCGAAAACTCCGCTCAGAAGCTCCGGAACGTCACTCTCATGACGGGGCGTAGTGCCCGGGACGCCTGAGCGGCGACGGGCGAGGTCCGTCTCGAAATCGGCCTCGGAGAGGGCCAGGCCGGGCTTTACGCCGTCTATGGTCACCCCCACTCCGGCACCATGGGACTCACCCCAAATGCTCACGCGGAAAATTCTGCCGATGCTGTTCATCCTATGCTCTGGTAATATGGGCGCCGAGTGCGTTGAGGCGGCCTTCGATGTCTTCGTAACCGCGGTCTATCTGCTCGATATTGTCTATGATAGAAGTGCCCTTGGCGCTCATCGCGGCAAGCAGCATGGCGATACCGGCACGGATATCAGGCGACACCAGCTTCGCGGCCTTGAGGGTAATCCTGTGGTCGTGGCCAATCACAACCGCCCTGTGGGGGTCGCAGAGAATAATCTGTGCACCCATATCAATGAGGCGGTCAACAAAGAAGAGACGGCTTTCGAACATCTTCTGGTGGATGAGCACGCTGCCCTTGCACTGGGTGGCCACCACCAGCATCACGCTCAGAAGGTCGGGCGTAAGGCCGGGCCAGGGGGCGTCGGCAAGAGTCATTATTGAGCCGTCCAGGAACGATTCAATCTCGTAGCTGTCCTGCGCGGGGACAAAGATATCGTCGCCACGCTGCTCCAGTTTTATTCCAAGGCGACGGAACGACTCCGGAATGATTCCGAGGTCGTACCAGGAGACGTCCTTGATTGTGATGCTGCTCTGGCAGATTGCCGCCATGCCGATGAATGAACCCACCTCGATCATATCCGGCAGAATCTTGTGGGATGTGCCGTGCAGCTTCTCCACGCCATGGATTCTGAGCAGGTTGGAGCCCACTCCGTCGATGAATGCGCCCATCCGGTTGAGCATTTTGCAGAGCTGTTGCAGATAGGGTTCGCAGGCGGCGTTGTAGATGGTTGTGGTGCCCTTTGCGAGCACTGCGGCCATCACGATATTGGCCGTACCGGTGACGGAGGCCTCGTCAAGGAGCATGTACCGGCCGGTAAGGCGGTCGGGGCTGGTGAGATGGAAGGCGCGGCGGGAAGCGTCGTAATCCATATCGGCGCCCAGCTTCACCATGCCGTCCAGATGGGTGTCAACCCTGCGGCGGCCAATCTTGTCGCCACCCGGCTTTGCGAACCAGGCGCTTCCGAAGCGGGTAAGGAGCGGTCCAACAACCATCACGCTGCCGCGGAGAGCGGCGCATTTACTCACGAATTCGGCCGTTTCGATGTAGCTGGTGTCCAGCTCATCGGCCTGGAAGGTGTACTCACCCTTCGAAAGGCGGGTAACCTTTACCCCCATCTTCTGGAGGAGTTCTATGAGGTTTTTTACGTCCAGAATCTCCGGGACGTTGGTGATTGTAACCGGCTCGGCGGTGAGAAGCACCGCGCTTATTACCTCCAGCGCTTCGTTCTTTGCGCCCTGAGGAGTTATGGTTCCGGACAGCCTGTGTCCGCCTTCGATAATAAACTTTGACATTGTCGCCTTACTCTATTCTTGCAAATATAGTAAAAAACTTTTCAACAGGATACGTAAAAAATTCGTACTTTTGTGTTTCAGAAAGAAACTATAGCTATAATATGTACAGAACACACACGTGCGGAGAGCTCCGCATTGAGCACAAAGGACAGAAAGTGACGCTTGCAGGCTGGGTACAGAAAGCCCGCAAGCTCGGTGGAATGACATTCATTGACCTTCGCGACCGCTACGGCATCACACAGCTCGTCGTTGAGGCCGATGCCCCCGCCCCCCTTGTGGAGACAGCCACCTCCCTCGGACGCGAATTCGTTATCCAGGCCGTCGGAGAAGTGGTCGAGAGGCAGGCGAAGAACCCCAAAGTTTCCACCGGCGACATTGAGATAAAGCTTGAGAGCATCAATCTCCTCAACAAGAGCGTTACTCCTCCTTTTACCATCGAGGACGAGAGTGACGGCGGCGAAGACCTCCGTGCCAAGTACCGTTACCTGGACCTCAGGCGCAACCCTCTGAAGAGGGCGCTGGAGCTCCGCCACAAGATTGCCCACGAAACCCGCAACTACCTGGACAGCCTGGGCTTCATGGAAATCGAAACCCCCTACCTCATCAAGAGCACCCCGGAAGGCGCCCGCGACTTCGTGGTCCCCTCCCGCATGAACCCCGGCCAGTTCTACGCCCTGCCGCAGAGCCCCCAGACCTTCAAGCAGCTGCTGATGGTCGCAGGGTATGACCGTTACTTCCAGATTGTGAGGTGCTTCCGCGACGAGGACCTGAGGGCCGACCGCCAGCCCGAGTTCACCCAGATAGACTGCGAAATGTCCTTCGTGGAGCAGGAAGACGTGCTGAACACCTTCGAGGGCATGATGCGCACCCTCTTCAAGAATGTGCTGAACGTGGATATTCCCAACCCGCTTCCGCGCATGAGCTGGTACGACGCCATGGACAATTACGGCTCCGACAAACCCGACGTGCGTTTCGGCATGACCATCCACGAGCTCACGGACATTGCAAAGGGCAAAGGCTTCAGCGTTCTGGACGACGCCGCATACATCGGCGCAATCTGCGTTCCCGGCGCGGCCGAGTACACCCGCAAGCAGATAGACGAACTCACCGAATGGGTAAAACGCCCTCAGGTGGGCGCCAAGGGCCTCATCTATGTGCGCGTGAATGCCGACGGCTCCTTCAAGAGCTCCATCGACAAATTCTACGCTCCCGAGGATCTTGAAAAGCTCGTGGCGGCAGCCGAGGCAAAGCCCGGCGATTTGATGCTGGTGATGTCCGGGGCCAACAAACGCAAGGTGCAGACCATGCTCGGCGTTCTCCGTCTGGAAATGGGCGGCCGGCTGGGCCTTCGCAATCCCGCCGAGTTCGCTCCGCTCTGGATTGTGGACTTCCCGCTGCTTGAGTGGGACGACGAAACCCAGCGTTTCTATGCCATGCACCACCCCTTCACCGCTCCGAAGCCGGAACACGAAAAATGGTTCTACAGCAACGAAAAGGCCGACCTGGAGCGCGTCTGCGCCAATGCCTACGACTTCGTCCTGAACGGCAACGAGCTCGGCGGCGGCTCCATCCGAATCCACAATGCCGACATGCAGAAGCGCATGTTCGAGGTGCTTGGGATTGGCCCCGAAGAGGCTGAATACAAGTTCGGATTCATTATCAACGCCTTCAAGTTCGGCGCACCGCCTCACGGTGGCCTGGCCTTCGGTTTCGACCGCGTTTGCGCCCTCATGGGCGGGCAGGACACCATCCGCGACTACATTGCCTTCCCGAAGAACAACCAGGGCCGCGACGTGATGATTGACTCCCCGTCCGAGATAGACCAGAGCCAGCTGGACGAGCTTCAGATTGCCCTGAACCCCGCCAAGGCAGAATGATAAACCGGTATCCGTCATACGACCTTTCTTCCCGCAACACCTTCCGCATGAAGGTTCGTTGCGCCCTCTATGTGGAAATCACCGACGAGGCCGACCTTACGGCCCTCGACTGGAAGGCCCTGCCGCAGCCGGTGATGGTGATGGGCGGAGGCAGCAACCTGCTGTTCACCAAAGACTTCCCCGGAACCGTACTTCATGTAAGCATTGGCGGAGGTATCCCCTTCCGGGGAACTCCGTTCGCTTCGCTCACTCCGGCCCCTCCCACCGCTGAAGCGGCGGGCTCCTCCCCCTACCCATGTCCGGGGGTAGACATGTCCCCTGAAGGGAACACCTCCGCCACATGCTATGTCACATGTGGCTCCGGAGTTGTATTCGACGATTTCTGCGCCTGGGCAGCTGAGGAAGGCCTCTGGGGCCCGGAGAACCTCTCGCTCATTCCCGGCGAAGTGGGCGCCAGCGCCGTTCAAAACATCGGCGCATACGGTGTGGAGGCGAAGGACATAATTGCCGGAATCCACGCCTGGGACCGCGAGGAAGGCCGTTTTGTGGATATAGATCCGGCCGAGTGCGCCTACGGTTACCGCGCCTCCCGCTTCAAGACGGAATGGAAAGGACGCTTCGTGATTACCTCCGTCACATACCGCCTGAGCAGGGAGCCGAAACCTGTGCTGGACTACGGCGGAATACGCAAAGCCCTTCCGGAAGGGCCTCTCACACCCCAGATTATAAGGGACACCATCATTGACATCCGCCGGAAGAAATTGCCGGACCCGGAGGAAATCGGGAGCGCCGGAAGCTTTTTCTGCAATCCCGTGATCAGCCGGGAGCATTTCGAGCGCATTGTTGCAACGGCGAAGGCCGACAACGGACCCGACTACGAAGTGCCGCACTACGTTGTGGGAGACAGCATAAAGGTTCCCGCCGCGTGGATGATTGAGCAGTGCGGTTTCAAGGGCGCCACTCTCGGAGGAGCGCACCGGAACCAGCCGCTGGTGATTGTGAATGCGAGCGGAGACGCCTCGCCGGAAGAGATTATCGGCCTGGAACAGAAAGTAATCAAGACGATTGAACAGAAATACGGAATTACCCTTCACCCGGAAGTAGAGCACGTGTGATAATGGGAAAAGCTCCGTGCATACTGCTTGGGCTCCTTCTATTGGCGCCGGGCTGCTCTTCCGCACAGGTGGAAAGGGAGTTCCCGACGGAGGAGATGGCTGAAGGCGACCTCGCTTTCCGATGCGGACGCGGGGTGTTCAGCAGGGCGGTGACAACGGCGGAGGAGGAAGGCGTGTACAGCCATATCGGCCTTCTGCTCAGGGATGGAGAGGCGTGGAAGGTGGTTCATGCCGTCCCGGGAGAAACGGAGGGGGAAGACGATTTCGAACGAGTGAAGATGGAGGATGTGGGGGCGTTTTTCTCGGCCGAAAGAGCCGTTCGCGGATGCCTTGTGCATACCGGCCTTGCCGACAGCGCCACAGTCGCGGCCCTTCGCGGGAAAGCCCTCCGGGCCGTCGCAGACAGCGTCCGCTTTGACGGCGACTACCGCCTGGAGGACAGCTCGCGGGTGTATTGCACCGAGTTCGTGTGGCGTCTTTATGCCGACGCCGCCGGAATTGACCTCTCGGAAGGCCGACGCCGCTTCATTCACCTGCTGTGGATAAACGGGGACGTGCTGCTTCCGGAACACCTGCTCGAGTATTCGGGCAACCAAGTTTACTATTCATTTTAAACCTTAACAACAAAACACGTATGAAAAAACTTGTCTTATTCCTGGCGATTGCCCTCTCTGCGATTCTCGCCGCCTCTTGTTCCCCCAACGGCCCCGAAGCCGTAGCCAAAAAGGCCATTTCCGCCCTTCAGAAGGGCGATTACGAGGGCTATGCCGAAACCTTCAACCTCGACACCGATTCAGGCCGTCACATGATTGCCGCAATGGTCGAGGAAAAAGTGGCTCCCGAAATTGCCGGCAAGGGCGGAATCAAGAGCTACAAGATTACCGAATCCACCATCGACGGGGACAATGCCACCGTCAAAGTCCATATCGTTTTCAAGGACGGTACTGAAGATGACGAAACGATGACGTTCTCCAAGGTGGGCGACGAGTGGAAACAGGATTTAATGAATAAATAGCCATGGCAAATCTCAGCGATTTCATTCAGAAGGCCGTCACGGCGGCGGCCGGAAAAGTAGACATCCCCGCAAACCTTAAAGACCAGGTGCTCGGTGGGCTTTCAGATTCAATTCTGGGCTCGCTCACACAGACGGCTGCAACACCGGGAGGACTCGACGAAATCCGTAACCTTCTCACCGGAAAGGCCGATGCGGCAAAAAGCGGCATCACCTCGCTTGCCGGAAACCTCTTTAACAAGAACGTCATCGGCAAGCTCAACCTGGGCTCGCTGGCTCCGTCGCTCACCGCACTGATTCCCGGCATCATGGGTAAACTGTCCGGCTTCATCAAAGACCAGGACGGCGACGGCGATGTGGATATCAACGACATCCTCCTCTCCCTCAAGGGAGGCTCTTCCGGCGGCGGTCTGCTCGGCGCAGCAGGCAGTATTCTCGGCGGACTCTTCGGGAGAAAGAAATAGTGGAAGTCCGCGCAAAGAAAGCCCTCGGGCAGCACTTCCTCACCGACCAGAAGGTGGCGAGGGCCATCGTGGACGCGCTTCACGGTGGCCAGCCACCAGTGTCGGTTCTGGAGGTCGGCCCCGGCATGGGCGTACTGTCGCAATACCTTATTCAGAGAAGCGACATCGACCTTCGTCTGGTGGAGATTGATTCCGAGAGCGTGGAATACCTCCTGTCGCACTTCCAGGGTATGCAGGGCCGTCTCATGGAGGCCGATTTCCTCACTCTCAGGCTTGAAAAACTCTTCCCGGACAGTTTCAGCATAATCGGCAATTTCCCCTACAACATCTCCTCGCAGATTTTCTTCAAGGTCCTGGACCACAAGGACAGAATCCCGGAAGTTGTGGGCATGGTGCAGAAAGAGGTGGCCGAACGGATTGCCGAAAAGCCGGGCAGCAAGACCTACGGCATTCTCTCGGTGCTGCTGCAGGCCTGGTACGACATTGAATACCTCTTTACCGTGGGCAGCGGCTGCTTCGCCCCTCCGCCCAAAGTTGAAAGCGCCGTGATAAGGCTCAGCCGAAACGGACGAACAAATCTCGGTTGCGACGAATTCCTTTTCAAATCTGTAGTAAAAACCGCCTTCGGGCAGCGCCGGAAGATGATGCGCAACCCCCTGAAGCCCCTTGCAAAGGCCAAGGCCATGCGTGAAGGCTGGTCAGACGACAATCTGGCCGAGTTCCTTTCTCAGCCGGTTTTCTCTGAAAGGCCGGAAAAACTCTCAGTCGAAGACTTTATCGCCCTTACTAATCTTCTGGCCTAGAACTGGAAGTAGATGAAGCTCTGGAGGTCGGCCGTGATGAACTGGTAGAGGAATACAATAATTCCAACCACCACGGCGGCCATCACCGGCAGGGGCAGGCGCGAGAACACAATGCGGTAGCGCCTCTTGAAATGCTCCGGAAGCCAGTGGATAATCATTCCCACCACAAACAGAAGCAGCACGCTGCGGTGCTGCCAGGCCATTGCGGGCACAAGCGACAGGTCCCATGCGCCGCCAATCTGGTTCACCATGTTCTTGGCGGTGTTCCAGGCCTGTTCGTTGGCGAGCGCCGGATCCAGATTGGAACCGCTGCGAAAGAAAAGGCGGGTGAAGGTGATGAAAACAAAGGTCTGGAATATATCCCAGGCGCTGTCTAGCCATCCTATCGGTTTCCCATCGCGAAGCCTCCGCAGCAGAGCTTTCACAAGCGTGCCAGCGAGGATAACCAGAGTCCATGCGAAGAACATGTTCCACACGGGGTAATGCAGTGTGAGCGAGAAGATTCCGCACAGCGCAGTTACCGCGCCTATGATTAGCAGTTTCATCCACATGGACATCTTCGTCCATATCTTGTAGATGACCATGCCTATCCCGTTGAGGCCGCCCCAGATCATGAAATTCCAACTTGCACCATGCCACAGGCCGCCAAGCAGCATGGTGTTCATGCTGTTGATGTTAGTGGTAATGAGTTTGCGGTCGGCGGGGCGCAGCCAGGCCCAGATGCCGATTCCGGCGCTCAAGGCCGCCACCCCCAGGGCCACCCACCAGCTGCCGCTGAGGAAGGAACCAATCACCGCTATCGCAAAGATGATGATGAAGGTGCCGGCCGATGCATTGCGGTTGCCGCCAAGCGGGATATAGAGGTAGTCGCGCAGCCAGCGGCTGAGAGTCATGTGCCAGCGGCGCCAGAATTCCTGGGTGCTGCGGGCCTTGTAGGGCGAGTTGAAGTTCTTCGGGAGGTAGAAGCCCATGAGCATCGCCACGCCCGTTGCGATGTCGGTGTAGCCGGAGAAGTCGGCATAGACCTGGAGGGAGTAGCAGAAGAGGGCGCTGAGGTTCTCAAAGCCGCTGTACATCAGGGGGTTCTCAAAGACACGGTCGGCAAAGTTCACGGCGAGGTAGTCGGCCAGGATAAGCTTTTTCAGCAGACCGTTCATTATCCAGAATACGCCTATGCCGAACCAGCGCCGGCTCACGTTGTAGGGCTTGTGGAGCTGCTCCACGAATTCCACGGCACGGACTATGGGGCCCGCTACCAGCTGGGGGAAGAAGGAGAGGTAGAAACCGAAATCCAGGAAGTTCTCAACCGGTGTGATTTTCCGTCTCTTCACATCCACGATGTAACTCACCGCCTGGAAGGTGAAGAAGGAAATGCCCACGGGCAGTATTATGGCGTCTACCCTGAACAAAGACGTTCCGGTGAGGCCGTTGAGCAGTTCACCAAGTACGTCGCGTACCTGTATGGAGGTTCCGAGCAGGTTGTTCACGAAATCCACCAGGAAGTAGGCATACTTGAAATAGGCCAGCACGCCAAGGTCCACGACTACGCTCAGAACCACCCAGAAGCTGCGCCAGCGCTCGTTCTGCGTCTTGTGCAGACGTTTCGCCACCAGGAAGTTGTAGACTATCACGAACAGCAGCAGGGCAAGGAACACTCCGCTGGTTTTGTAATAGAAGAAAAGCGAGCAGGCAAAGAGGTATCCGTTGCGCAGCAGAGGCTTCGAATGGAAGAGCGAGAACACCGCGAACACCAGGGCGAAGAAGGCCCAGAAATAGAACTGGGTGAACAGCAGCGGATGAGCCTGGTCGAAGGCGAACAGGTTCATGAAAAACTCCCGTATGACATTCCAGACCATCACCTCGGCCTTTCCATAATAGCCTCGAAAAGGAGGTCTCCGAGGAGTTTGTATCCCTCGGAAGTGAAGTGAATCTTGTCGGACTGGGCAAGCCCGGCTTCCTGCCATGTGGCCATGGAGCCATAGCCACCCATTATGGCATAAAGGTCCCAGTAGGCGGCGTGATACTCCTGTGCAAGCTCCCTGAACGCCAGTACGATATCCCCGGTGAAAGGATTGATATCGCGGCGTTTCCAGCTGTCGTTATTGGTTGTGAAAAGGATGGCGCAGCGCGGGTTCACACGCCTGACCTTCCTTATTAGCGAGCGATAGTTTTCCTTGAAACGGGCCGCATCGAAATCGGTTCCCTGAATGTCGTTAATGCCTATCGAGAAAATCACCAGGTCCGGCATCACGCGCCTCAGGTCCTGCTCCCAGTCGTCGCAACGAAGCCACGAGGAGGTGGCGGCTCCGTTCACTCCGGCCTCGTTGAAAGTGAGCCCGCCGTCGCTGCGGTCAAGATACAGTCCCTTTAGCGTAAAGCTGCCGCCGGGCCTGTAGAAGGCCATCTGGAACCAGTCGGTATAGCAGGGCAGGTCGAAATGCCAGAAACCCCGGGCACCGACCCCGCGGATGGTGTCCTTCCCATGAAGCAGTAGGACGGGCTCCATGTCGCCGTAGCCCATTACGTCCACCCGGTTGAAGCTGTAGCGCACCTGGTGCGGACGGTTGTCCCTCGGCATGAGGTCTATTACCACCCTTGCCGACGTGTCGGCCGCCGTCACGGTCATGCCGGTGAGGCCGGTACGGGTGTCGGGATGCAGGCACTTCGAGGCCGTCCAGTTGCCTGTGTATGAGGAATTGTAACCCGTTGGAGTATTGGTTCCGGCGGCGCTGAAGGGGAAAACAAGTCCCCTGCCGCCGTCCATTCCGTAACGCAGCGAAAGAAAACGCCGGCGGAGCCTCTCGCTCCAGGTTCCGGCCTGGACATGGGAACCTCCCACATGCAGAATACGCACGTCTCCCCTGCCGCTGTGAACCAGGGTGTCCAGCTTGAGGTAGAATTCCCGGTATTCGGGCGACGGGCCTCCGGGAAAACGGAGGTGATTCTCCTCGAGATGCACGAAGGGATAACGCGGAAGCCCGCGCGCCTCAGAAAGCGCGAGGGAGCCCAGAAACAAGGCCAGAACTATGGAAACCAGCCGCCTCACTCCGTCATCGCCCTGTCTATTACGGCCTGGGGAATGGTTTTCCTGAGGCGGTAGAAGTCATAATATGTAAGTAGGGAACGGCTTAGCGTTTCGCCCACCACCTTGGCTCCGGCGGGCGTGAAGTGGATGTGGTCGGCTCCGGCATAGGGCGGACGGTGCTTGACCCACTGGGCCATGGAATTCTCGCCGCCCATCATCCTGTAAAGGTCCCAGTAGGCGGCTCCGTTGCGAAGGGCCGTCGCCTTTAGGGAATCCACCATCTCCGGAAGACGCGGCCATGTTACCACTCGTCCGTTCACGCTCTTGCCCATATCCGACGGGCCGATGAACAGGATCCTGGCGTCCGGCGCCTGCTCCCTGAAGTAGTTTATCTGCTCCGCAATCCTGTCCTGATAATTGGAAATGGCGCGGCTCGACGTTGCCACCGGCATGAAGTTTCCGCCGAACTGGAGTATTATGAGGCGAACGTTTTCCAGCTCCACGCTCTCGCTCATCAGCGACGGGGAAATGCGGGTAAAAATGGTGCCGGAGCAGCCTCTGAGCGGGATATTGTCGACGGCGACGCCGCTTTCACCGTCGGCCCCGACGGCATAGATTTCGGCATTTCCGCTGAAGGAAATGCGCGCTTTCGCCACCGGACGGGAGAAGCGCCAGGTGGCGAGGCTGAGGCCCGATTCAAGCGTCCGGACATCGGCCTCGGGCTTGAGGGTGTCGGAGACGGCCTTTACGCTGAAATTGCGAGACGCCCTGCCGTAAAGCACCGACACGCTGCTGAAGGTCTGCGTTCCGGGACGGGCGTTGCGCGATGTACTTGAGCGCAGCGACAGGGTGCCTCCGCCGGAGAGCTGAACCACCTGGGCCAGAGGACCGTAGCGGCTATGACCGGCTCGCATCGTGGTGGAGTCGCCGTACATGGTGTATTGGACGAATCCACCCGAAGCCGACTTCTGAATCGAAGCCGACGGCACATTGGACAGCGCCGGGAAGAGGCCCGTGCCCGCGCCGCCGAAACGCTCCTGAAGCGCCTGGCGCAAATCCTGCGAAATACGGTCCATCTCAATCTGGGAGTCTCCGTAATGCAGAACGCGAACGGTTTTACCGTTTCTCCGGGCGCTCTCCATCCCGCGGAAAACGGGGTCGAAGAAGCGGTAGTCGTTGCCGGGAAGATATATTCTGTCGGGATTCTCGTAGAAGAAGTCGTGATAGAACTCAAGGGTGTCGGCATGCATTGCAAAGCGGCGGCCGATTCCGCTCAGCACGGAGTCTACATCCACTTTCACTTCGTTTGCGGCCGCAATGTCTTCCTCGAGCGAGGCAAAACGCAGGGTAAGCGGACCCGCAGCTACGCCATTCGCCGGCCAGGCCACCCAGAGGATGCCCAGCGCGGCGAATACGCCTGCAATGAATAATAATACCTGTCTTGCCTTCACAGATTAATGCAGCATCACAGTCAGGCCGGCCATAACGATAGAGACCATTGACATGAGCTTGATGAGAATGTTCAGGGAAGGCCCCGAGGTGTCCTTGAACGGGTCACCCACGGTGTCGCCCACGACGGTGGCATGATGGCTGGAAGAGTTCTTTCCTCCGAAATTACCCTCCTCGACATACTTCTTGGCATTGTCCCAGGCGCCGCCGGAATTGGCGAGGAAAATGGCCAGCACAAAGCCAGCGCCCAGACCGCCTGCAAGAAGGCCTATCACGCCGGCAGGGCCGAGAATGACGCCCACCAGCATGGGAACTATGATTGCAAGAAGTGACGGGAATATCATCTCATGCTGCGCGGCCTTAGTGGAAATGCGTACGCAGGAAGTGTAGTCGGGCCTCTGCTTGCCTTCGAGGATGCCTGCAATCTCGCGGAACTGGCGGCGGACTTCAACCACCATCTTCTCCGCAGCACGTCCCACGGCCTTCATGGTGAGGCCGCAGAAGAGGAAGGCCATCATTGCACCGATGAACACGCCCACCAGAACCATGGGGTTCATAAGGGTGATGTCGTAGTATCCGACTATGTCGGTAATGCTTGCCCTGACGGTCTCAACTACCTGCCCGCCCACTTCGATTGTGTTTTTGCCGATGTGGCCGAGCCCGATCTTTATCTCTTCGATATAGGATGCCAGGAGGGCCAGGGCGGTGAGGGCGGCGGAACCGATTGCAAAGCCCTTTCCGGTTGCTGCGGTGGTGTTTCCGAGGGAATCCAGGATGTCGGTCTTCTCACGCACGGAAGGGTCGAGTTCACTCATCTGGGCGTTGCCGCCGGCGTTGTCGGCAATGGGGCCGTAGGCGTCAGTTGCGAGGGTGATTCCAAGGGTGGAAAGCATGCCCACGGCGGCGATTGAGATGCCGTAAAGGCCGAGGCTAAGCGTATCAACGCCGAAGTTGAAGCCGGTGGCGAAGCCATAGGCAAGAAGGATGGCGCAGCAGATGGTGACTACGGGCACGGCCGTGGAAACCATTCCGAGGCCCACGCCGTTGATGATTACGGTTGCGGGGCCGGTCTGGGCGCTTTCCGCCAGATCCTGAGTGGGCTTATATGAATGGGAGGTGTAGTATTCGGTGATTTTGCCGATTATCACGCCTGCGAGCAGGCCGCTCACGACGCTCAGCGACAGCTGCCACCAGTTGGGGAAGCCAAGGAGCCAGAACACGCCGAAGGAGAGAACGGCGATGAGAATGGCGCTCAGGTTGGTGCCGCGGCTCAGCGAACCGAGGAGGTCCTTGAGCGAAGCGCCTTCCTTGGTGCGCACGACGTAAATACCCAGAATCGACAGAACCACGCCGATTGCGGCAATCATCATCGGAGCCATGATGGCGCGCAGCTGCACGGCGGTGCCGTCGGCAAAGAAGGCCGATGCACCCAGAGCCATGGTGGCGAGGATGGAGCCGCAGTAGCTCTCATAGAGGTCGGCGCCCATGCCGGCTACGTCACCCACGTTGTCGCCCACATTGTCGGCGATGGTGGCGGGGTTGCGGGGGTCGTCCTCGGGGATGTCCTGCTCGACCTTGCCCACGATATCGGCTCCCACGTCGGCGGCTTTGGTGTAGATGCCGCCGCCCACACGGGCGAAGAGGGCCTGGGTGCTGGCACCCATGCCGAAGGTGAGCATGGTGGTGGTGATAATCACCAGATTCTGTGCATCGGAAGGGTCATAGAAAATCTTCAGCACGCTCCACCAGATAGCAATGTCCAGAAGGCCGAGGCCAACCACGGTGAGGCCCATGACGGCGCCGCTGCGGAAGGCAATCTTAAGGCCGGAGTTCAGCGAACGCATGGTGGCATTGGCCGTACGCGCAGAAGCGTAGGTGGCCGTTCTCATGCCAACGAAGCCCGCCAGGCCGGAGAAGAAACCTCCGGTGAGGAAGGCGAAGGGAACCCAGGGGTTCTGAACGCCGAATCCATAGGCCAGGACGGCAAACAGAGCCGCCAGCACTATGAACACTATGATAACTACTTTGTACTGCTGACGCAGATAGGCCATTGCGCCTTCACGTACATACTGAGCGATTTCTTTCATCGTCACGGTTCCTTCGCTCTCTTTCTTCATCTGATGGAAGAAGAACCAGGCAAAGAACAGTGCCAGCACCGACGCCGCCGGAACAAGGTAAAATAGATAATCCAACATTGAGTTATAAGTTTTAGTTTGTTAATTCTCGGGAACCAGAATCACTTCTCCGTGCTCCTGCGCCACAGTTTCCTTCCAGAGTTCGGTATAGCCGGGCTGGTCGATGTGGTCGGGCATGCCTTCGCTGTAGTCGGAGTGGGAGAAGCTGCCGTCGGCATTCTGGGGTTTCACGTTACCGTCGATGTACTTTACAAGGAGTTCCTCCTCCAGGGCGGCCCAGGCCGCGAACTGCTGCTGGGCGGTGTTCACGCTGTAGTCGGTGACGTAGCGGATTACGTCCTTGAAGGGTTTGCGGGAAACCATGGTGGTCCGGTTGGAAGACATCTTCCGTTGCAGGCGCACCACAACCTGATTGTACATAACCACGGCCATGCTGTCCACCGAATGGGTGCGGCGCTCCATCTGGTCGGTTTCAAAGGCGTCTATCCTTTCCCTCACATAGGGAGCCATGATGTTGTACATCCTGTAGCAGGCGTTGGAGATGCGGTTGTTAATCCAGAAGGACGACGTTGCGCTGTAGTGCAGCAGGTCGCCGTTTCCTTCGCGGAAACATTCCGGAACTCTTGTGATGCTGGTGTAGATGGGGGTAAGGTAGGAAGTGGCTGCATCGTCGGTACCGAACCAGAGGATGCCTCCCACCACGTCGGGTACATAGTTGCGTGCCTGGCCCACCATCCAGAAACCGGTCTGCTGAGTCGCGATGGCGCGCTCGTTCACGTAGGTGTGGCCGTCAAATTCAAATTCCATCGGCCTCCAGCGGTACGGAAGGGCGTTTCCGCCTGCGCCGATATCCTGGCTCATGTCCATTGGAGTACCCTCGAAATGGTCCCTCATAACGTCGGCAAGCTGCTTTACGCCAACCTTGCGGCGGGGGAAAACGAAGAGGGGCATATCCCCGTCCAAGTTCCGGCCCATGACGTAGTCGAGGTAGGAGAAGGCGTCGCGGGTTACTCCGTTGCCGTTCTCGTCGTAGAAGGAGAACCAGCCGTCGGTGAGGATGTTGTAGGCGCTCCAGGCGCGGGCGTCACAGCCCCTCACGGTGCCGAAATCGACCGGGCAGTAGGCCTTCTTGAAGCTGAATTCGCTGTCTTCGCCGTCGAAGTAGCCCTTGCGGCGGGCGAAGGTAATCACGTCCGGGGCAAAGAGACAGTTGTCGGGGTCGTCCATGGGGAACTTGCCGATGCGGGCCTGGTTGGCATGGGCGCAGATGGCTCCGTCGGGAACCCTCATCGCCACCCACACGATGCCCTTGTTCACATTCACGTTGTTGCGGATGTTCATACCCTTGCCGCAGAGCTCCATGATCCAGGCCTCGTGCTTGTCGGCAATGGAGAATGTCTCTCCCTCAGAGGCATAACCGTAGGTGTTCGCAAGATCCACGATGATGTCGATGGCTTCGCGGGCCGACGTCGCCCTCTGAAGGGCCACGTAAATGAGGGAGCCGTAGTCGATGCGGCCGCGGCGGTCCACGAGTTCCTCGCGTCCGCCCCAGGTGGTCTCGGTGATGATAACCTGGTTCTCATTCATGTTGCCCACGGTCTGGTAGGTGTGGGCTACCTGTTCGATTTCACCAAGATAACGTCCTGTATCCCATTCGTATATCTTCAGGAGCGAACCGGGCGACCAGTCGGCCGCAGGATGATAGTAGAGCTCGCCGAAGAGGTAGTGGGAGTCGGCGGCGTACGACACCAGAACGGAGCCGTCGCGGCTTGCTCCCTGTGTTACTATCACGTTTGTGCAACAGAGGCCTGTGGTTTCGCCCGCAATGAAAAGCAGGGCTACCCCAATGGCCGATATGAGCGATTTCTTCACGGTTTATGTGCTTTTTTCAATTATTTGTGTAATTTTGTGCCTTAGCTACAATTTGCAAATATATGAAATTTTATCGTTTCTTGGCCTGCGCCGCACTGTTTAGCCTGCTAATTTTGCCGGCCCGGGCACAAAACACTCAGCAGCCCTCCCAGGAGCAGCAGGAACGGCAGTTAATGGACTATATCGACAGGGAGGTGCAGCGTCTCACTTCACTTCTGGATCTGGAGCCGTGGCAGGAGTTCTATGTGGACTCCGTCCTCAATCACGACCTCCACGCCATGTACGAAGAAGTGAACGGGATGTCACAGGCAAGGGTTGGAAACGCCGACCTTTACATGAACGTGCAGGACCGTTGGATGCAGAACATCGACGACGCCTACCATCGCTTCTTCACCGAAGATCAGTGGAAGAAATACTGGAAAACCGGCGGCAAGCGCGCCCAGGCTGCACGAGACAAGCGCGCAAGGAAAAGAAATTCGC
Source organism: uncultured Bacteroidales bacterium (assembly GCA_905233655.1). Classification (GTDB taxonomy): domain Bacteria; phylum Bacteroidota; class Bacteroidia; order Bacteroidales; family UBA932; genus Cryptobacteroides. The sequence continues at coordinate 545 of CAJOCS010000008.1, read as the reverse complement.
AATAATTTTCGTAAATTTGCGGTTTGAAAAGAGCAAACGACCATGAAAGAAGCTATTGAACAGATATTCCGTGAACTGAATGAACTGAAAGTTTCCTCCCAGAAAGAGGTGGAGGACGCCCGCGTCCGCCTGCTTGGCAAGAAAGGCTCCATCACCGCCCTCATGGAGGAGTTCCGCACCGTAGCTCCCGAGCTCAAGAGGGAATACGGCCAGAAGCTCAACGAACTCAAGAAGAGCGCCATGGCCAAGATCGAAGAGCTCAAGGAGAGCGTGGGCGTGGCGGAGGCTGCATCGGCCCCGAAGGAAGACCTTTCCATGCCGGGCGACGCCATGCCGCTGGGTTCAAGGCATCCGGTTTCCATAGTTCGCCAGGAGATTGTGGATATTTTCCGCAAAGTGGGTTACGACGTGGCGGAAGGTCCTGAGATTGAGGACGATTACCATGTTTTCGAAGCCCTCAACTTTCCTCCGAACCACCCTGCCCGCGAGATGCAGGACACTTTCTTCGTCTCCACCGGACATCTCAATCCGCTTCTTCTCAGGAC